>JBDSDB010000228.1:0-6066 GCA_039920785.1 Gemmatimonadaceae bacterium
GCGATCGGGTTGTCCGCGCAGGTCGTGGCCGCATCCAAGCTTTGCGGCCAATCGGTGCTGGACACCGAGCTCCGTTTCGCGCCGCAATACATGCAGTACCAGGTGCACGGGCCCGCCGACGAGACCATCGCCGAGCTGGCGATCCCCGTGTTCGTCACCATCCCCGCGAGCTCGCGCCTCACCTTCGATATTGGAACGGCCTACGCGCGCGCGCATGTGACATCAGGAGGAACGCTGAGCGAGATCAGCGGTCTCACCGACACGCAGATCCGCGGCAACCTCACGCTCGGATCCGACTTCGTGGTGCTCACGGCCGGCGTGAGCCTGCCCACTGGCACATCGTCGGTGACACTCGACCAGCTCGCGGCGGCCGGCCGGATCGGCAACGACTTCCTCGGCTTTCCCGTCTCGAACATGGGCACCGGTCTCGCAGCGACGGGCGGCATCGCGATCGCGCGGCCGTTCGGCCAGTGGAGCCTCGGCGTCGGCGCCGCGGTGCGGCGCTCAGCGTCATACGATCCGTTCGACGTGCCGGGCCAGAACTTTCGCTATCAGCCGGGCAACGAGATTCGGGCGCGCATCGGCGCGGACCGACCGGTCGGCTCGGGAGAGCTCACCCTCGGCCTGACCTTTTCCGCGTTCGGCCGCGACAACGCTGGAGGCTCGGCGTACAACACCGGCGATCGCGTCATCACACAGGGCGCTTTCACGCAACTCCTCGGCACGAACGAGCTCACCGTGGCGGCGTTCAACATGTTTCGCTCACCTGGCAGCTACGCCTCGGGCGACCGCGCGGGGCGCGAGAACATCGCGAACGTGTTCGTGTCGCTCGGTGTGCAGGCCATGGGCACCCTCGTCGAGCCGAGCCTCGAGGTGCGACACTGGCTGCAGAGCGTCTATCCCGCGGGCGAGGAGAGCGCCGGCCCGGCCCGCTCGCAGTCGAGCAGGATGGCGACCATCGGGCTTCGGACGCGCATCGCGGCGTGGGGGGCGAGCGTGTATCCCAGCGCGGGGTACACGGTGCTGGGCAAGCTCGCGACGATCGATGCGGCGGGAACGCCGGTGGAGGCGAACCTCACCGGGTTTCGCGGGCAGATCGCGGTGCGACTGGCGAAGTAGCGTGACACCGCTCCACTCCGCATCCCGCCCGTCATGGCGCGACGTATATTTCCCGCCGGTCGTCGACGGACGACCGGCGACCTTCCGACGACGAGAGACGTATGGCCGGCCACAGTAAATGGAAGAACATCAAGCATTACAAGGCGGCCACCGATGCGAAGCGTGGCGTGCTGTTCACGAAGCTCATTCGTGAGATCACGATGGCGGCGAAGCTGGGAGGCGGCGATCCCAGCGCGAACGCGCGGCTCCGCCTCGCCATCGACGCCGGCCGCGCCAAGTCGCTGCCCAAGGAGAACATCGAGCGCGCCGTGAAGAAGGGCACGGGCGAGCTCGAGGGGAACGAGATCCAGGAAGTCACCTACGAGGGCTACGGCCCGGGCGGCGTCGCCCTGATCATCGACGCGATGACCGACAACCCGACACGCACCGTCGCCGACGTACGGCACAAGATGTCGCGCAGTGGAGGGAACCTCGGCACGCCGGGCTCGGTGTCGTTCATGTTCGAGAAGAAGGGTCAGCTCATCATCGACGCCACGCAGCACGCTGACGAGGACGCGACGCTCGAGGCGGCGCTGGAGGCAGGCGCCGAGGACTTCCAGCGCGATGACGACGTGTACGTCGTCACCACTGATCCCACCTCGTTCCACGCGGTGAAGACGGCGCTCGAGTCCAAGGGGATCGTTCCCACCGACGCGGAGCTCGCGATGGTTCCGCGCAACACCGTGCCGGTCACGGGGAGCGACGTCGAAGTGCTGTTCCGGCTGATCGAGACGCTCGAGGATCTGGACGACGTGCAGAAGGTGTGGGCGAACTTCGAAGTGGACGACGCCGACCTCGAGAAGCTCGAGGGCTGAGCGCCGCAGCAGGAACACCCACTCTCACCCTGGGGCGCGTGTGCTCGTACTCGGCATCGACCCCGGGACGGCGAATACCGGATACGGCGTCGTGCGTGGCGGAGGGGCGGACACTCCCTCACTCGTCGAGTGCGGTGTGATCCGCACACGCGCGCGCGACCCGCTGCCGGCGCGGCTGCGCGAGATTTTCGAGGGAGTGCAGGAGCTGATCGCGCGACACAAACCCGATGCTCTGTCTGTCGAGGATGTGTTCTACGCGCGCAACGTGCGGACCACCGTCGTGCTCGGCCACGCGCGCGGCGTGATCCTGCTCGCCGCGGAGCTGGCCGGGATCGTCGTCAACGAGATGGCGCCGGCAGAGATCAAGAAGGCCGTCGTGGGCACTGGCGGCGCGACCAAGGAACAGGTGCAGTTCATGCTCACGCGGCTGCTCCGGTTGAAGAGCGTGCCGCAGCCTACGGATGCCGCGGACGGTGTCGCCGCGGCGCTGGCTTGCCTCATGGGCGCGAAGCTGCCGCGCATCGACGATGGCGGCCGGGTGCGCGAGCCGTCGCGGCCGAGGCTCGTCGCCGCACCCCGTCTCTCACCGCCACCGAGTACGCGCCGCCCATGAACAGCCCGTGATCGTCCAGGTCAGCGGAGTACTCGTCACGAAGGAGCTCGACCGGATCGAGATCCTCACCGACGGCGGCGTGGCGTACGAGCTTGCCGTGCCGCTCAACGCGTACGAGGCGCTGCCGAAAGCGGGAGAGCGGTGTGCGGTGCACACCTATCTCGTGGTGAAGGAGGATGGCTGGCAGCTGTTCGGCTTCACCACGCCGCACGAGCGCCGCGTGTTCCAGAAGGTGCTCGGCGCCAAGGGGGTGGGGCCAGCGCTGGCGCTCGGACTCCTGTCGTCGCTGACCGCCGAGCGGCTCGTGCGAGCGATACGGGAGAAAGACATCGCCACGCTGCAGAGCGTGCCGCGCGTGGGGCGGAAGAAGGCCGAGCAGATGATCCTCGACCTCGCGGACAAGCTGGATGAGCTGCAGGCATCGGGTGCGCCAACCGGAGTGGGACGCGGCGTCGGGCCCGGTGCCGACGACGCGATCCGTGCGCTCGTGTCGCTCGGCTACTCCACTGCCGAGGCGGAGAAGGCGGTGCGCGGCGTGTTGGAGGCGGGCGCGAAGGGGCTGTCCGCGCCGGAGCTCATACGGGCGGCGCTGGCGCGGATTGGGGGGCGGTAGCGACCCCGAGCGCCAACGTCACCTAGCCTTCTCGCGTGTCGCGGGCGAGAATCCCACAGCACCACGCCGAACCTCTAGCTCACACAGAATGCTCGCAGCCCGCCGCACGGCGACCTTCACGGAATCGGTCATCCGCGAGATGACCCGCATCGCGAACCAGCACGAGGCCGTGAACCTCGCGCAGGGATTTCCCGACTTCCCGATGCCCGAGCCGATGAAGGACGCCGCGTGCGCGGCGATCCACGGCAACATCAACCAGTACGCCGTGACGTGGGGCAGCTCGGCGCTCCGCATCGCGATCGCCGAGAAGTACAGGCGATGGTATGGGTTGGACGTCGATCACGACCGTCAGGTGACGGTGACGTGCGGCGCGACGGAGGCGATGGCGGCGGTGTTCCTCGCGCTCATCGATCCGGGAGACGAAGTGATCGTCTTCGAGCCCTTCTACGAGAACTACGGCCCCGACGCAATTCTGGCCGGCGCGATCCCGACCTTCGTCCCCCTCGAACGTCCTCACTGGACGATCGACCCCGAGCGCCTCGCGAAAGCGTTCACCAAGCGGACCAAGGCGCTTATCCTCAACACCCCGCACAACCCGACCGGCCGCGTGATGACCCGCGCCGAGATGACGATGATCGCCGACCTGTGCAAGAAGCACGATGTCTGGGTGATCACCGACGAGATCTACGAGCACATTCGCTACGCGGGCGAGCACCATGTCATGGCGACGTGGCCGGACATGAAGGATCGCACGATCACGATCTCCGGCCTGTCCAAGACGTTCAGCTGCACGGGCTGGCGACTGGGATATGTGGTCGCACCGGAGGCACAGACCGCGGCGATTCGGAAGGTGCACGACTTCCTCACCGTGGGCGCCCCTGCTCCGCTCCAGGCGGCGGGCGCAGTGGGCATGCACTTCGACGCGGACTACTTCAACCATCTCGCCCTGGACTATCGCGGCCGCCGCAAGTTGTTGTGCGATGCACTGAGCGACGCCGGCTTCAGCTACACGCAGCCCGAGGGTGCCTACTACGTGTTGGCGGATTTCTCAGGGCTGAGTGATATGGACGACGTGACGTTCGCCAAGTGGATGTGCCAGGAGGTTGGCGTGGCGACGGTGCCGGGATCGAGCTTCTACTCGCCAACCAACAAGGCGATGGGACGTTCGCTCGTCCGCTTCGCGTTCTGCAAGAAGTACGAGACGTTGAAACGCGCGGCGGATCGGCTGGCGACGGTGCGGGCGACGGTGTGACGGCAGTGAACGGTTTTCGGTGATCGGTTGTCGGTGAACGGTCGATTCACCGTTCACTGTTCACCGTCAACTGTTCATCGTTCACGGTTCACGTTCACCGAAAACCGAAGACCGAAGACCGAACACCGAACACCGAACACCGAAAACCGTTGTAGGAGCCAGCCCATTTTCGGTGTATATTCGGCGATACGCACATCTGCCCAATTACGAGCCGTACCGCCCATGACCCGCGCCGAGATCACGACCCCCGAAGAGCTGCCCGACGAAGGCGTCGTCGAGCTGTCGTTGCGCCCGCAGCGCCTCGAAGAGTTCATCGGGCAGCAGAAGGTGAAGGACAACCTTCGGCTCGCCATCGACGCCGCGTTGGCCCGCTCGGAGCCGCTCGACCATGCCGTGTTCTACGGTCCGCCCGGACTCGGCAAGACGACGCTCGCCGAGCTCATCGCACGAGAGCTTCGCGTCAACATCCGCACGACGTCGGGTCCCGCGCTGGAGAAGCCGGGTGATCTCGTCGGCACGCTGACGAACCTGCGCGAGGGAGACATCCTCTTCATCGATGAGATCCATCGGCTGCGGCCGATCATCGAGGAGTTTCTCTATCCGGCGATGGAGGACTACCGGATCGACATTCGGTTGAGCGAGGGGCCCAAGGCGCAGACGATCACGATGCCGATCGAGCGGTTCACGCTGATCGGCGCGACGACGCGGTTCGGCATGCTCACCCCGCCGATGCGCGCGCGGTTCGGCATCGAGCAACGCCTCAACTACTACTCGCCCGAGGACCTCGAGCTCATCGTGCGCCGTACGGCGGAGGTGCTCAAGGTGGAGATCGAGACGGCCGGCTCGCGCGAGATCGCCCGACGCTCGCGCGGCACTCCACGTGTCGCGAATAGGCTGCTGCGCCGCGTGCGCGACTATGCGCAGGTGCGCGCGAATGGCATCATCACGGAAGACGTCGCACGCGCCGCCCTCGCGATGCTCGATGTCGACCAGTTCGGCCTCGACGACATGGACGCGCGCATCCTCAAGGCGATCATCGAGAAGTTCGAAGGGGGCCCGGTCGGCGTGAGCACGATCTCGGCGGCGATCGGCGAGGACGCGAGCACGCTCGAGGAGGTGTACGAGCCGTTCCTCGTGCAGCAGGGATTTCTCCAGCGCACGCCGCGCGGGCGAGTGGCGACGCCGATGGCGTACCGGCACTTCGGGTACACACCGCCGGCGGTGGAGAGCGAGCAGGCGGTACTGTTCTAACTGCAACACCAGTAGTGGGTACCCGGTGTATCCGAGTATCCGGATTGGCATACTAGCCACCCGAATTTGTGGCTGGGATTGAGGCGTTGTCCGCGGAGAGCGCTCCGTTCAAATTCGGGGAGGCAGTATGCCAGTCGGGGTACCCGGATTCCGAGTACCCACTACAGGTGTTGCAGTGCCGGTTCGAGCGGCACTCAGCGTCTATCTTCAGTAGATGCCCGCCGGCCTCCTCACCGCCGACTACGACTTCGAGCTTCCACCCGAGCTGATCGCGCAGTCGCCGCTGCCCCGCCGGGACGCGAGCCGGCTGCTGGTCGTCGATCGCGCCGCCGGCACCATCACGCACCGCCATTTCACCGATCTC
>JBDSDB010000229.1:0-11179 GCA_039920785.1 Gemmatimonadaceae bacterium
GGGGATTGCAGAGTCAGCGCGGAGCGGCACTCGTCGAGTTCGCCCTCGTCGTGCCCTTTCTCATGATCATCATGTGCGCCACGATCGACTTCGGTCTCGCGGTGTACACACTCAACAACCTCACGGCTGCCGTACGTGAGGGCGGCCGATACGCCGGGGCGCGAATCACGGCGCCCGTGACGAACGATAGTACAGTTCGTCAACGCGTGTACGACTACATCATCGGGATGAACAACGGGCTGACTCCCGCCGCAACCAGGAATCTCATCACGGTCGACTATGTGGCGGGAACCGGAATGATCACGGTCAAGATCACAGGGTACCCGTACCGGCCAGTGACCCCGCTCGCCAATGTGATCAATCTCAATCCCATCCTGCTCAACCGCACGGCGATCTTTCGTTGGGAGCAGGCGCCGGACACCTGACCGCTCGGCAGCCTCGCCACCGGTTGAACGTTTCCTCTTTCGTGGTCACTCGAGCACATCATGGCGGCCAAACGTTATTCCTTCGTGTTCTACGTAGCGATCGCGATCGCCGCGGTCGCCACCTTCGGCGTGTACCGGGTTCTCGAGAACACCAAGGCTTCGAGTCGCATCGCCACGCGCCCTCTGGTCGTGGCCGCGAAGAGCCTTCCCGAAGGAACGAGCATTGACAAGACCTCGCTTTCTGTTCGCGAGTGGCCCGTTGCGACCATTCCGGCTGGGGCCTTCAGTTCTCCTGACTCGCTGATCGGACGCGTCACCCGCGTCGCGGTGTTCGAGGGCGAGGCCATGGTTCCCGGCCGCCTGGCGCCGAGCGGCACCGGTCCGGGAATCGAGGTCAAGATCGCCCCAGGCAAGCGCGCGATGGGCGTGCGTATCAACGACGTGGCCGGCGTGAGCGGGCTAATTCAGCCGAACAGCCGCGTGGACGTGCTCGTGAACATCCGGTCGGAAGGAAACTCGGGACGCCAAGTCTCTAAGCTGTTCATGGAGAACATGCGCGTGCTCTCCGTCGGAACCCGGGTGGAGCGCGACGCCGAAGGCAAGGCCATCGAGGCGACGACCGCCACGCTCGAAGTCACACCCGAGGAATCCGAACGCCTGGCAGTCGCCGTAAACCAGGGAAGCATCCAGCTCGTGCTCAGAGGATACGGCGATCCGGACAGCGTCAAGACCAAGGGCGCCAACTCGGCCGATGTGCTCACGCAGCTTGGGAGTGCTCCCGAGCGCGTGATCGAGGCGCCGCGGCCGGCGGCGCGTCGCGCTGCTCCGGCGGAACGCGCTCGACCGGTCGCCCCCGCGCCCGTGGCCGCTGCGCCGGACAAGCCGGACTCGCTGACTGTTACCGTCTTCCGCGGCTCGGAAATTCAGCGGCAGAGGTTCGAGAAGCCGAGCGCCCCGAAGCCAGCAACGCCGTAACGACCTTTCCATCAGCTCTGCGCTCGGGCTGAATGCGAATCCTCCACTGGAGCACTACCTCTTGAACGGTTCTCTTCGCGGTATTCGCCGGATGACGTCGCCCACGCTGCTGGCCATCGCGCTCCTGGCGATGACCGGCTCCTCGCTGCGCGCGCAGACGGCCGACCGCGACATCGAGCGCATCGCGCTACCCGTGGGGCGCTCATTTCCGATTCACACGGCGGTGCCGGTGACGCGTGTCTCCGTCGCTAATCCGACCGTCGCGGACGTCGTCGTGATCGGCGAGCGTGACGTTGTCATCAACTCCCGCACTGCCGGAGAGACGGACGTCATCTTCTGGACGGGTGAGGCGCGTCGCCACTTCCGCGTGCTCGTCAATCCGCCCACCGATCGCCGGCAGGTCTCGCTCGGCATCATCTTCGCCGAGGTTCGCCGCGACTTCCTCCGCCAATTCGGCCTGTCCTCGGTGTACCGCGACAAGAACGTCCGGGCGGGCAACGATCTCTTCAGGACGGATGCGCCGATCAACGATGTGACAGGGAAGGTCACGCTGCCCGCAGAGGCGAACTTCCTGACCGTCCTCACCGATCTCGGCACCGACAAGCTGCTCGCGGTGCTGCAGGCCGAGGAGAGCCGCGGGAATGCGCGGCTGCTGGCGCGGCCGAGCGTGATGGCGGCCAATCGTCAGGAAGCGAACTTCCTCGCCGGCGGCGAGATCCCAATCCCGATCGCGCAGCCGGGTCAAGCCGGCCAGTCTCTCGTGACCATCCTGTACCGTGAGTTCGGCATCCGGCTGCGATTCACGCCCGACATCCTCAGCGACAGTCTGATCACCCTGGCCGTACGTCCGGAAGTCTCGACGCTCGACTACACCAACGCGGTCATTGTTTCGGGCTTCCGCGTACCGGCACTCCAGACGCGCCGCGTCGAGACCACCGTGGATGTCCAGCCGAATCAGAGCCTGATCATTTCGGGGCTGATGTCGGAGAACAGGGAGAAGGTGCGCAACGGCATTCCGCTGCTCATGAATATTCCCATCCTGGGTAACCTGTTCTCGAGTACCCGCTGGCAGAGCTCCGAGACGGAGCTCCTCGTCGTCGTCACTCCGGTCATCGTCGATCCGATGCGCCCGCGGGCTCGTGACCTGCTGCGAGTCCTCCCCGACACGTCGCTCCCGACGCGTGAGACGCTCGAGGAGGCGAAAGTTCCCGTGATTCCGACGCCGCCTGGCCGTCGGATTCCATAGATGAGAATGACGTGACGCAACGCAAGGCAGTGATCGTCGCTGGATCAGCTGGGCCCGAGGCCGAAGCCAACCCCGTGCTGCAGCGGTTTGGCTTTGGTCGTACTACCGCGGTCCCGGATCTCGCTGGTCTGCTTCGCACGCTGCGCGACCAACAATTCGACCTCGCCATCGTACCGCTGCAGGACATGGGCGCGGTGGAGCTCGCGACGCTCGAGCGCGAGGTGGTCCGAGGTAGCCACACGATGGTTATCGGCACCGCGCCGCAGGCCGACCCGGCGTTGATTCTCCAGGCGATGCGCTCCGGTGTCCAGGAGTTCCTCGTGTATCCGCCCAATGCGCAGGAGTTCTCTGCGGCCCTGGACCGGCTGCTACGGCGCGGCCGCGCCGAGACCGAGCACGGTTCGACCTTCGCGATCTACAGCGCCAAGGGGGGACTCGGTACCACGAGCATCGCGGTGAACGTCGCATTTGCCCTCGCCGACGCAAACCCTTCCGGCCGCGTCGCGCTCGCAGACTTCGTCGTGCATGGGGGCGACCTCCGGGTGCAGCTCAACCTGTCTCCGTCGTATGATGTCGGCGATCTCGTTGCCCGCGTGGAGCGTATCGACGCCGACTTGCTGTCCTCGATCCTGACGCCCGCCGACGGCGGTGTCTGGGTGCTGCCGTCCTCCGACCGGCCGGAGATCGCCGAGCTGGTCGACTCGGCGACGGCGACGACGCTCATTGCCGAGCTTCGGCGACATTACGCGTACACGGTGCTGGACTGCGAGCACTATCTCACCGATCGCACGCTCGCCGCGCTCGACGCGGCGGATAAGATCGTGCTCGTGACGCAACTGAACGTCGCGGCATTGCGCGGGACGCAGCGCACCATCTCGCTGTGCGAGCGCCTCGGCTACGGTGACGACAAGCTCGCAGTCGTGGTCAACCGGCACCAATCGAGCGAGGTGCTCACGCCGGACGATGCGAGCACGCTCCTCAACCTGCCGATCTTTCATCTGCTGCCCAACGACTTCCGCACGTCGGAGGGAGCGGTGAGCAAGGGTGTTCCAGTCGGCCGCTATGACAAGAGTGCGCGATTGTCGCAGAGCTATGCTGCGCTCGCGTCCAAGCTGACGGGTTCGGGCCCGTCCTCCAACGGAAAGTCAAGGGAGGCGGGATCCCGCCTCAGCCGCCTCTTCAGCATCGGGAAGAAATAGTCCATGGCATCCTCACTACGAGATCGCCTCCTCGGACGAGGCACGAACGGCACTGCACCCCCCGCGGCGCCAGGTACGCCGGACAACGATTCGGGCGCATCCACCTCGGCCACGATCCGACCGAAGGACGCCTCGTCGCGGCTGCCGGGGCCGCCTGTCGGCAGTGCCAATGCGCCGGCTCCGGCGGAGAGCAGCAAGGTCGATCCGCGTGCCGTTCGCGCCGCAGAGGTTCGGATCAGCGCGGTGGAGCAGCTCAAGCTCGAGCTTCATCGCAAGCTGGTCGAGCGTCTCGATCTGGCCGCGCTCGAGCGGATCACTGACGAGACGCTGCTCACGACGCAGATTCGGAACGCCGTCATCGAGTTCATCCGCGCCGAACAGGCGCCACTCAGCGCGACGGAGCGCGAAGAGATCGTCGAGCAGATCATCTACGAGGTGACCGGCCTCGGACCGATCGAGCCGTTATTTCGCGACGGGAGCATCAGTGACATCCTGGTGAACGGCCCGAAGGACGTGTACATCGAGCGGAAGGGAAAGCTTTCTCGCACGAACATCACCTTCCGCGACAATGCGCATCTCCTGACCGTGATCGACCGCATCGTCAGTCGCGTCGGCCGGCGCGTAGACGAATCGTCGCCGATGGTCGATGCGCGCCTGGCCGATGGATCTCGCGTCAACGCGATCATCCCGCCGCTGGCGCTCGACGGGCCAGTGCTGTCGATTCGCCGATTCGGCGCCGAGCTCTCCGCCAGGGATCTGGTGACGAAGGGCGCGATGACGGAGCAGATGCTCACCCTGCTGGCCGCCTGCGTGCATGCGCGTTTGAACATCCTCATCTCGGGTGGTACGGGATCCGGAAAGACGACACTGCTGAATGCACTGAGCTCGTACATTCCGGCCACGGAGCGCGTCGTCACCATCGAAGACGCCGCCGAGCTCCGGCTTCAGCAGGATCACGTCGTTCGCCTCGAGACGCGTCCGCCTAATTCCGAAGGCCGCGGCGAGGTAATGGCGCGCGACCTCGTGAAGAACGCGTTGCGTATGCGTCCGGACCGCATCATCCTTGGCGAGGTGCGCTCGGCGGAGGCGCTGGACATGCTCCAGGCGATGAACACGGGTCACGAGGGTTCACTGGCGACCATCCACGCCAACACTCCGCGTGACGCCATGGCGCGTCTCGAGACGATGATCCTGTTCGCGGGCACGAACCTGCCCAACCGCGCAACGCGCGAGCAGATCTCCTCGGCCATCGACGTCGTCGTTCAGGTCTCGCGCATGGCCGACGGCTCTCGTCGCGTCACGAGCATCACCGAGTTGACGGGCATGGAAGGAGAGATCATCACGATGCAGGAGATCTTCCGCTATCACCGCCGCGGCATCGCCACCGACGGCAGTGTGATCGGCGGATTCGAGCCCACAGGCGTCCGCCCGACGTTCGTCGAGCGACTGAGGCTGGCGGGAGCGGACCTGCCGGCGGATCTGTTCGGGCTGAGGTAGCAACGATGCAACTGCTGATTCTCGGTGTCGTCTTCTTTGGCATCGTCCTCCTAATCGTCGCCATCTACGGCGTCGTCAACAAGGAGTCGCTGGAGGCTTCCGACGCGGCGCGCGAGCAGCTCCGCACGGGGGCATCGGGCACCGTCGCCGCGGTCAGCATCCTTCGTGACGACCGCTCCAGCGAGATTCCGTTTCTCAACAAGCTTCTCGCCGGCCGCGCGCTCACGACGTCGATCGCGGTCCAGCTCGAGCGCGCGGGATCCGACCAGAAGGCTGGGCAGTTTCTGCTTGCGAGCCTGGCGTTCGCCGTCGTCGGCCTCGTACTCGGCCAGCGCTACTGAATCGTCGGATCCATCGCATTCGCCCTCATCGGCTTGTTCCTGCCGTACTTCTGGCTCCGCCGGAAGCAGTCGAAGCGCGAGGGCGCCTTCGAAGCGCAGCTCCCGGACTCACTGGACATGCTCGTGAACGCGCTGCAAGCCGGCTACTCCCTGCAGGCAGCGATTGACTTCGTGGGTCGCGAAACTCCGGCGCCTCTCGGGCCGGAGTTCGTTCGGTTCTACGACGAGCAGCGTCTGGGAATGGAGGTGCGCATGGCGCTCCTCCGCCTCCAGGAGCGTGTGGGTACGGTGGACGCGAAGATGTTCGTGACCGCGCTCCTCATCCAGCGAGAGACGGGCGGAAATCTTGGCGAGGTGCTGACCAGCCTGGCGAACCTGATGCGCGAGCGCGTGACGTTCCGGTTGCAACTGGCCACGCTGACCGCGGAGCCGCGCATGTCCGCCAAGGTGCTGGCATCGCTCCCGCTCGCGGTCGTGGCACTCATCAGCGTCATCAACCCCGAATTCATGCAGCCGCTGCTCGAGACGAGCATGGGCCACAAGCTGCTCGTGTACGCCGCGTGCTCGGTGTCCGTCGGATACCTGGTCATGTCCAAGATCGCGAACGTGGATCTGTAGCCAACGTGCCTCTCATTCTCTGGGGTCTCATCGCGGTGATCGTGGCCGCCGTCGCGGCGGCCTTCTACTCGCTGCAACTGTCCAGGGCGCGGCGCGAGCTCGTCATGCGCCTCGACGGCCAGGTGAGCGCGGCCGGCCCGATCAACATCCTTCGCGGCACGGACGAAGGGTGGGTGACACGGTTGGGGCGCTCGCTGCGCGAGACGGTTCCCGAGTCGTGGGGAGACGCGGGTTCGGCCTCGACGTTGCTCGTGCAGGCCGGCTTCGACGGCGACTTCGCCCCTCTATTCTACACCACGATGCGAGTGGCGGCGGCGGTCCTTCTGCCGCTCGCGGCCTTCACCTTCGGACCCCAGAACAGCTTCAAGACGCTGATGGCGCTCGTCGCGGTGGCCGGTGCGGTGGGAGTGATCGGGCCCCGTGCCATCCTGGACCGTCTGATGACCCAGCGGCGCAACCGGATCCGTCATTCCATCCCGGATTCGCTGGATCTGCTCGTCGTCTGCGTGGAAGCTGGGATCGGGCTGGACTCCGCCATCCTACGCGTGGCCCGGGACATGGGTACATTGCATCCGGACCTCTCCGCGGAATTCTTCCTCGTCAACCGGACGATGAACGCCGGCATCAGCCGGGACGAGGCGATGCGCAGTCTGTACGAGCGCACGGGCGTGGATGAGCTTCGCGGGCTGGCATCGAGCATGGTACAGAGCGAGCGGCTGGGAACGTCGATCGCACGAATCCTTCGGATCTATTCGGAGACGCTACGGCGCAAGCGACGGCAGACTGCCGAGAAGCGCGCGGCGGAGGCATCGGTGAAGATGATCATTCCGCTCGCCGTGTTCATGCTGCCGGCCCTGTTCGCGCTCTTACTCGGTCCGGCGGCGATGTCGCTCGCGAAGACGATGCAGGGCGTTTCGATGCAGTAAGAAGACGATCGGTCGGCGATTATCCTGTACCTCCTTCGAGGCCAGTTCAGATGCCATCAAGAATGACACGTCGGGGCTCGACTCTCGTGATGGTGGCGATCATGCTCGTCGCGTTCATGGGCGTCGGCGCCATCGCAGCGGACATCGGCCGATTGAACGTCGTGGCTGGAGAGATCCAGACGGCGGCAGACGCGGCTGCGCTTCGAGGAGCAAAGAAGTTGCAGGCTACCTTGGGCACCTCTGTAGAGGTGACCGTGGAAAACGAGGTAATATCGTGGGTGCAGTCCACGAATCGTGCGGATGCCGCCCCACTCTCAGTGACGGCTGCCGATGTCGACATGGTCCTCTACACACCGCCGCCGACGCCGCGAGTCGCCCCCGCGACTGGGACCTTCGCATCAGCTCCCGCCGGCACGCGTCCAAACGCAGTCCGTGTCAACGTCACCGCCTCGCCCACAGGTATCTTTTCGCAGATCATCGGTCGTGTGGCAGGCCTGACGATGACCAGACAGGCGACCGCCTGGATCGGGAACTTGCCGTCAAATTGCGTGCGGCCGTGGGGCTTCCCTTACATAGAGCTCTACAAGCAGGTCTATGGCACAGCGAACCCTCCCATTCCGCTCCCCGACCTGGACGGCGCGGCGTTTACCCAGTACATGCAGCTCCCGAACTCCTCGAGGATGTTCGTCATGCTCGGGGCGAATCAGAACTCGGGTCAACTCCACGATAGCGCGTGGAGACCCCTGAACTTCACCGGAAACGCCGGTCGACCCGGATTCACGAATGGAATCCAGGATTGCAACAGCCCGAAGCTGAACCCGGACGCGGCCGACGGGGTGAGCCTTCCAGCGCAGAACCCCAATAACTACGTGAACTGGTCGTGGGAGGCCGTCAATGGCCAGGGCCCGGGAAACAACAACGGTCCACCGCTTTGCTATTTTCAGTCGCCCTCCGCGGCCTGCTTTGTGTCGCCGACTGCCACGACTCCGGGCGTGACGATCAATGCAACCTGGGGAGTGTTCGACGGCAATGGATCGAACCTCGTGGATTGGAGATATGTGGGCGAGTTCGAACTCCTTTGCTTCTTCAGCTCCACGACTGACGTCTGCCCGACCACCAAGGCGGGCGGGTACGCTACCACCAACTATCCGAGAGGCACCATCATCGGGTACATGCGGCCGTTGAAGGCGCGAATCATTACGCCTGACGACATTCTCGGAAATGCGCCGAGCAATCTGCAAGTAATCCGTCTTGTCAAATAGCGCGCGATGGCTCGTTCGCTGCCACCATCGTGTCACTCATCGAGTCACGCGCACGTTCGCGCTGTTCGGGTGCGCCGCGCAGGCCAATGTGTTCGCGCTGCTCGGCGCTGCGCCGCCGACGGACCAGCCTTCGAGTTGCGCTGGCACCGCGCTACGCTCGGTGCGTGGCACGGCCGTTGGCGCCGTCACCAACGTGGGCGTCACCTACTTCGCGGGGCGCTCCGCGTCGGGTGACGACGCGCATCTCGCGGCTGCCCTGACCAACGAGGTGGCGTCGCAGCTGCGCGCCGCGAGCCTCGCCGCCTCCACGCCGCAGCGCGGAGCACCGCGACCGCGGGGACTGGTGGTGAAGCTCTCCGAGGGCGGCAGCTTCGCGGACGTCGATCTATCGCTGACGGGGTCCGTGTTCCGCGAAGGGTCGATGCTGCGAACGACCGTGAAGGTCACGCGAAGCGCCGACGGCACCGTGGTCTGGTCGGGAACCAAGATTCGCCCCATCTCCGATCTGCCCATCCTTGCGCGCCTGATCGCGCAGGAGGTCGCCGTCCGCATCGGAGCGAAACTCAGCAATCCCGGACCGCGTGCGGTGCCGCCGGGATCACTCGAGGTGTACGATCTGCTTCTGCGCGGATCGTTCCTGCGATTTCGCTACGCACCCAGCGAGCTGCTCAAGGCCATCGACTACTTCGAGCAGGCGATCGCGAAGGATTCCACCTCTGCCGAGGCGCGTCGGCTGCGCGATCAGGCACAGCTGAGGCTCCTCACGTGGGGCGGAAGTGGAGGCGCCATCGAGGTCGGGCTCTTTTCGCGAGGCATTCTCTCGCGCATCACGGATCGCGACTACGACAACTCGGAGCGCCTGGTGCAGGAAGCGGACGCCGCGTATCGATCCGAAGACAACTCGAACGCCTGTCGCCTCCTCACACTCGCGATCGAGAGCGACGTTCGGTCCACGCCTGCCTACGCGCTGCGGACGCTCGTTCTCACGCGCAAGGGTGAGCTTCGCGCGGCGTTCGGCGACGCGGAGACGGTCACGCAGCTCGGCCGGCCACTGTGGGGCAACGCGCTCCGCGCGGTCGCCACGTACCGCTCTGGCGACACGATCACCGCGCGCCGGCAGATCGTCGCGCTGCAGAGGGAGACGAGCGCCCGCCGAGGGGCGGTACCGTACTGGGATGCGCGCTTTGTCGCGATCGCGCTCGCCGAGAGCGGCCGCCACGCCGATGCGGCATCGCTTCTGCGGCGCATCGACGCGAAGGATCCGCGCGTCCCGCAGCTGCGCGGCGATCCTTGGCTGCGAAACGTGGTCGCGCCTATGTCTCGGCCTCGCTCGCGGTGAGCGTTCCGTCCCGCGATCCGTCCACGAGCGGTGACGCTCCGGACGGATGGCGAGACGCCTGGGCGAAGAGCTTCGGTGAGCGATGGGTGGTGGACGCGCTGGTCATGTCCCTCGTCGTCTTTCTCTTCGGCGCGATCCGCCCGCTGTCGGACCCGGACCTGCCGATGCATCTGGCGATCGGCGAGTGGATTGCCCAGCACCGCGCCGTGCCGTTCGTCGAGCCGTTTGCGTGGACGAAGCCCGGCGCTCCGTACTACGCCTATTCGTGGCTGCCGCAGACACTTTTCTACGTGGTGTTCGACGTGTTCGGACATCTGGGACTGCGGGCGGTGCAGGGCCTGCTCGTCCTGGGCAGCGCGCTGTCGGTCGTGGTGCTGTCGCACGCGGCAGGGTGGAGGGCGAGCCAGTCAGTGATCCTCGCCGGGTTCAACCTCATCGTCGCGGCGTTCTTCGTCGCACTGCTCCGGCCGCAGTCCGTCCTCCTCATCACGCTGCCGCTCGTCTGGGCCGGATTCCTCCGCATCTCGGATGGCCGCCGCGCCGTGAGCGCTGCGCTGATGCTCTTCGTCGCGAGCGCGCTGACGGCCAACTCCCACCTGTTCTTCCCGCTCACGCTGGCGCCCGCGGTACTGCTCTGGGCACGTCCGCCCGAGCGGGCGAGGCATGGCGCCATCGCCGTGGCGAGCGTGCTGGCGGGATGGATGACGTCGCCGTACTCCCTGCAGTGGCTCCGCGTGTTCCGCTACAACTTCGCGCCGAACATCCTGCTGCGCCCGCCGTCCGCGATCACGGAGCTGCAACCTGGCTTCGTCACGATGCTCCATCCATCGCCCACGCCGATGATCGCGCTGGTCGTGCTCATGCTGGCGATTCCGTGGGCGCTGAGCCGCGCGCCAATGCGAGGCCGTGAGCGCCTGATGGCCGCCGTCTACTGGGGTGGCGGGTTGATCCTGTTTGGCTACGCCGCGCGGCTGTTCGTCGCGTGGTGGCTGCTGGCGATCCTTCCCGCTGGCTGGGCGGTCGCTCATCTCACACGCGACACGGAGGAGGCGGCACCGCGTGCTCGCTTTCGTGTGCTCGGACTGGTCGCGTGTCTCGTCATCGTGGCGACGGAGCTCACGAAGAGCAGGGCCCTCTGGGCGATGGAGGGGAGCACGGTTCGCCGCACACTACCAACGGTCGGGGCGCCCCCCGCCGAGCGGCTCGCGACGTGGCTGGCGGAGCATGCAAATCCAGTGGCGCGGCCGAAGCTGATGACGAGCTTCACGTTCGGCAGCTACCTGACGTGGCGAATGCCCAACTACTCGTCATCCGTCGATAGCCGAGGCATCTTCCCGGACTCGGTCATCGC
>JBDSDB010000230.1:0-5852 GCA_039920785.1 Gemmatimonadaceae bacterium
GCGGCGAGGCCGTCCGCGCTTGCCGCGCGCCGAGCCATTCGACTTACCGCTGGTCCGCCCATCGGTCGGGCGATCTTCCTGATCGGGAATTTCGGGGATCTCGCCGACGCCCACGGTCAGCACCTTATGAGAAGGGGAGACACAAAACGCCACCGGAGGATGGCGGTGGCTGCGCTACGGGCTCGCGCTCGAATGGAAAGGATGAGGCGCGCTCGTTCAGGACTGGTGCGGCCGACGATGCGCGCGATCGAACGTCGATATACTCGTCGCGGAACCGTCGTCGGTTGACGGATGGCCGTCCGGATGCAAAAAGTGGACTCTATACGATATCAATAGATATTGATATGCTGCTCTCGCCTAAATTCAGTCGACCCCATCCCGACGAGTATCGGCAGCATTGGTCAATACCACAGGATCACCGACGGTGATCCGCCCAGCGCGCACGATCTTCACATAGACTCGGCTCCAACCCGGATGCCTGCGCTGCCCTATCCGCTTGAACTGGCCGTCGATGAACACCCCTGCAATGGTGCGACAGGGCGCGGCGTAGGACGTGACCTCTACTTCGACGCTACCCAGGGCGAGCCGACTGCCAGGCGTCACGCGCTCCCATGGGATGCCGGATATCGTCACATTCTCCCCGACGGCGCCCGCGGTGATCGGGTGTCCTTCCGCCGCGAGCGCGTCGATTCGCTCCAGAGAGTACAGGCACAGCGCGCGCGCTGGACCACCGTGAATGAGCGGTTTTCGCTGCCGGTCGCCCACCATCCCGGTGACTTCCACGTTCGCCGCGCCGACGGAGAGCTTCGGCACTCCGCCCGACGAACGCTGCAGCCCCGCCACTTTCCCCTCCACGCAATCCGGCATCCCTCTTCCGCTCCCTGTCAAACTGAGGCCCTCGCTCGCTGCGTCGACTTCGAGCCCCGCGGCGCGACGATCAGCCAACCACCTGCCCGACGACGATCCGTACTGGGATTCCGCCGTTCGACGTCTGTGCCGCTACGCGTAACGGCAATTGGAGCTGCCGCTCCAGCGCCGGGTCGGGAGACAGCAGCGCCACCCGCCATCCCGGGGCTCGTTCGCGAAGCACCTTCCCCAACTGCGCCCAGAGGTCCCGCACTCGATCGCTCTCCCCAACTCGCACCCCATAGGGCGGGTTGGTCACGATCCACCCCGGTGCTCCTTCCGGCACGCGCATCGCCGAGATGGCCCGAATCGCCAGCTCGACGTCCGCCGCAGTCCCCGCACGCTCGGCGTTCGCCCTCGCCGCCTCGATCGCACCCGCATCGCGGTCGCTCCCAACGATCGTCCCCGGACTGCTCTCCAACACTCGGCTCGCCAACTCCGACCGCACGCCAACGCCGACCGCAGCCGAGACGCCGGGCCATCGTTCCGCGGCGAAATGACGCTTAGCGCCGGGCGCGATTCGACGAGACTTGAGCGCCCCTTCTATGGGGATCGTCCCAGAACCACAGAGCGGATCGATCAGCGTCGCGACACCATCCCAGCCTGATGCCGCCAACAAGGCTGCAGCGAGCGTTTCTCGCAGCGGGGCCTTGGCTGTCGCCTGCCGGTATCCTCGCCGATGCAACAGCTCGCCGGAGGCGTCGGCGCTCACCGTGCACCGGTCGCGCACGAAGCGCACGATGAAGAGCGCGGTGCGGTCGCTGGACGGCGAGTCGTCGTCGTGCTCCGCCTCGCTTCCCCCTTCGGCATTCACTCCGGGTACTACACCGACCAGCGCATCTGCCAACCGTTGAGCCACCGCGTCCGAATGGTAGAGGCGGGATTTCTTGCAGGTGACCCTGAACCGTGCCGTATCGCCTGACCGCGCGATCCGGGCCCATGGAATCCGGCGCGCGTGCCGCTCCAGCTCGGCGAAGCTGCGCGCCTCGAACGAGTCCAGCCGAACCATCACTCGGGAAGCGATACGCAGGCCCACGTTGGCGAGCAGCACGCTGCGAATGTCCCCGCTCCACGCCAGCCCGCCCGCCTCCGACCTCGCGTCGAGGCCGAGGTCGCGCGCTTCCGCCAGGGCCAGCGCTTCGAGCCCGGGCGCGACCGCGGCGAAGCAGTCGAGCAGCGCGGCGGCGGGCTGGGTTACAGCTGCGAGCGCAGCGCGGTGGCGGCGTACGGGTCGTTTCACGGGGAAACGGTAACCGCCGCGGCAGCCCCGCGCGACGGGGTGCGCGACGCTGTAGTCCGAAAGCCCAGCCCGATTCTCGTCGGCCCGGTTCCTGCTTTTCCACGCCGCATGCCGAAGGTCGCCACCAAGGCCCGCGCACGCGCCGTGCTCCGCGAACGCTTCGGCCATTCCGAGTTTCGCGCGGGTCAATGGGAGCCGGTCCAATCCGCCCTCGCCGGACATGACGCCCTGGTCGTCATGCCGACGGGAAGTGGGAAGTCCATCATCTACCAGCTTCCGGCGCTGCTCCTGCCGGGCCTCACCGTCGTCGTGAGCCCGCTCATCGCATTGATGAAGGACCAGCAGGACCAGCTGCTGGCGCACGGGGTCGATGCGCTCGCGATGCACTCGCACCTCTCAGCGGGCGAGACGCGCGAAACCGCGCGACAGGTGGAGGAAGGCGAAGGCGAGATCCTGTACCTCACGCCGGAGCGCTTCAAGGATCGTGATTTCTTCGATCGCCTCCTGACGCGCACGGTGAGCCTCTTCGTCGTCGACGAGGCGCACTGCGTGAGCCAGTGGGGGCACGACTTCCGACCCGACTACCTCACCCTCGGCTCCGTCGTCGCGCGACTCGGCAAGCCGCCGATCCTCGCCCTCACCGCCACGGCGACGGCGGAGGTACGCGCCGACATCGTGCGCCAGCTCGGCATGTGCGAGCCGCTCGTCGTCGTCACCGGGTTCGCGCGACCCAACCTGCGCTTCGAGGTGCGCCGTACCGTGAACGCCGCGAGAAAGGACGCCGAGGTCGAGCGCGTGCTGAGCGGGGCGACGGGCAGCGGCATCATCTACTGTGCGACGATCAAGGAGGCCGAGCGCCTGCACGAGATGCTCAGGTTCCGCTATCGCATTGCATTGTATCATGGCAAGATGGCGCCGGCGGATCGCAAGGCGTCGCAGAACGCGTTCATGTCCGGCCAGCTGACCGCGATGATCGCCACCAACGCGTTTGGCCTCGGCATCGACAAGCGGGACCTGCGCTTCGTGCTGCACTATCACTTCCCGGGCTCGGTCGAGGCGTACTATCAGGAGGCCGGACGCGCCGGGCGGGACGGCGAGCCCGCCGTGTGCACGATCCTCTATCGCGTCGAGGACTCACGCGTGCAGTCATACTTCCTCGGCGGCAAGTATCCCGACGTCGAGGAGGCCGCCAAGGTCGCGCTGCTGCTCGAACAGTATCCGCTCGGCGAGCGCGTGGAGCTCGACACCCTGGCGGATCGCTCCGGCGTCGCGCGGCGCAAGGCGCGCATCGTGCTCGTGCTGCTCAAGCGACACGGACTCGTGCGCGAGCACCGCGGGGGAGGATGGGAGCGGCTGCGGAGCCGTCTCACCGCTGTCGATCTCAGCGCCGACCTCACCGACTACGAGGAGCGGCGCGTGCAGGACCGCGCAAAGCTCCAGGTCATGGTGTCGTACTGCCAGCGCGCACAGTGTCGCACGCGCTTCCTGCTCGAGTACTTCGGCGAGAATGCACTCGCCGACTGGGTGTGCGGCAACTGCGATGCATGCGATGCGCAGCGCGCGTGGACGGAGCGAACGCGAAAGGTCGTTGCGCTCGCCTGAGTGCCATCAGGCGAGTAGCTCGCTGAGCACACGCGTCAGCTTGTCCTGCTCGCTCGGGAGCACCGCCACGGTCACCCCGAGCCGTTTGGCCAGGTCGCCGGTGTCGCGACGCGTGTGGCGCGAGCGAAAGAGCAGCACCTGGCTCCCCGTCATCAGCGCGGGTCCAATGAACGCGTCCGAGCAGGCGCCCTCGTGATCGCAGTCGATGACGACGAGTCGCGGTCGCACACGGCGTAGCGCATCGCGCGCCGGCTCGTCTGGCTGGGGAAAGTGGGGATCGTGTCCCACCAGCTCGATCGCCGCGCCGAGGAGCGCGGCCGCGAGTGCGTCTGCGGAGATCACGAGCACGTCATGACGAGTCACGTCGTCATCCGAGCCGGAGGCTGCATCACGTCTGGGGTGACGGGTGTACGCCTCGGGCGCAGCAAGAGGGAGACCAGAAGGCATCTTCACTCTACGGTTTGCCCCCACTTGACGTGAGTGGCGATCGGGTAAACATTCGTCGCTAGTACGGCGGGTTCATCCGACCGGCGCAACCGCCTACCCCGCGCAGTTCCGTCACCAGCTCCGCTCCTCCACATGATGATGGCGCACGACTCGAGCCAGACGCCGCCGAGTCGACTCGATGAGGAGACGCTGAACGCCGTGCGCCTCGCACTCCAGGCGTATCTGCATGATGCAACCGAGCCAACCTCAGTGCAGTCGGCGCTACACATGCTCGCCGCCGAAGCGCGTACGCGCTCCGTCCTTCCGGAGCAGCTGCTCGTCGTGCTCAAGGATGTCTGGAATGCGTTGCCCGACGTGCGGTCGATGACCGACTCGCAAAAGCAGGTTCGCCTGCTGGAGCGGGTGGTGACGATGTGCATCAAGGAGTACTACAGCGCCTGAGCGCGCCGTCGCCAGCCGATGCCAATCACCTCCCCACCATCGTTCCTCGCCAACGTCTCGGCGCGGTTCGGCGAGATTCCGCTGCCGACGCTGCGCCGCTTTCTCGTCGCGATATATCTGCTCACCGCACTCGCGGACGCGGCGGGCAAGGGGCTCGCCACCAATCCACACGTCAACGCGGCCGCGCGTCGCCTCCTGTCGAGCCAGTCGGCGACGAGGCTCGCCAAGGCGGCGCGTCCATCGGGCAACTTCGAGATCTTCCGCACCGCGTCTCGCCACCTCTTCTCCGGCGACGATCTGTACGCGGAGTACCCGGCCATCCACGTCGACCGGTTCAAGTACAGCCCCACGTTCGCGCTGCTCTTCTCGCCGCTCGCGTGGCTGTGGTGGCCGCTCGCGCTCTTTCTCTGGAGCGCGACGAACGCCATGCTGCTGTTCGCCGCCGTGCGGCAGGTGCTCCCCGAGCGCCAGGCGCTCCTGGCGCTCGCACTGCTCCACCTCGAGCTGTTGCGCGGCATGCAGAACGCGCAGAGCAACGCGCTCGTCGCCGCGCTGATCATCTTCGCGTTCGCGGCGTCGGAGCGCGGGCAGAGCTGGCGCTCGGCCGCCGCCGTCGCGCTGGGTGCGTGCATCAAGATCTTCCCGCTCGCCGCGCTCACCTTCGCGCTGCCGCGACGGCACGCGCTGCGCACCGGCACCGCCGCCGCCGTCATCGGCGCGCTGCTCATCGCTCTCCCACTCGTCGTCATGGCGCCCGATCAGCTCGTGGCGCAGTATCGGTCGTGGCAGGGCATCGAGAGCGCCGACGCCGCACAGCGCTGGTTCTCGGTGATGGAGCTCGTTCATCGCGCCACCGACGCAACGTGGCCCAACTGGCCCATCCAGCTCGCCGGCACGATCGCGCTTCTCGCTCCACTCGCGCTCCGGCGCGATCGGTGGGACGAGCAGCGCTTCCGGGTGCTGTACCTCTGTTCATTGCTTCTGTACGTCGTTCTGTTCAATCATCAGGCGGAGCGCGCGAGCTACCTGATCGCCTTCACCGGTGCCGCCATCTGGTTCGCCGCCGAGCCGGTCGCGCCCTGGCGCACGGCGCTGTTCGGCGTCGTGATGCTCGCCATCCCCATCGCGTCGACGCTCCTGCCGGGCGCGTGGCTTCGCACGCCGACGATGACGACCTACCGCCTGGCGCTTCCCTGTCTCGCCATCTGGCTGGCGA
>JBDSDB010000231.1:0-25502 GCA_039920785.1 Gemmatimonadaceae bacterium
GAACCCGGCGAGAGCGTTCGCCGTCTCGGTGCGGGCGTGACGGCGTCGCACTCCCTGACTGGTTCCTGACGAAAGCCGCACGAGAGCAGCACCGCACGACCACCGGACGCGCAGGGGCCCGACCTAGCTTGCCGACGAATGCTCTCACGATTCGGAGGCACGATGAACAGGCCGGCCACAACAGCTGCGACGCTCCGCAGTCTCCGTACGCTCGGCGGTGGCGCGCTCGCCCTACTGTCGCTCGTCTCATACGTGCAACCTTCGCACGCACAGGCGTTCGCCGCGCACGCCGCGCAGAGCGGATCCGCTCGCGAGCGGAATCCGCGTTCCCTCTCCGCCGTGCGTGTCACCGACCGGATCCGCATCGATGGCCGCATCGACGAGGCAGCGTGGCGCGCAGCGACGGTGGGGTCCGATTTCGTACAGCGCACGCCCGACGTGCTACAGCCCGCGTCGCAGCGGACCGAAGTGCGCATGTTGATCGACGATGCCGCGCTGTACGTCGCCATCCGGCTGCACGACAGCGCCCCGGACTCGATCATCGCCCCGCTTGGCCGTCGTGACGCCGAGCTGTACTCGGATTGGGCGCAGGTGCTGATCGACGCGTATCACGACAAGCGCACCGCCTTCCGGTTCATGGTCAATCCCGCGGGAGTGCAGCGCGACGGTGTGATCTCGGAAGACGACGAGTTCACCGAGGATCTCGGCTGGGACGCGGTGTGGTCCTCGGCGGCGCGCGTGGATTCGGCCGGCTGGACGGCGGAGCTGCGCATCCCGCTCTCCCAGCTGCGCTTCAGCGTGTCGGCGGATGGAGCGACGCGATGGGGGCTGCAGATCGGTCGCCAGCTGGCGCGCCGCGACGAGCGCTCGTACTGGTCGCCGATCGCGCCGAACGTGAGCGGCTTCGTGTCGCAGTTCGGGACGCTGGACAGTGTACGCGTGCCGCGCCCCGCGCGGCGAGTGGAGGTGATGCCGTATCTCTCGTCGCGCATCACCCGCGCTCCCGTGGAGATCGGGAACCCCGTTCAGCCGCGCTCCGCACTGGACCGCACCGCGGGCGCGGACATCCGGCTCGGTGTCACACAGGAGCTCACGCTCACTGGAACGATCAATCCCGATTTCGGGCAGGTAGAAGCGGATCCGTCGGAGGTCAACCTCACCAGCGTGGAGTCGTTCTTCGGCGAACGTCGGCCCTTCTTTCTCGAGGGCTCCAGCCTGTTCGGATTCGACATGGTGAGCAACTGGTGGACGGGGCGCGAAGAGCTGTTCTACTCGCGGCGCATCGGCCGTGCGCCGCAGGGCGACTCGCCGGACGACGCGCGTTGGATCGAGCGACCGTCGACGACGCCCGTGCTCGGCGCGCTCAAGCTGTCGGGGCGCACCGCGGGCGGATGGAAGATCGCCGCGCTCGGCGCGCTCACGGGCGACGCTCGTGCGTCGTACGTGGATCCGCGAGGACAGCGCGCGACGTCGGTGATCGAGCCGCGTACGCGATCCGCTGTCGTTCGCGTCACGCGCGATCTCACGAACGAAGGTTCGATCGGGTCGGTGCTCACCGTGCTCGATCGCGACGAGAGCATCCCAACGCTCCGCAACGGCGCCGTGGTCGGCGGCGTGGACGGCCGCGTGCGGTTCGGGGGCCGGAAGTTCGAGCTCTTCGCATACGCGCTCGGCAGCATGGTGCGCGGATCGCCGGAGGCGATCATCGCCACGCAGCAGAGCACGACGCACCTGTTCCAGCGGCCCGATGCCTCGTATCTGGGAGTGGATTCGTCTCGCACCTCTCTCGGCGGGATCTCCTCGATCCTTCGTCTGACGAAGGTTGGCGGGGGACACACGCGCGGCGGCATCTACACCAAGGTGGTGACGCCGGGCTTCGAGGCGAACGATCTCGGCCTGCAGCCGCGCGCCGACTTCATCAACGCCAATCTCTGGATGGGCTGGGACGGCTTCGAGTCGAACCGCTTCGTGCGCAACTGGGAGAGCTGGTTCGTCGCGTGGACAGGCTCGAGCTTCGGCGGCGACCGAGAGCGATTCGGCCAGCGGCTCTACGGCCGTGCGATGCTGCACAGCTCCTGGGAGCTGGAGAGCTACATCGAGCGGCACGCGTCGCTCCGGAGCCTGACGGCGCTGCGAGGCGGTCCGGTGCTGACGACGCCGGCGAGCCTCGGTGGGTTCGCGCGCGTGGCCTCCGATCGGCGCCGCGCGGTGACGGCCGATCTGATGGTGCGCGTTGCGCGCGACGACGAGGGGCCTGGCCGTTCGCTCTGGCTCGCGCCCTCACTTGCAACGCGCGTCGGCGGCAACACGCAGCTCTCGGTGGCGCCGTCGCTGTCGTGGTGGCGCAACCCGCAGCAGTTCGTCGCCTCCGTGGATGCGGCGGACGGGACGCATCACGTCGTCAGCGATCTGCTGCAGTCGTCCGCGGCAGTGATGCTGCGCGCCAGCTACGCGCTCTCGTCGCGCCTGAGCTTCCAACTCTACGCGCAGCCTTTCGTGAGCGCCGGCGAGTACCGCCAGCTCGGTGAAGTGGTGGCGGCGCGCGCGCCGACGTTCGACCAGCGCGTGCGGCTCTTCTCGCCGGAGTCGGTGCGCCTCTCGGCGAACGATCAGGTCGACGTGCGGCGGGCCGGCGGACTTCTCAGCTTCGGGCGCCCCGACTACTCGTTCGCCGAGCTGCGGTCGAACGCCGTGATGCGTTGGGAATATCGTCCGGGGTCGACGCTATTCGTCGTGTGGAGCCAGGGGCGCACCCTCGATGGAGAGCCGGAGCCGTTCGACGTGGGTGGCCAGTCGCGGGAGTTGCTGCGTTTGCCGAGCACGAACGTGCTGCTGGTGAAGGTGAGCCACTGGTTGGGGCGGTGAGCATTGCCGATGTACTCGTCGTTGCCGTAGCCGCAACCGCTCAGCCCCTCATCAAGTCATCGATGCACACGGAGCACACCTCGAGACACACCGCCAGCCGCTCTGTCGTGTGATCTCCCATGTGCCCGATCCGAAAGGTCGTCTCGCGGTTCTTTCCGTAGCCGTTGCCGATCGTGAACCCACGCTCCGCCACCGCTCGCACGAGCGTCGAGGCCGCGAACGAGCTCGGGATCGTCACGCTCGTCACCGTCGGCGTGCGATGGGCCGGACCAGCGAGGATCCCGAAGTCGTCTCCGTACTTACCCGCAAGCGAATCGACCCACTCGTACGTCTGATGGGCCATCGCGCGATGCCGCGCCCAGCGCGCTGGCAGCCCTTCCGCCACGATCGCCGGCAGCTGCACCTCCGCGGCGTAGAAGAGCGAGATCGCCGGCGTGTTCGGGGTCTGGTTCTTCGCGCCGTACGCGTCGAACTCCACGAGATCGAAATACAATCCGCGGCGCGCCGTCGCGCGGGCGGCCTCGATGAACGCCGGCGTCGCCGCGGCGAACGCCAATCCGGGCGGCAGCGCCAGCGCCTTCTGCGAGCCGGTGAGCGCGAAGTCGAGTCCCCATTCGTCGAACCGAAGCTCCGCGCCGCCGATGCCCGTCACCGAATCGACGAGACACACCGCGCCCGCCGCGTGAGCGAGCCGCGTGATGCCGCGTACGTCCTGCAGCGCGCCGGTCGATGTCTCCGAGTGCGCCACGGTCACCGCCGCGTAGCGCTGTTGCGCCAGCGCGTGCTCCACCATCTCCAGCGTGACGACCGCACCGTACGGCACCTCGAGCACATCCATGTCGTGGCCGCACGCCTTCGTGATCGCCGCGAACCGCGCCGAGAATGCACCGTTCACCAGGGCGAGCACGCGGCCCTCTGGCGCGCAGCGCACCGCGGCCTCCATCAGTCCGGTCGCCGACGAGCTGCTGACGTACACGGGGCGCGTCGTGCCGAAGATCGGCTTGAGCGCGTCCTGCAGCGTCGCGTACAGCGACTCGAATGCCGCGCCGCGGTGCGGGATCAGCGGCCGGGTCATCGCGGCGAGCACCTCGGCGCGCACCTCGGTCGGTCCAGGGAAAAAGAACGTGCCCTCGGTGAGGAGCGATGCGGTCATGCGAGTACGAGCTCCGCGAGCTGGTCGAAGGAATCGAGCACGGCGTCGGCCGACGCGACGACGCCGTCGCGGCGCACGAAGCCCGTGAACGCCGCGAATGCGTCGGCGACGGGTCGGATTGCGAGATCGGTCGCGCCGTCGCCAACCGCGAGCAGTCGCCGCGGCAGTCCGAGCGCCTCCACGACAGCGCGCTTGCCCTCGGACGTCGTCATCGGCGAGCTGCTGTCGTAGCTCTCGTAGCCGCCGCTGGCGTCGACCCGCACGCCCACGGCATGCACGTCGGCATCGGCGATGCCGAGCTGGCGGGCCAGAGGGAGGATGGCGTTGCGAATGCCGCCGCTCACGAGCACCACGCGCCGTCCGTTGGCGTGCATGTTCGTGATCGCGGCGCTGGCGCCCGGGGCGAGCGTGCGGAGGTACTCGGCCGCGAGCGCGTCGAGATCGGCACTCGTCGGACGCACCATCAACAGTCGCTCACCGTACACCGCGTGCAGCTCGATCTCACCACGCATCGCGCGGTCGGTCAGCTCGGCGATGCGCGCACCGGCCTCGGCGCCGCGCCGCGAGGCGAGCCAGTCGATCCCCTCCACACCGCAGAGCGTGGAGTCGACGTCGAGCACGACGCTCGCGAAGCCGGTCGTGCTCACAGCACGTTGCCGGGCGCGAGGATCCCCGCCGGATCCAGCTCGCGCTTCACCGCGGCCATCGTGCGCACCTGCAGCGGCGACATCTGCATCGGGAGCCAGCGCCGCTTGATCTTTCCGATGCCGTGCTCCGCCGCCACCGTGCCGCCCATGGCGATCACCTCACGCAGCGTCGCCTCTACCACACCGTCGATCGTGCGAAGCTCGGTGGCGTCATGGGCGATGAAGTTCTGATGCGGATGGCCGTTGCCCGCGTGGCCGTACGTCACCGCCTGCTCGATCCCGGCGACGTCCGCGAGTGCACGCGCGCGCGCCAGCATCTCACCGAGCCGCGCGTACGGCACCGCCCAGTCGGTGGACACCTTCCGGCCGCCGTGCGGACGCCGCAGCGACCCGCGCTCGTTCATCGTCGCGGGTACCGCGTGCCGCACGCGCCTTGCTTCGCGCAACGCGGACTCGCCATCGTACACGTTCACGTCGTCCGTCAGCGCGCCGTGCTGTTCGGCCAGCGCGAGCCATTCGTCCAGTGCGGGCGCGCTGCCGAACGGCGGCACCTCCTCCACGTACACGAACGCGGTCGCGTCGGGCGCCCAATTGGGCGTGGACTCCGCCTCGCGTGCGATCGCCAGCGCGCGCCGATCGAAGAACTCCAGGCAGCGCGGATGCACCTCCCCACTTCTGCGCGCCGCCACGACGAACGCCAGCGCGTCCTGCTCCGTCGCGAACGGAATCGCCAGCCCGACGACCTGCTCCGGCAGTTGAAGCAGTCCCAGCTCGACCTCGACGATCACCCCGAGCGTCCCCTCGCTGCCGATGAACCAGTCGACTGGATCATGGGCCAAGGCATAGCCGACGGTGTTCTTCTCGAGCGTAGGACGCCGGAGCTCGGCGATCGATCCGTCGGTCAGCGCGACGCGCAGCGCGCGCACGTGCGGACGCGTGGAGCCGTAGCGCAGGCTCCGCGCGCCGGACGCGTTGCACGCGACCGCTCCGCCCACGGTGCACTCCTCCTCACTCGTCGGATCGGGCGCGAACAGCAGGCCGTGCACGGCGCACGCGCGCTTGAGCTCACCGACGAATACGCCGGGCTCCACTCGGACGAATCCCGCCTTCGCGTCGAGCTCCAGCACGCGGTCCATGCCGCGCAGCGACAGCACGATCCCGCGATCGCTGATCGACGCGCCCGTGGTGCTCGTCTGGCCGCCGGCGCACGTGACCGCCGTGCCAGAAGCACTCGCCTCGCGCAGCAGTGCTGCTACCTCGTCGGCGGAGGTGGCGCGCGCGACCCCTTCGGGGACGAGCACGAGCCCGGACGCGTCCGCCGCATACGCACGACGAACGCCCTCGTCGCGCTCGACGCTCGGCGCGATGCGCTCCGCCATCACGCCCCTCGGAACTGGACGACGGTCGCCGTGCAGACGTCGGCCAGATTGAGCAGCTCGTCGCGCACGCCCGCGGGGACGGTGCCGTCCACGCTGATGGCTGCGAGCGCCTCGCCGCCCTGCGCGAGCCGCGCCTGATGGTATTCGGCGATGTTCACGTTCCGGTCGCCGAGCAGCGTGCCCACGCGTCCGATCACGCCGGGCACGTCGTTGTTGGTGAGGATGATCAACGCCTCGCGCGGCGCGACGTCGATATGGAAGCCCCCGATGCGAATGAGCCGCGCCGGCGCTCCATCTGGTGCAACCGCCGCCACGGCCATGAGCTGCACACCGCCGCTCACGCTCACCAGCATCGCGGCAGGGTGGCCGAGCGCATCGGACTCCGTGTACGACAGCTCGATGCCGCGCGCTTCGGCGATGGAGCGCGCGTTGATCAGGTTGAGCCGCTCGACGTCGATCGTCCCCTCGAGCGTGCCCGCCGCCGCGGACGCGAGCAGTGCCGGCGCCGCGCCGATGAGGTCCGGTCCCACCCGCAGCGAGAGCCGCTGCACCGTCTTCACGCCGCGGTCGGCCAGGATGGCGCGCGCGACGGACGCCGCGCGCCGCACCACCTGAAGCGCGTGCTGCAGCTCCTTCCAGTCACCCGTGCCTGCGCCGGCGACGTTGATGGAGCGCGACAGCTCACCGTGCAGCAGCGCGTCGCGCACCGCGGCGCACGCGTCCACCGCGACATTTCGCTGCGCTTCCGCGGTCGATGCACCGAGGTGCGGCATGAGGAAGGTGTGCGGCGCCGTGCGCAGTGGATGATCGGGCGCGAGCGGCTCCTTGGAGAACGCGTCGACGATCGCGCCGTTCAGCCGTCCGCTCTCGAGCGCCTGGATCAGTGCCGTCTCCTCGATGATGCCGCCCCGCGCCAGGTTCATCACGATCGCGCCGCTCTTCATGCGGCCGAGCTCGCGCTTGCCGATCATGCCGAGCGTCTCGTCGGTGAGGGGCGTGTGCACGGTGAGGACGTCCGCCGCGTCGACCGCCTCGTCCAGCGTGGCGACGCGGCGAATGCGCAGCGCGCGGAAGCGCTCGTCGCCGACGTACGGATCGTAGCCGGCCACGTCCATCCCGAACGCCAGCGCGCGCGTCGCCACTTCGCTCCCGATACGCCCCACTCCCACGATCACCAGCGTGCGCCCCTTGATCTCCGTGCCGAGGAGCTTGGACCGGTCCCACTTGCCGTCGCGCATGGAGGTGGCGGCATGCGGCAGGTGCCGCAGCAACCCGATCAGTGCACCGAAGAACAGCTCGGCCACTGCCACCGTGTTGCCTGCCGGCGCGTTGATCACCGCGACGCCCAGGGAGGTCGCCGTGTCGAGCGCGATGTTGTCCACTCCCACGCCGGCGCGCCCCACGACGCGCAGCCGGCTCGCGCGGCGCAGTAGCTCGTCGGTGACCCGCGTCGCGCTCCGGCCGACGAACGCATCGTATTCTCCGATCCGCTCCAGCAGCTCCGCGGCGGGGAGGGTCGGGAGCACGTCCACGACGAACTCGGGCTCGGCCGTGAGCAGCGCTACGCCATCGGCGTCGATTTCGTCGGTGACGAGGATACGGTAGGTCATGGGGCGGTGAGAGAGGGTCGAATTGCAAGCTCGCCAGGCGTGGCGGCCGAAGCAACCCGTTACGCGCTGCGTTACGCCTCGCGCGCTCCGATCGTGTTCCGCATATCATGACACTCGTCTCTCAGCGCGATCGCCAGGTCGATCTCGGCGCCCTCCTGCTCATCGTCGCGGGGTCGGCGGCGTATCTGTTCGCCGCGGCCCGGCTGCACGCCATCTCTCTGTACGACAAGGCGCATCCCGGTCCGCCGGGCGCTCTCGACGCCGCCGACCAGGCTCGCTACCTCTCCTACACCGGCGTCGCCGTCATCGCGGTCGGCTGCTGCGTGGGCATCGTCGCGGCCATCCTCCACCAGCGCCGCCGACTCGCCGCCTGACGGAGCGCCGCGTCAGCGACTCGCCGGCGCCTGGTCAGGCGATCTCCATCGTGCCCTCGGACATGATCACCGTCGCGCCGCCCACGCGCACCCCCGTCACCACGCCCTCGGCGACGTCGGCCTCGATCTCGAGGATGCTGGGGCGCTTCATCTCGAAGCCCTGCTCGAGCACCCAGCACAGCGTCCCGTCGCGCCGGCGCTCGCGGGCAGCGAGATAGCCGGCGAGCGCCGCGGCGGCGCTCCCCGTGGCCGGATCCTCGGCGATGCCGAACGCGGGTGCGTACATCCGCCCGTGCAGGTCCGATCCCGCGCGCTCGCCATCGCGCGCGAAGACCAGCACCTCGGGCGCCCACGTCCCCTTCAGCGCCCGCTCCCACGCGTCGAGCCGGATGCGCGACCGGGCTACCGCCTCGCGGTCGCGCAGCGGCACGAACAGGTACGGCACGCCGCAGGAATACGCACGCGGCGACCATTCTCCATCGAGCAGATCGGATGGCTCCAGATCGAGGGCCTCCGCGAGCGCCCGGTTGGAGGGAGGCGGGGGACCCTGCTCGGGAAGCTTGGCGACGGAAAGCTGGCAGAACGTCGGCTGTCCACCCTCCGCCCGGATCGCCACCGGCACGGGGCCGACGAGCTCCTCGAAGATGATGTGCGTCGTCGCTCCAGTCAGCGCGAGCTCACCGGTGCCGGCGAGCACGTGTGCCGTCCCGACCGTGGGATGCCCGGCGAACGGGAGCTCCGTTCCCGGCGTAAAGATCCGTACGCGGCGCGTGTGCGCCGGTTCGCTCGGCGGGTAGACGAAGGTCGTCTCGGAGAAGTTGAACTCCCGCGCGACGTCCTGCAGCCGGTGCTCCGGGATGCCGCGCGCGTCCGGAAAGACGGCGAGCTGGTTGCCGCCGAACGGCCGATCCGTGAACACGTCGGCGGTGAGGTACGGATATTTCGGCATCGCTGGAGTCCGTCCAGAGGTAGAGAGTGGGCTGCTTGCACACAATTGGCGAACGTCGCAACTTCGCGGTAGCCCCTTCGGCGATTTCGAGGGCACTCCGCCCCTGTCCGCTGGCGTACAGCTGCCAGAGTAATCCGCCATGCGTCTGATAGTGCCGGTCGTGCTCCTGATGGGCCTCGCGCGAATGGTACGGGCGCAGGGCGCGGATGCCGGCCGCATCGAGGGCACGATCACGGAGACGATCGGCTCTCGATCGGCTCGCGCGGCGACACTCTCTCTGGTGCGGCTCGATTCCGAGCCAAGCGTCTCGTTCGACGCGCGCCCCGACACGGCGGGACACTACCGTCTCGACACGCTCCCCGCCGGCCGGTATCTCGCAAACCTCACCAGCGCCACGCTGGACTCGCTCGAGCTGGCACTGCCGTCGAGAGAGGTGGTGATCGCCGCGGGCCAGACGACCCGCGCCGATTTCTCTCTCCCCTCCGGCCCGACACTTCGCGACGCAGTCTGCCCCGGGCCATCGCTCGGCCGCGGCAAGGCAGTCGTGGCGGGCCGTGCGATGGACGTCGACACCGAGCAGGCGCTCGCCGGCGCGGATGTCGTGGTGTCCTGGACGGAGATCGCCGTCGACGCTGCTACTCTCAAGTCGCAATCCACGGAGCGCTCCGCGTCGGTCAGGACGGGGCCGCGCGGCGAGTATCGTCTCTGCGGCGTTCCCACCGGAAGCTGGCTCTCCATCCAGCTCCAGCACGCGGGTCGCGCCGGGACGGCGATCCGCGTCGCCGTATCGGACGACGAGGGCGCCGTCGTGCGCGACCTCTCCCTCAGCGCGGGCGGTGCGCCAACGATCGCGGCGCTCGACTCCGTCGAGCGAATCGCGCTCTCGGCGGGTGTGGACTCGACGACTGGCGAGCTGCGACAGGTCGGCACCGCGACGCTGACGGGCACGGTGCGAGGCGCGGCTGGGCAGCCACTCGCCGACGCACACGTACACGTGCGCGACGCCCGAGCCAACGCGACCACGAGCGCCGATGGCCGGTTCACGCTCGGCGCGCTCCCCGAGGGCACGCAGATCCTCGTGGTGCGGCGGCTCGGCTACGCGCTCGCCGAACTACCCGTGGAGCTGCGAGTGGGCCGCACCGTGCGTCTCGACGTGCAGCTGTCGCGCGCCGTCGCGCTCGACTCGGTGCTCGTGAGCGCGTACCGGACGCGGTACAGAGAGTTCGAGTTCAACCGCGGCGCAGACTTCGCCGGCAAGTTCCTCACGAGCGATCAGATCGTGCGTCGCAAAGTGAAGGAGACGGGCGATCTCCTCGCGCGCCTCGGAGGCTTCACCGTCGTCGGGCATGGATCCATCGCGAGAGTGTACTCGAAGAAGGAGCTGCTCAGGCGAACGCCCTGCCCAGTGAACGTGGTCGTCGACGGCGTTCAACACTCGAGCATCAACGACGTCCCGCCGAGTCTGGTCGAGGGGCTGGAGGCGTACACCGGTCCCCCGTCCATCTCGTCTCCGTACCGCGACCTCGAGTGCGGCGTCATCGTCATCTGGACGAAAGCGTGGCGTCGGCCAACGCGAGCCGCCACGGTGCCGGCCAATTCCTCGGCGCGGACGACGCAGTGATGCCGACACACGCGCGGTCGCGACTGCGCGCAACCTGCCGCGCGCTCATCAGGTCGGGAGCGCTCGCTCTCGCGTGTGCCGCGATCGTCCGTCCGCTCGGTGCGCAGGGTGACTCCACGGGCCGCCTCGAGGGCTCGATCACCGACAGCGTGCGAGCGATGCCGCTCGGCGGCGCCACCGTGAGCATCTCGATGCTCGGCGCGGTGCAGGAGAGCACGCTCGTCGCGACCACCACCGAGGACGGGCGCTTCTCCTTCGAGAATCTGCGGGCCGGCGACTACGCCGTCAGCTTCTCTTCCGCGTTCCTCGACTCGATCGAGTTCGGCGGCGCCGCCACGCGGCTTGCGGTGCGCAGCGGGGAAGTAGCGCGCGTGCATCTCGCTGCGCCGTCCGGCGCGACGCTGCGCTCGATGGCCTGTCCAGGAATGACGCTGTCACGCGGCACTGGCGCGCTCCTGGGGCTCGTCATGAACGCGGATACCGACAGGCCGATCCTGGGCGCGCAGGTGGCGGCGATGTGGACCGAGCTCTCCTTCGACGGCGGCCTGCGAAGCGTCTCCACTGCCGAGCGCTCGGGGGGCGTGCGTACCGACTCGCTCGGCCAGTACCGGCTGTGCGGTGTTCCCACCGACAGCTGGCTCCTCGTGCAGGTTCAGGACGGGGACCGGCTCGGCGCCGCGCTGCAACTGCTGGTACCGGAAGCGTCCGGCGTGTTGATGCAGCACCTCTCGGTCAGCGAGAGTGGCACGCGAACGCTGGCGGCGCTGCTGGCTGCACAGCAACACAGCGCGGCGCTGGCTCCCCTCTCCGGTAGCGCGGGGATCGCGGGTATCATCCTGAGCAGCAGAGGCGGGCCGGTTGCGAACGCGCTCGTGCGCGTCGTCAGCACGGCACCTGTCGCGCGCACCAACGAAGTCGGACAGTTCACGTTGACAGGTCTTCCGGCAGGCACGCAGGAGCTCGAGATCCGCGAGCTCGGATCCCAGGTACAGCGGCGGCCGGTGGATCTGCGCGCGGGCCGCACCGCGCGTGCGACGATCCAGCTCAAGAACGTCTTCGTCCTCGAGCCGGTGCGCACGGTGTCGGCGCGCGCGAAATACGATCGATTCGAAACCAATCGCAGGACCAGCCTCACCGGACTCTTCCTGAATCAAGAGGACATCGAGCGGCGTCACGTGCTGCAGGTGAGTGACCTGTTCGGCTCGATGGTTTCATTTGTCATCGTCGGCCAGGGTCCGAGCGCGAGAGTGGTGAACCTCCGCGGTCGATGCTCACCGAACGTCGTCATCGAATACAGGGAGAATCAGGACATCAACTCAGTCCCGCCGTCGCTGGTGGCGGCGATAGAGGTGTATCCCACGACCAATGGCGCCCCCGCCGAGTTCACGAATCTGTGCGGCGTCGTCCGCATCTGGCTCAAGCGGTGAGCGTCGCGACCCGGCTCGTGGTCATGCGCTCTGGGGGCTGGCGACGGAACCGAGCCTTGGAACGGTGACTCGCGCCGCCGAGCGCAGGTCCTCCAGGAGAACGTCAGCCACGCGGATTGTCGCCGCGTCCCTCCGTGCACTGGCCCAGTCCACGCAATTGTGCGAGCATCACTGATCTCGGTCAGGGTCGAGCGATGAGCATCCGTGAGACGAGCAGCTTTTTGTACGGCGCGGTCGACGCCGGTCTGACGCGGCTCCGCACTGGCGCCGTGCAACTGCGGCTACTCGCACTGTTCGGCCTCGCCACGCCCACTGCCGCGGCGTTCGCCTCGCAGAGCGCACCCACTGGCAGGCTCGAAGGGGTCATCAGGGACGCCAAAGATGCGGTCCGGTCGCGTCCTGTTCGAGACGCGGCGGTCGTGGTCGCACGGCTCGACTCGGAGCCGCTCGTCTCGTTCGGTGCCAGGCCCGACGATCACGGGAGATATCGCCTCGACTCGCTGCCCGCCGGCCGCTACATGATCCAGCTCACCCACGGCGTGCTCGATTCGCTCGATCTCGCGCTCCCGACGGATGAGGTCTACATCGTCGCGGGTGAGACGGCGCGTGCGCAGCTCTCGCTCCCGTCGAGCCTCGCACTACGGAACGCGGTCTGTAGCGGGCTGTCGCTGGCCAGCGGCACCGGAGCCGTGGCCGGTCGCGTCGCGGACGCGGACACCGACCGCCCGCTCGCCAACGCCGACGTCGCCATCTCCTGGGTGGACATGTCCGTCGACCGCAAGACGCTCCGGTCGAGCACGGAGGAGCACACCGGGTGGGTGCGCACCGGCCCGCGCGGGGAGTATCGCATCTGCAACGTGCCCACCGGCAGCTGGTTGTTGATTCAGCTCCAGTACGCCGGCCGGGCGAGCAACGTCGTCCGTGTGTCGGTGACGGAGGAAGAGGGGGTGATCATGCGGAACCTCTCCCTCAGCGTGCAGGCATCGCCGACGTTGGCCAAGCTCGATTCGGTCGGGGCGGCCGTGCCCGCGACGGAGCTCGACTCGACGGACGCTCGGGCGCTCCAGCTCACCGGGACGGCGTTGGTCACGGGGACGGTGCGAGGGGCCGGTGGACGTCCGATCGCCGGCGTAGACATCCAGGTCGTCAACGCGGAGCCTGTGACCCAGACCGACGAGCAGGGCCGCTTCACGCTCGGCGGGCTTCCCACGGGCACCCAGATCCTGCTCGTCCGACGGATCGGCTACCTCATCGGCGACGCGCCCGTCGAGCTGCGTCCGGGACGGAGTGTCGTGCATGACGTGCAACTCCGTCGCGTCATCTCGCTCGATTCCATGCGCATCGTCGCGCAGCGCTCGCGCTACGCCGAGTTCGAGGAGAACCGGCGGAACAACGCCTTCGGCCACTTCCTCACGCGCGATCAGATCGAGCAGCGCCACGTGCTGCAGGTGGGACACCTGATCGAGCATCTACCGGGCTTCAGCGTCCGAGGCACCGGCCCGGATGCGCGCGTCTACTCCAACAGCGCGAAGTCGTCACGCTCCAACTGCACCGAGGCGAACGTCGTCATCGACGGGGCGGATCACGGGCACATCAACTGGGTGCATCCAGCCGAGGTCGCGGGCATCGAAGTCTATCCGGAGGCCGCCGGCGCGCCCGGCCAGTATCGCGCAGAGTGCGGGCTGATCGTGATCTGGACGCTGAAGTACCGGCCTATGCCTCGCTCATGAACGGGTACCGATAGTCGGTCGGGGGGGAGAAGGTTTCCTTGATGCTCCGCGCGCTCACCCAGCGCACGAGATTGAGCTTGGATCCCGCCTTGTCGTTCGTACCCGATCCGCGCGCGCCGCCGAACGGCTGCTGCCCCACCACCGCGCCCGTCGGCTTGTCGTTCACGTAGAAGTTTCCGGCGGCGTTGCGTAGCGCCATCATCGCCTCGCGCACCGCGCGCCGGTCGTTGGCGAACACCGCGCCCGTGAGCGCGTAGGGCGACGTCGTGTCGACGATGCGCAGCGTCTCGTCCCACTTCGCATCGTCGTAGACGTGCACTGTGACGACCGGTCCGAAGATCTCCTCGCACAACAGCCGGTAGCCCGGGTCGGCGGTCTCCACGAGCGTGGGGTGGATGAAATACCCGTCCTCCCCACGGGCGATTCCGCCGGAGATCACGGTCGCGTTCTGCTTCGCATCATCGAGGTAGCCCGAGATCTTCTTGAAGGAGCGCTCATCGATCACCGCCCCCATGAAGTTCCGGAAGTCCGCCGGATCGCCGATCGTCAGCTCCTCCATGATGGCCACGACCCGCTCCTTCACTGCCGGCCAGAGCGAGCGCGGGATGTACACGCGGCTCGCCGCCGAGCACTTCTGCCCCTGGTACTCGAACCCGCCGCGCGCGATCGCCACGGCGAGCGCCTGTGCATCCGCCGACGCGTGCGCGACGATGAAGTCCTTGCCGCCCGTCTCGCCGACGATCCGAGGATAACTGGCATAACTGGACATGTTGGCCCCAATGGCCTGCCACATTCTGTTGAACACGGCCGTGCTGCCGGTAAAGTGCACGCCGGCCAGATCGCGATGCGCGAGCGCGACGTCCGAGATCGCCACCGGATCGCCGGGTACGAAGTTGATCACGCCGGGCGGCAGGCCGGCCTCCTCGAGCAACTTCATGATGTAGTACGCCGACAGCATCGCCGACGCGGCCGGCTTCCAGAGCACGGTGTTGCCCATCAACGCCGGCGCGGTGGGCAGGTTGCCGGCAATCGACGTGAAGTTGAATGGAGTGACCGCGTAGACGAATCCCTCGAGCGGCCGATAGTCGAGCTGGTTCCACATTGTGTTGTTGCTGATCGGCTGCTCGTCGTACAGCTCCTGCGCGTACGCGGGGTTGAACCGCCAGAAGTCGATCAGTTCGCACGCCGCATCGATCTCGGACTGGAACACGGTCTTCGACTGGCCGAGCATCGTCGCGGCGTTGACGGTGTGGCGCCAGCTGGTCGTCAGCAGCTCCGCCGCGCGCAGGAACACGGCGGCGCGGTCCTCCCACGCCCAGTTGGCCCAGTCCGCGCCGGCCCGCCTCGACGCAGCGATCGCCTGCTCCACGTGCTGCGGAGTGGCGCGATGATAGTCCGCCAGAACGTGCCGGTGCGCGTGCGGCATCACGCTCTGGGCGAGGTCGCCCGTGCGAATCTCCCGTCCGTCGATGATGATCGGGATGTCCACTCGCTCCTGCGCCATCGTGGCCAACCGCGCCTTCAACGCCAGCTTCTCCGCTGAGCCGGGCGCGTAGTTCTTCACCGGCTCGTTGACGGGCGGCGGCACTCGGCGCGTGCCGCTGAAGCCGGCGAGCGGCCCGGTGTTGGGCGCGATGGTCTCGATGACCTGAGGCGATTCCGCCGCGGCACGGGCGGGAGCAGATCGATCGGAGACAGGAACGGCGGTGCGAGCCATGAGCGGAGCGGTGCGGGGGACGGCGCGAAGCACGACGGCGAAAGATAATCCACGCCCCATTCGCGCCGCGCTTCTCCTGCCACTTCGCAACGGCTATCCTCCGACGATGTACCTCTGCTCTCCGGCGCGCTCGGGTTCGGCAGGCGCCGTCGTACTGCGCGCCGGCGCGGCGCTCGTGATCGGCGCCGTCACGGCGATCGGCACCGGATGCGGCCACCCGCCCGTCGAGTGGACTCCGGAGCGGACTCTCGGCCCCGCGGATCGGATGGTCGTCGTCTCCGCCGAGGGCGCCATCGTTCCGGACACGATGGCGCAGCTCGCGGCGCGCATCACCGCGCCGCCGGGTCCCGTGTGCCCCGGCTCGCTCGCGCTCGCGCGCGCTGGACACCGGCTGTTCGCGACGTGGTGGGCGGCGCGGCCCGACAGCGGTGCTCGTCTCCTCTCGGCACACACCGACGACGAGGGTGCGAACTGGACGAGTCCCGCAGCGGTGGATACCACCGATCGAGGCGCCTCGGGGTGCCGCCGATCGCCTCCGGCGATCGCCGCCGATGGAGCGAGTGGCTACGTTCACGTGGCGTACGCGATGGATGCGCGCGAAGGCCCAGGCCTGTTCTTCGCCCACTCGATGGACGCCGGCGCGAGTTTTCACGAGCCCGTGCCGATCTTCTATGGCGAGCGACTCGGTCGCTCGAGCGTCGCCGCCGATGGCGATGTCGTTGCCGTGGCGTTCGAGGATCCCAACAGCGCCAGTCCGCGCATCGGGCTCGCTCTTTCGCGCACGATGGGACACATTTTCGAGGAGCGTCTTCTGCCCGTCTCCACCGACAACGGAATCGCAGTGCGCCCCTCGACGGCGGTTCGCGGACGCCGCATCGCCGTGGCCTGGGAACGGCGCACGGCATCCGACAGCGCTCGAGCGGTGCTCGCCGTGAGAGCGGGCGTGCTGCGCTGATCTCCTAGCGTCCACCTCATGCGCGTTCTCTTCGCCGACGACGACGTCATCGCTCGTACGCTGCTCGCCGCCGTCCTCGCTCATCTCGGGCACGAGGCACGTGGGGCGGAGGATGGCGCGCGCGCGTGGGAGCTGTTCCAGGAGGCACCCGCTCCCCTCGTCATCCTCGACATCAACATGCCCGTCCTCGACGGGCTCGAGGTGTGCCGGCGCATCCGCGCGCACGAGGCGGGACGCGAGACGTTCGTCCTCGTCGTCACCGCGCGCGATGGCCGCGACGACCTCAACGCGGTGTTGGACGCGGGGGCGGACGAGTACGTGACGAAGCCCAGCTCGCCCGAGAACCTGCGAGCGCGCCTCGAGATCGCCTCGCGCCGCATCGTGCAGGACCGCCAGCGCCGAGCCGCCGAGGCGGAGCTCGCGCGTGCCCGCTGGCTGGCCGGCATCGGCGAGACGACGATCGCGCTCGAGCACGAGATCAACAACCCGCTCTCCGCGTTGCTCGGCCACGCTGAGCTGCTGCTCATGGAGGAAGGGCTCTCCTCGGATCAGCGAGAGCAGCTCCAGATCATTCGCGAACAGGCCGCACGCATCGCCGACGTCGTGCGGCGCCTCGCGAGGTTGAAGAACCCGCAGTCGGTGGAATACCTCTCCGGCTCGCGGATGATCGACCTGTCTAAAGGCACAGGCAAACCGGACTAGCGATTCGCCGTCCGAGACGGACGAGGAGGCACGTGGAGCACTTCTTCGGGGCGCACACCATCGACACGGGCGGCATCCACATGGCGGCGCGTCGTGCAGGCAACGCCGACATGCGCGCGCTGCAGCTCTTCACCGCCATCCCCAAGTACTATGGCGACAAGGTGTCGATCCGTACCGAGCGAGTCGCGCGCTTTCGCGAGGCCCTCTCGGCAACGAAGATCGCGCCCGCGCGCGTGGTGGTGCACGCCGCCTACGTGCTCAACGTCGCCACGCCCGACGAGGCGAAGTGGACGCGCGCGCGCGATGGTCTGACCAAGGAGCTGGAGCGCTCCACGGCGCTCGGCGCGGGCGCGGTGTGCTTTCACCCTGGCGCTGCCACAGACGACGACCGCGGCGCCGCGGCGGAGCGCATCGCCTCGGCGATCGTGCACGCGCTCGACACGGTGAAGGGTGGCACGCGGCTGCTGGTCGAGAATACGGCGGGGCAGGGGCGGACGATGGCCCGGACAGCGGAGGAAGTGGGCGCGATCCTCGCGCACGTGCCGAAGCCGCTGCGCGCGCGCACCGGCTACGGACTGGATACCTGTCATCTCTTCGCCAGCGGATACGATCTTCGCGAGTCGAAGGCGGGGGTCGCCGCGGTGCTGGACGCCTTCGAGGAAGCCACCGGCGAGCGTCCGGGCTTCTTCCACCTGAATGACAGCGAGGGCGGGCTCGGCTCGAACCGGGACAGGCACGTGCTGCTCGGTGACGGCGAGATCGGTGTGGAGGCATTCGGCTGGTTGCTGGCCGACGCGCGGACGCGCGGAGTGCCCCTGATCCTCGAGACGCCGCAGCTCAACATGGAGATCGGGGAGGAAGACGACGCGCCGGATCCGTACGACGTGCAGATGATGGAGCTGCTCGGAAGGATCTCGGCGTAACGTGGACAGCGCCTTTCAACTGCAACGCCAGTAGCGGATACTTGGCCACCTCGGTAACCGGATTGGCATACCGGCTCCCGGTATTTTGGGCTGGGATTGAACTCCAGTACTGAGTCGCCGATGCAGGTCCCTGAACGCAACGGCGGCGTTCGCCGTTGACGCCACTCCGGTGACGCAGGATCAGCGGCGTTCCCCGCGGACAGCCCTCCATTCCAATTCCGGGAGACCGTATGCCAATCCGGCGACCGGGACCCCCAGTACCCGCTACTCGATGTTGTAGTTGTAATTGCCCGATTAGCTAATTAGGTTATGAGCTAATGGACTCCGTTTTCCGCGCCCTGGCCGACCCGACGCGGCGGGACATTCTGCGGCTCCTGCGCGACGGGCCGCGGACGTCGGGAGAGATCGCTCAGCACTTCGACGCGGCCTGGCCGACCGTGTCGCGCCACCTGGCCGTGCTGCGTGATGCGCGGCTCGTGATCTCGACCCGGCTCGGCCAGCAGATAGTGTATGAGCTCGACGTGGGCGCGTTCCAGGAGGTCGTGGACCACCTCGCGTCCTGGCTGCGCGCCGGACGGTCGCCATGACGGGCGCGCGGCTGATTCCCGCCCTGGCCGGCGTGCTCTATCTCGTGATGGGCCGAGCCATCCCACGCGCGCGCACCGACTCGTGGTTTGGAGTGCGCACGCCATGGACGCTCTCGAATGACGTCGTGTGGGCGCGTACCCAGCGCCTCGCCGGTGTCTCGATGACGAGCGCAGGCGTCGCGATGATCCTCGGCGCGCTCGCGCTGCCCGCCGATCTCGTCGTGCCGCTCTCGCTCGGCGCGGGGATGGCGGCGATCGTGGCGCCCGCGGTGTACTCGTACCTCACCTGGCGGCGCGAACGGCGGGGCTGAATCCAGCGCGGCGAGCACACGTCGCGCGCGCACGTGAGTGCTCGACGTCATGCCCATGCGTGCACGCCCGCGCGCGTAGCGTGCATCGCCCGTGCGCGACCCGCGCGAGTTTCTCCAATGAAATCACAGTGAGATCGACGTGATTCCCTATTGCGCGCAGCAGAGTGGATTGTATCTTGCGCCCCGTCGTACAGCGTTTCTCTAGAGAGCGAGAACCTGTTCACCAGACCAGGAGAAGAGCATGGCTGCGAAGAAGACGGGTGCGAAGAAGAGCGCCGCGAAGAAGGGTGGCGCCGCGAAGAAGTCCGCCGCGAAGAAGGGTGCCGCGAAGAAGGGTGGCGCCAAGAAGGCCGCGAAGTCCGGCGCGAAGAAGACGGCCAAGAAGGCGGCCAAGCGCACGCCGAACGCTGCGTTCATGAAGGCGATGAACCCGAGCAAGGAGCTCGCCGCCGTGGTCGGAACCGCTCCGCTCCCCCGTACGGAAGTCACCAAGAAGCTCTGGGCATACATCAAGCGGAAGGGTCTGCAGGACGCCAAGAACCGCCGCAACATCAACGCCGATGAGAACCTGAAGCCGATCTTCGGCGGCAAGGCCCAGGTCTCCATGTTCGAGATGACGAAGCTGGTCAACAAGCACCTGAAGTAGCGCCGTCGCTGTACCGTCCGGAGCGAGGGGGCGTGCCGATGGTCGGCACGCCCCCTCGGCCGTTGTCGCAGCGATCGAACCCTTGCCCGCGCGCGCGTCGTAGGGAGATGTTCACACTGCCCTTCTCCTTCCTCCTCTCGCCGTCGTCCATGGCCGCAAACGTCGTCTCGCAGGCTCGCGGAAAGAAGAACGCGCGCGCATCCCACGGCGCCGTCTGGGAGAACGTCAAGTCGCTCGGTGGGGCGATCCTGATCTATCTCGTCATCAAGACATTTCTGTTCGAGGCCTTCCGCATCCCCTCGGGAAGCATGATCCCCACGCTGCTCGTCGGCGATTGGCTCTTCGTCAACAAGGCCGTCTACGGCGCGGGCATCCCGTTCACCGGCGCGCACCTTCCCGCGTTCAGCGAACCGATGCGCGGTGAGGTCGTCGTCTTCACGTCGCCGCCGCAGTCCGACCAGCCAGAGGATCCCACGCCCACGCTCGTCAAGCGGCTCGTCGGCATGCCCGGCGACACGCTCTACATGCGCGTCGGCATGCTCTACGTGAACGGCGTCGCGCAGCGGCAGGGATTCGGCGCGGCAAGCCGGCCCGGGCCCAACTCGTCACAGGCGGACGAGACGCATCCGCTGTTCGAGTGGCAGCATGGTATCGAGCTCAAGCAGTCTCGCTTCGGAGGCGCGCCGATGGTACCGACGCACGACAACTGGGGCCCCCTCGTCGTCCCCGCCGGTACGCACTTCATGATGGGCGACGCTCGCTACGACTCGAAGGACAGCCGATACTGGGGGGTCGTGCCCCGCGACAACATCCGCGGACGGCCTTCGTTCGTCTATTACTCGTACCGAGCCGACGAGAGCGACCGACCGCTGCCCTTCATCACCGACATTCGGTGGGGTCGCATCGGGACGCGCATCCACTAGGTAGCGCGCGAGCCGCGCTTCGACGATGTCTTCGCCCGACGCGCCACGCAGTCTCAACTCGAGGTTGATCGCGCTCTCGCAGCTCACCTGCGTGGTGCTGTTCGGCGTGCTGCTCGTTCGCCCGTGGCAGGCGACGAGTCCCACGCTCGGCGCGTTTTTCATCCTCGCGTGCGTCACCTTCAGCGCGGCGGCGCTCTCCATCGCCCACGCGACGCACGGCGTGCTGCGCATCGTCTTCGGCGCCTTCGCGCTGCTCGCGATCCTCTCGGGCATCGGTGAGATTGCCGTCATTCTCGTACCCGGCAGCGTCTACTTTCCGGCACTGCGCGACGCATCGAGCCTCGAGCTGGCCGTTGCGATCGCGGCGGTGAACGGCCTGCTCGTGCTCTACGGAACGTGGGCGCTGTCCGTGGAACGCCGCGTTGGGGCGGCGCTCCAGCACCGCATGACCGCCGAAGAGGCGGTGAAGGCGACGCTGGAGCAGCGCGTCGTGCAGCGTACGCTCGAGCTGGACGACGCGCAGCGCGTGCTGCACCGCATGTGGTGGCTCGGCCAGCAGATCACGTTGGAGCTGGATCCCCGCCGCGTGCTCGACCGCTTCCTCGAGGCGGCGGCGGATGTGGCGCAGGCCGACGGCGCGGCGCTCGGACTGCAGGTGACCGACGGATTGATCGAGATCGCCGCGGCGAGCGGCTCGCTCGCACCGCTCAGCAACACGCGCATGGCCGCCGGCACTTCCGCACTGGCGCGCGTGGTACGCGCAGGCGGCAGCTGGTGCGTCGCCGACATCGAGACGCATCCCGGCGAGGTGCCCGCCGAATGGCTCTCGCGGCTCGACCGGCCGATACGCGGGCTCGCGATCATCCCGGTGCAGCGTCGCGGCGAGCGGATCGGCGCCGTCGTCATCGCATCGGAGTCCGTGCGCTCGTTCTCACCGCTCGAGCTCGAGCGCGTGGAAGCGATGGCGGATCTGCTCTCCGTCGCGCTGGCGAACGCGGAGTTGTTCGAGACGATGCGCCAGGCGGAGTGGCGCTTCCGCACGCTCTTTCGCGCTGCGCCGGATGCCGTGCTCACGGTCCTCCAGGCGTCCGGCCGCATCCGGGAGGCGAACGATGCGGTCCGCGCCGTCTTCGGTCTCGACCCACACCAGGTGATCGGGCGCACGCTGCTCGAGCTGATCGTCCCCGAGGATCGCCCGCTCCTCGAGGGGGCGCTTGCCAAGGCGTTCGCCGGCGTCCAGACGCGCGTCGAGCTGCACGTGGGCCAGCAGGGCGGCGGGCCGCGCGTCGTCGCGCTCGCGGCCAGCCGCCTGCCCGAGGCGGATCCGCCCAGCGCCCTGCTCGTCGGTCGCGACATGACGCACGAGCGTGAGATGCGCGTGCGGCTCATGGAATCCGACCGCCTGGCCGCCGTCGGCGAGCTCGTGGCCGGCGTGGCGCACGAGGTGAACAATCCACTCAGCAGCATCAGCGCCTTCGCCCAGCTGCTCCTGCGCGACGAGACACTCACCCCATCGCAGCGCGAGTCCATCGACGTGATCCGCGCCGAGACGATGCGCGCGAGCCAGGTGGTGAAGGACCTGCTCGCGTTCGCGCGCCGCAGCGAGCCCCAGCGCGTCCCGATCGATCTGAACGGCGTCGTCACACGGACGCTTCGGATGCGGCAGTACCAGTTCGCCGAGTCGTCGGTCCGCGTCGAGCAGGAGCTCACCCCCGACCTGCCCGCGGTGCTCGGCGACGCCCGCCAGCTTCAGCAGGTCTGCCTCAACCTCATCACGAACGCGGTGCAGGCCATGGCGACGCGCGGCGGGGGCACCCTCGTGCTGCGGACCGCGCTCGACGACCAGACGGTCGTGCTGGACATCCAGGATACCGGTCCTGGCATCAGCGCCGCGGCGCGCGCGCACATCTTCGAGCCCTTCTTCACGACGAAGAACGAAGGAGAGGGCACGGGTCTGGGGCTCAGCGTGAGCTACGGGATCATCAGCGCCCATGGCGGCAAGATCGACGTGATGTCGACCGGTAGTGCAGGCACGACGTTCCGCGTCGCGCTACCGGCGGCGTCGGCGCGCGCGAACGAGCGGGACACGCCCATCGTGGGGATGTCGACGCTCCGCTCGCCGCTCGCTGGCATCCGGCTCCTCTTTGTCGATGACGAACCCTCGCTGCGGAGCGGCATGGAAGCCTTCGGACGGATGCGCGGCTTCACCGTGGTCACCGCCGCAGACGGCATCGACGGGTTGGCCCATACGAGGGCGATCGGCGTGGATGCGGTCGTCTGCGATCTGCGGATGCCAGGCATGGACGGCTACGCGTTCCACGAGCAGCTGCGGCTGGAGCGGCCCGGGCTCGCGGCCCGAACGGTGTTCATCACGGGCGACGTCGTGATGACCGGCTCGCGAGGGAGCGTGTCGCGGCAGCCGGTGATTACCAAGCCATTCGCCTTCGATAAGATCGAGGAAGCGCTCATCGCCGTCATGCGCGGCACTCCCTACCAGACCGACGAAGTCTCCGCCGGCGTGCCGCGGTGAGACCAACGATCGTCTGATCCGGGGTGTCGAACGCGTGATGGCTCCCAGGTGAGAGCGGCAGGCTCAGGCCGCGTCACTTGCCTGCATGAATCACGGCTGCAAGGTTGACGTGATGTCCTCATTCTTCCCACGACATACGGTCGAATGGCGGCTCGAGGAGCCGCCCGCCTTTCGCCGACTGTCGCTCTCGCTGGTGGAGATGGCCCTCCTCACCGGCATCGTCCTCCGGGTGCTCCGGGCGCTCACCTTCACGCTCGGCCGGGCGAGTTGGATCTTCTACGGCGCCGCCTTCGTCGCGGGAACGATCATTCTCCTCGGCATGGCCACGGCGCATCTCGCCAACTGGACTATTCGCTCGTGGGCGTGGCGTGCACCGCTCTTCGCGCTGCTCGAGGCGGTCGGCGAGATGGGCACGAGTCTGCTCCTGATTGCGCTGCGTCGCGAGCCGGAGGGCGCCGCGCGCGCCGAGTTCGACGACTGGCCCAGCATGGCGCTCCGGGCGCTGCTGCAGAGCGAGCTCACGATCTGCTTATGGGCCCTGCTGCTCGCGGGCGCCATCGTGTTCATCCGTCGAAGCGGAATGGCGCCCGGCGTGGAGAGCGAGCCGCTCGATCCCGACATGCCGAAATAGCTGGCGCCCTCCGGGCACCTTCACCGGACCGGGGGATATATTGACTGAGACAACAACACAGTGATTGAACAATGATGCGCAACGACAAAGAGCTGATCGTCGTCGGTGACCGTGTGCTGGTGAAGGTCGAGGACGGCGAGGAGCGCACCAAAGTCGGTCTGTATCTCCCGTCGAGCGCGATCGACAGCCAGGCGGTGCAGGGCGGGACGATCATGGCGACCGGTCCCGGCCAGCCGATGCCCGCGTTCGATGTCCAACCCGGCGAGGAGCCGTGGAAGGAGCCGGCGCGCGAGGCACGCTTCGTTCCCATGCAGGCGCGGCGCGGCGACTACGCGCTCTTTTTCCGAAAGGCAGCGGTGGAGATCACCTTCGAAGGCGACCGCTATCTCGTGGTCCCGCAGACGGCGATCCTCGCGCTCGTACGCGAGTAGCCACCAACGAATTCCTTCATGAGGCACATGCCGATGTATGACGAACGTTTCGTGACCCCGATGCGCCAGGAGCTCACCCGGCTCGGCATCGAGGAGATGCGTACGCCTGCCGAAGTCGACGCCAAGCTCAACAATGCGGCCGGGACGACGCTCGTCGTCGTGAACTCGGTCTGCGGGTGCGCAGCCCGCAACGCGCGCCCCGCCGTCGCGAGTGCCCTCCAGAATGCGATCAAGCCGGATCACCTGACCACCGTGTTCGCCGGCCAGGATACCGAGGCGGCAGCTCGGGCGCGGTCATACTTTACTGGATATGCGCCCAGCTCCCCCCAAATCGGCCTCCTGAAAGATGGCGAGCTGGTCTTCATGCTCGAGCGCTATCAGATCGAGGGCCGGTCCGCCGGAGAGATCGCGAACGACCTGGTAGGGGCCTTCGATCGATACTGCGCTGCTTGAGGACCCACTCCAGAGCCCGCTAACGGGATTCTGGGAGATTTACTATGGCGTTGTGACGCGGGTCACTTAACTTCGTCCGCGTCGGCCCGACCAACCTCGGGTGACCTCTCTCTGCCTCCGCCGAGGACCGCTTCACCGTGGGTGACGCTCTGCCAGATCCGAGTCGTGCGGCGCCGCACGTGCCGCGACAAAAGCTGCCCGAGTTCTACGCCCTCGCTGCCGTGCGTGAGGAGGCATTCGCCGGAGGCACCACGCCCCCGCCGGGCGTGACGCTGGCGGATGCCGACACGCACCGTGGCCAGGCCGCCGGGTTCGAGGCGGCGAGCGTCGCGCTGCGCTCGCATCGCCGCCTCGCCGACGCGATCGACATGCTGCGCCGCCTGATGGTTCGACTCGAGCTGCGCGGCGACGAGTCCATCTACCCCCCGTCGTGGCGCGAGGGGTATCTCCGCGCCGTCGACGAGGCCGTGCACTCGATCGAGCTCACGCTCGCTGCCGAGCAGTTCGATGCTGCTCGCGAACGCCGCCTCGAGCGCCGGGTCATGCGGATCGAGATGAACTCGCGGTAACCCACTGGGAAGTGAGCAGTGGCGAGTTGTAGCACGGCACCACGGTGGCGTGGAGAGTAATGAGTGACAGCACGGCCTCGAGACGCAGGTGCGTCCCGAGGCCGTCATTTTCTTGGTCACGGCAACCCCTCCCTACCTCCCACCTTTGGCACGTCACGACACTCAGCGAGTAAGTCTCGTCACAGGCACGCACTCTGCACTCGCTGGCACTCCATGCAGTGGGACTCACACCGCGGAGAGGCACATGGAGCGCAACGCGAACGACAACTTCGGTGATCAGAACTCTGGCGACTCGTCGACGGGTGGTGGCTTCGGCGGCACGACGGGACAGGGCTCGCAGGCCGGCTCGCTAGGGAGCACCGCTTCCGG
>JBDSDB010000232.1:0-15990 GCA_039920785.1 Gemmatimonadaceae bacterium
CGCGCGTGAAGCCGTCGGAGGCGATGCTGTGCAAGAGCATATGACGATCGGGAACATCGCGTTCGTTGGCCGCGTCGCGCTGGCCGGCGCGCTGGCCGGCGCGCTGGCCGGCGCGATGGCCGGCGCGCTGCTCGTCGTCATGACGGGGTGCGGCGGCTCGCGCGACGATGCGAGCCGCGCTGACAGCGCGCTCGCCTCGACCAAGTCGCAAGGAGGAGACAGCGCGCGAAAAGCGGTGCCGGTCGGTTACGACACATTGCCGCTGCTCGCCTCGATATCTGGCCTCACGCCTGGCGGAGAGTGTCCCGATCCGGGCCCGTCGGCCGCGGCGGACAGCGCGGCGCAGGCCGCGGCGATCATCCCGCTCAAAGTCGGCCTCACGCTATCGCACATGTGGAAGAGTCGCGAAGGCGACTACGATCACGAGTGCCTTGAACAAGTCGTCGCCATCGACGCGCGCAGCGTGCTCACGACGGGGAGCTGTCCCGTCGGCAAGGCAGGCGCGAGGACGATGCACTGGAAGCGGCGAGTCTGTCGCGCCGACATGGCCGACTCGCACATCTACCTCACATCGGCTCACGCGATGTATCCCGAAACCTTTCGCGGCGCGTTGAAGTTCAGCCTCTCGGCCGCCTCGTTCGCCGCGCTCCGGAGCCAGGGTAAGGCGATTCATCGGTATCTCAGTCTGGCCGATTCGGTTGACGAGGTGCTCAGAGTGCAGAACGACGTGGATGGTGTGCTCGAGAGTCAGGGCAAGGGGACGTTCAAGATCATCGTCAACGATTCCGCCGTCGAGGTACCCGTGATCGAGGCGATGCATCAGAATGGCAGGAAGGCAGAGCTCGTCCGGGTGAAGGTGCTCGATGACGCACGCTTTCCCATGATGCTCGACTACTACTATCCCGCCTGGCACTTCTTCATCACGTACACCAAGGTCTCGTACCCGACGGAGCACGAGATCGAGAAGCAGCTCGCCACAGACAAGCGCGTCGACATCTACGGCATCTACTTCGACTTCGCGAGCGACTCGCTGCGCCCGGAGTCGGCGCCGATCCTGCACGAGATCGCGACCGCGCTCGCCGGCCATCCGGAGTGGAAGGTCACGATCACCGGGCACACGGACAGCATCGGCGGCAGCGCGTCCAACCTCGATCTCTCCCGGCGTCGAAGCGCGCGCGTGCGCCGCGCGCTCATCGAGCAGTACAAGGCGGACAGCCTGCACATGACGACCAGTGGCTCCGGCGACTCGCAGCCGAAGGACGTGAACACTACTCCCGAAGGTCGCGCGCGGAATCGGCGCGTGGAGCTCGTGCGGCAGTAGGCTCTCCGGAGCGCGGCGCGGCGCGCTCTCGGGAAGTCATCTCGCCGGCATCGTCATCGACTCCCCGCCGCCTTGATGCCCGCGCCCTCCGCAGCCGCTCTCGGTGGCGCCGCGTCTCCCGGCACCCAGCAGTACCGGCTGACGTTCGCCCCCGCGGCTGCCTTCCAGAACCCCGCGAACTCCGCCACGTACACACACCCGTCGGGCCCGACGTCCATCGAGATCGGGCTCGTCGTGGTGAGCATGTCGAACGTCTTGATGTTGGCCAGTCGCTTCGCCGGGATCCTGAACTGCCGCTTGGTCGCGCGCATGTCCGCGGCCGTGTCGCTCTCGAAAGTGCCGTTCACGATGTCGCCGTACTTGATCCACTTTCTCGACCAGTCGAACATCAGCACTTTGCCCTGCAGCTGCGGGAAGGCGTTCTTCCCCGTGGAGTGGTACGTCGGACCGCCGCCCGCCGAACGGCTGCCACCCGCGTACGTGTACTCCCACGCCGGCGGTACGTAGCCTGGAATCATCGCCGGCGTCCACTCGTTGTAGAACAGTTTGCCGTTGGCGCGCGGCCAGCCGAAGTTCTCGCCGCCAGTGGCGATGTCGTACCAGTCATAGGTGACGTTCTCGTCCGGCCCGACGATGCCGATGAAGAGCCGCTTCGCCTGGTCGTCCCACTTGATTCGATATGGGTTGCGCAGCCCGTAGGCGAAGATCTCCCAGCGCACACCCGGCTTGCCGTAGAACGGATTGTCCTTGGGGATGGAACCGTCCTTGTTGACGCGCAGCACCTTGCCGCGAAGCTCCTGCAAGCTCTGCCCGGTGCGCTCCGAATCGACGAGCCGCGACCAGTGGTGTCCACTGAGCTTGTTGCGCTCCTCGAATGCCTTGATGCGCACGTCGGAGATCTCGTCCTCCGGCTTCGTGCCGCTCTCACCCGTGTCACCGGTCGACACGAAGATCGTTCCGTTCGGTCCCCACTCGAGATCGCCCGCCTGATGACAGCAGTGCGGCTCGGTCGGCACGCGCAGCAGGACCTTCTCCGTGGCCATGTCGATCTTGCCGTCGGTGAAGGTGAAGCGCGACAGCGTGTTGACGTACGCTTCCGGCTTCGTGTAGAAGACATACAGGTAGGGCTCGCCGCGAGCGAAGTTCGGATCCACCTCGATCCCCAGCAACCCGTGCTCGATGTTCGTCGGATCGGTCGTGTCGAGTTGGCCGACCAGAGCGGTCTGCTTGGTCGTCGCGTCGTACCGATGAATCTTCCCCGTGAGCTCGGCGATCCAGACGTTGCCCGCGTCATCGATGGCGAGGTCGTCCGGCCAGACGTTCGCGGAGATGGTCTCCTTGACGCGATGCCCGGAGAAGTCCGCAGGCACTCGGCCCGCGGCGATCCGCATGCCTTGCAGGACATGCTGCAGATAGGCCGGACTGCGCCACACGTCGCCGAAGTGACCGAGCACGGTGACGAACACCCTCCCCCGGCCGTAGTGACGAATCCACGACAGCGGATAGTCGTCGCGCGTCGCGTCCGGGTGTCCATCCACGCCGACGCTCGGCATGTCCAGGGAGAGCAGCACATGGCTGTTCCACCGTGGGTTCGTGTCGGTGACGTAGATCTTGTCGCGCAGACCGAAGCCGTCTCCGAGGTGCGAGACCGCCGCATTGGTGCGGTCCTCGACCTTCACGCCCACGTGCTGCGTCCAGGGATGCGCCTGGAAGAGCCCACCGCCGATCATCTCGCGATACCCGCGCGATCCATAGAACGCGTCGACGCCACTGTGCGTCACCACCAGTCCCTTGCCCCCTCGCACGAAGTCGAGCATCGCCTGTTCCTGCGCCTTGGTCAGCCTAGCCGCGGGATTGGGATGATTCGGTATACCCTCGGGGCGCACCGCATCTTCGGGTTGCGCCACACGAAGCGTGCTGTTGGACAGGAACAGCAGATCGTATTTCGCCAGATTCTCGGGCGTGAAGATGGCGTTCACGTCCTCGCTCATCGTCACGTCGAACTCCGTCGACTTGTCGATGTCCGCCATCACCTTCTTCGCCGCGTCGATCGCTTCAAAGTGACGGAAGCCCGTCGTCGCAGTGACTAGCAGGACCTTGATCGGCGCGCCCTTGCCACGCACGGCGAACAGCTCGCCCAGGCTCTCGGGCGCGTTCGCCACGCGAAGCGGCGTGACTTGCACGTTCCTGAAGTGCACGCGCGAGTCGACGTCGTGGTTCTCGAGCGCGATGTATCCCTGACGCCCGCGGTCGCCGAAGAAGTCGTTGACCTTCTCGCCGTTGAGATAGATCTGGTAGCGCTGCCCGGACACCTCGATGCGGTAGTGGTTCCACTGGCCCGCCGGCCTGGCCGCCATGCGCGTCGGCGCAGAGACGTTGTAGATGGAGCCGGTCGTGTGAATCGCGTCGGCGAGATTGTCGATCTGGATCTCGTAGCCGCCCTTGATCGCATCGGCCGGCAACTTCGGCTGCTCGGGGAAGCGCACGAAGATGCCCGACTTGGCGCCTGCCGACTCGGCCTTGTAGTCGAGATCCAGGACGAAGTCGCGGAATGGCCGCGCCGCGTAGTAGAGCAACCCCATTCCCCCTTCGCCGACGACGCTGCCATCCGACTGCACGACGAAGCGGCCCTGGCCCACCTGCTTCCAGCCGTTCAGACTCTTGCCGTCGAACAGCGCCTGGCTTGCTGAAGTGGCGGCACCGCCGGAGGAGACGCCGCCCTGCGCGCCCGCGCTTGCGGCAGTGAACAGGATCGCGGCGATGGCGACGCCGAGTCTCGGCCAGGGATTCATCGTGATCGGATGCTCGTGAGTTGAGTGCGACATCAGAGGCCGGCCTCGCCCGCGACGCGGAGTGCCGCATTGAGACCACCTTCCATCATCTTCGGCTCTACCGTGCCGTTCTTGTCGGCGTCCACCCCGTTCAACACCTTCTGGAGCAGCTCGCTCATGCCGGCCGCATGCTTGCGCGCCTCGGCGACGTCGGTGCCGTAGTCCGTCTTGAGGATGTTCGACGCCTGCGCGAACACTTCGTCGAGCCAGCCGGTGTCCGCGCTCGACTGCCAGAACTCGGCCGGCGCATCCCACATGTAGGTGAGGCTGATGCGAGGCTGCATCTCGTTGCCCTTGAGCCCTTCGCTGATGTACGTCCAGCCGATCACGTTGTTGAGCGATGCGACCAGCTGCTCGGCGGCGGCGCTGTCGGCGGCCGAGGCACGCGGAGTGCCGCGCGTGATCTGTCCGAGACGGCCACGAATGGCACGTCCGCGCCCCATCGCGCCAAGCTGCCGTGGATCCGTGATCTTCGGCGCCTCGGTCTTGAGGCGCCTGGCGTAGGATGGTGACCACTCGCCTCCCGTCACCTGCCAGCGCTCCTTCCAACCGGGGACCGTGATCTCGCTCGTATTGCCGTCGCCGCGCCCCGCGGCCGCGCCCCACACAGTCTGCAGGACCTTGTCGGCGGCGGATTTCACATCGGACACGGAGGCGGCCTGCTCGGCCGCACGCGACGTGGCGAGCGCCTGCTCGGTGATCTGCAGCATCTCGCCAAGTAGGGCGCGGGCCTCGGGCTTGGTCAGCGTCGTGCCGAAGGCGGATTTTAGATTCTGGCCCGGCTCCTTTGCGGAGTCCTTGGGCGGCGCGATGGGCGGCGTTGCCGGAGTGGCGGCGGGACGGGCCGGCTGGGCAGTCTGGGCGGAGGCGGGGCCACCAGCGATGAGCGCGACGAGGACCGTGAGCACGGCCACCGTACATAGGTTCGGAGTTCTCAGGATCACCATCTCTCGGCGACGCGAAGGTAAGAGGAGCAGTGTAGGGATCACGGTTCGGCGGCAATTGCCGAATATACGGCGCGTGCCGGAAAAGATCGCGTCCGGGCGCGGAATCACCGCTCTGCTTGCGCTCGAATCAGCGGCTCAACGAAACAGCCTCGGAGCGAAGTCGGCTAAATACCGCCGCCAGTTCGTCCACGTGTGCCCCCCACCGCTCTCGTTGTACACGTGCGCGATTCCGTACTTGTCCAGCAGGGCGCGCGTCGGTGCGATGGACCGGTACAGAAAATCGTCTTTGCCCACCGCGTAATACACGAGCTTGAACTCCTTCGCACCGCGGCGCAGCGCCGCCGCGTTCTGTGCGTCGTACGAGGCGACCTGCGCGGTGTCCATGAGGCCCATGCTGAACACGCCGACGTAACCGAACCGGTCCGAGTGTGTGAGCCCGTATCGGAGCGTGTGCGCACCACCCATCGACAGGCCGGCCATCGCGCGCGCGGCGGTGCCATTCCTCGTGCGATAGTTCGCCTCGGTCCAGGGGATCGCGTCCTTGAGCAGGTCGTTGCCGAAGTCCTGGTTGGCGAGCATATCGGCTCCTGGCCGGTCCGGCGTGTGACCGAACGGCATGACGACGATCATCGGCACCGCCTTTCCGGCGGCGATGAGGTTGTCGAGGATGTAGTGCGCGTGCCCGACCGACGTCCAGCTGTCATCGCTGTCGCCAGCGCCGTGCACGAGGTAGAGGACCGGATAGCGCGTTGCGTTCTTCTCGTAGCCCGGCGGCGTGTAGACGTGAGCGCGACGCTTGGCGCCGAGCGACGTCGACCAGTATTCGACGGCGGTCACTACGCCGTGCGGTGTCTTCGGGTCATAGGCCTGGAACGCGCCTTCCGCTCCCGTCACCTCGAAGACGCTGTTCACGCCGACGCGCTCCTCCGAGAAGCGCGTCGCCTGCGGATCCGGAACCCGCGCGCCGTTCACGCGGAAGTTGTATCGGTACGTGCCCGGCTCCACCGGCACCGTCGTCGTCGCACTCCACAGCCCGCTCGTGTCCTTCGCCATCTCCAGGCCGGGCGGTCCACCGAACCCCATCGGGATCGCCGGCGCGTAGTCAGAGCTCGTCACAAGCGCCGTCGTCGCCTCCGGCGCGCAGAGGCGGAACGTCACGCGTCGGTCGGACGAGACCTCCACCGACTTGTAGCGCGCCGGCGCGGTGAAGAATCCAGCTGGCCGGCAGCTCGTCCCGGGTGGCTGAGGCGGAGCGGCCGCATTCTGGGCGCCGGCGGCGGCGGCGAGGCACGTCATGCTCGTCCAGCTGGCCAACATCTTCCTCGTCGTCACTTGCTGTTCCTCCCTCGGACTAGCGCGTCGACGCTGTACGGGCCCGGGCCCGCCGCGAACATGAACAGAAAGATCGAGCAGAACAGCACGACCACCTCCCCGCCATTCAGGATGGGAAAGAGGTTGTTCGGCGCGTGGAACTTGAAGTAGACCACGGCCATCTCGCCCGCCACCAGAAAGGCCACGGGACGGGTGAAGAGACCGAGCACGATGAGCACACCGCCGAACGTCTCGATCACGCCGCCGAACCAGAACAGGGAGAACGCCGCCGGCGTCCCCATCGATGGACGACGCGGGTCGGTGAGGAGCCCGAACAGCTTCTGCACCCCGTGCTGCGTGTACATCGCTCCCGTCACCGCACGCAGGAGCGAGTGTGTGAGACCCAGCAGCCACGCGGGCTGATTGGCTCCGAACAGTCGATCCAGCATCGAAGTCGCTCCGCCGTGCAGATTTGACCTACCTGTTCGGCAACGAAGCCGCAGCAGGTCTTTGTGTCTGTGGCACACAATACGCACCCATGATTGTGTGCGCAAGACACAACTCGCTATCCTGTGGTCGACCTCGGCCCATTCCCGCCCATCATGGAGCCAGCCATCCCGATCACCCGCTTCTTCGCCCAACCCGACCCGGCGCTCCTTCCGCACGTGTCGGTCGACTGTGCGGTGTTCGGCTTCCACACGGGGGAGGGCGAGCTGAAGATCCTGTTGTTGAGGTGGAAGCACCTCGACACCTGGAGCCTGCCGGGAGGACACGTCCGTCGCGACGAGTCGGTCGACCGCGCCGCCGAGCGGGTGCTCCGCGAGCGCACGGGACTCGATGAGATCTACCTGCAGCAGTTCCACACCTTCGGCGGCACGGATCGAGGAGAGAGCGTGCTGCGTTCGCTCGCCACGGCGATGGGCGAGGAGATGCCCGCCGACCACTGGATGGCCGACCGGGTCGTCTCCATCGGCTACCTCGGGCTGGTGAACTTCGCGCTGGTCACGCCGGCCGCGGACGCGCTCTCGGACGAGTGTCGCTGGTGGGTCGTCCGCGATTGTCCCCCGCTCGCCTTCGATCACGGCGACATCGTTGCCGCTGCGCGACAGACGCTGCGCACCCAGGCGAACTACCTCCCGCTCGGCCTCAATCTGTTGCCGGAGAAGTTCACCATGCCCGAGTTGCAGCGCCTGCACGAGGCGGTGCTCGGCGTGTCACTCGATCGGCGCAACTTCCAGAAGCGGATGCTCGACCTGGGATTCATCGAGCGGCTCCCGGAGCGGAAGACCGGTGGAGCGCATCGCGCGCCCTATCTGTATCGCTTCAACGCGCGCGCGTCGTCCTACCGTTTCAGCGTTCGAGCGCCCGAAGGCGTCACCGACTCACGCGCCTTCGAGATTCCGCCTGCCGGCTTCCGCGACGGCGCATGATCGCGGTGGTTCGCATGGCCGAGCGGAAAAGGGTCGCCGTTTGGGGCGCTCGCATTTCGACTCCTTCTCCTTGTCTTCGCTGGGCTCGGGTCGGATACTGGGGGCTCGATCGCCAACAGGAACCGAGGAAGAATCCAAGAATGACGCTGACGACACGCGTCGCGCCCTGGCTGTTTCTGTTCGCCGCCATCGCCCGACCGCTATCGGCGCAGGCGCGTCCCGCGCCGGCAACGCCCGCGCAGCCGTACGCCGCCGATTCCAAGCTCGGAGAGCTCTACCTGCTCGGCCGAACATTCAGCACGGCGAACAAGTCGTTCGTGGACGAGGCCGAGCATCTGCTCGTCTCCGTCGAGTCGGCCGGGCTCGCCCTGCGATTCCCCACCCGTGAGAAGCTCGTCGTCGCCGGGGAGAATCAGCAGTTGCTGCTCCTGTCCGGCACGATCAAGAACCCGCAGAAGGCGGCGCTGGACGTCAACGGTGGCAGCATGATGACCATACGATTCTTCGGGAACGTCCGCGCGGCTCCGCATCTGTACGGCCACGAGATCACGATCAATTCCGACTCCCTCAAGAGCCTGAAGCTCACGCTCAAACCCGGCGAGTCGGCGCGTTACACGATGGCGCTCCGCATCCCGAGCGACCAGCCAGCGCTACAGCTCGCGACGCTGCGCCGCGGCGCGCCGATCCGAAAATACGACTTCGAGCCTGTGGCGACGAGCGTCGCCTCGGTGTTCGCGCGCACAGGCTCCAGCATCGCGTCCTCTGCCCGATCCGCAACGGGAGAAACGTTCGATCTCGACGCATTCGACGTGAAGGTGAATTCGGTCCGGGAGCTGCAGAAGATCGGCTCCTACTCCGCGTCGGCCAACAAGCATCTCTACGCGGCCGAAGTGCAGGTGACCAACCGGATGCTGCTGGCCGAGCCGTGGGGGTGGCAGTACTGCACGCCGGATCTGAAGGATGCGGCGGGCAAGTCGATCACGTGGAGCCGCGACATGCTGGACGCGCAGTCCGGGCAGACCTTTTCCCGCGACCTCTCCGCGGGCGAGACGGCGACGGTCGTCTACGTCTTTAGCTCCGAGATCAGAATGACGCCCGCGGCGCTGACGCTCTCGATGCTCACGAGCAAGCGACAGGTGGTAGTAGCGTTGAAGTGATCGAGGTCGCGTTGCGGTGTCGCCGACGCGACTGCCGTCCTTCACAAGAATGCCGCATGTACCCAGACGCTTGGCAGGGCCTCACCAAGAGCGACCTCCCTCCCCTGTCGGCCGTTGCGGCCGAGGCGTGGGTGGATCCCGCCCAACACGCGTATCGGGAGGCGCTGACGAGCTGTTGCTGCGTCATTCGAGAGACGTTCGGTCTCACGGTGCTCATCACCGACGTGCCGGCCCCGTTCACCGGCGATCTGGATGGAGCGGCCATCACGCTCGACTACGAGCTGCCGCCGGCGGAGATGCTGTTCACGCTTCTGCACCTGTTCGGGCACACGGTGCAGTGGACTCTGTCTCCGGCGGACCGCGAGATCGGACTCGCCGACCCCCGTGGACGCGACGAGGCGTTCCTCGCCGAGGTCGCGCGGTACGAGCGCGGGGCTGGCGAGTATGCGCTCTCGCTGCTCGCGGTCGCCGGGATCACGGGTCTCGATGTATGGCTCGGTGAGATGACGGCGGCCGACATCGCCTATCTGCTGCATTTCTACCGCACTGGCGAGAAGATGCGCCATGCGGCGAGCGTGGTGGATTTCGAGCCCCTCCTGCCCCGCGCCATCCCTTCGTTCCTTCCGCAGCGGTGGGTGGCGCGGAACGCCGGCGTCGTCATCTAGCTGCTCCGACGAGACGTGCGCGACCTCAGCCGCCAGCCCGTGGCGGCAAGGGCCACGGTCGTGCCAGCGGGCACGCCTTCACAGCCAGGCGGCGCATCGCGGTAACGAAGCGCGCGTCGGCCCACAGCGGGTCGAGCAGCGGGTTGCAGCCGAACATGCGCCAGCGGCGCTGACCCACCTCGGTCGTCAGCAGGCGGACGAGCGGCTCGCGGTCGCCGAAGACCAGTTCCGCGAACGCGGCCATGACACCGCCGGACGGGTCGCCCCCCGGCCGGTTGAGCTGCGCGCGGACGCGCTCGGCGTCAGCCCAGCGGCCGGCGGCCGCGTACGCAAAGAGCAGGAGCGAGCGCTGCCCCGGTGCGTCGGGGTGCATCCGCGCCCCACGCTCGAGCGTGCGCACCGCGCTGTCCGGTTGGCCGCCGAACAGCTGCGCGAACCCCAGATCCCAGATGGCGAGCGGGAACGTGGAGTCGAGTGCCAGCACGCGGCGCGCCGCGGCCTCGGCTTCGGGGAACCGTCGCGCATGGACCAGCGCCATCGCGAACGCGCTTCCCCCCGACTTGGCCAGCGGGTCGAGCTGCGTCGCGCGGCGTAGCTCGGCCACCGCCTCGTCGGTGCGCCCCGCGGAGAGCAGCAGGACGCCGAGCCCATGATGTCCCATGACGTTCGACGGCTCGAGCGCCAGCGCGGCGCGGTAGCGCGCCTCCGAGTCGGCGAAGCGGAGTTGGTGCACGAGCGCCATCGCTAGCCCGATGTGTGCGTCGGCGAGCGTGGAGTCGAGCGCCAACGCACGCCGGGCGCTCGCCGTGATTAGCGCCGCCGCCGAGTCGGTCGGGTCCACGACGTAGGTCGGTAGGACGCCGTAGGCCAGCGCGAGCCCGGCGTGAGCGCGAGCGAACGCCGGGTCCCGCGCGACGGCCAGACGGTAGTGCGCGATGGAGCGCGCAATGTTGGCCGCCCCGCGCTCGAGGAAGTAGTACCGACCCTTCAGGTACAGCTCGTACGCCTCGGCGTCGGTCGTGCCGCGTCCACCTGGCGGGGCCGACGGCGTGCCGGCGGCCCCGCGGCGGTCGCCGAGCGCCGGCGTGAGCGCGGCGACGACGGCTCGCGTGACCTCGTCCTGGACGGCGAACACGTCGCCCACGCCGCTCTGGTAGGAGCTGTCCCACAAAACCTTCCCGTCCGCGGTGCTCACGAGCTGCGCCGTGATACGAAGCCGGTCGCTCGCGCGGCGCACCGTTCCCCCCACGAGCGCGCCGACGTCGAGCACGCGGCCGATCTCCTGCGCCGCGATGGCTTTTCCCTTGAACGCATAGCTGGACGTGCGTCCGGCCAGCCGGAGCCCGGGAAGCCGCGCGAGGGCGTGGGCCAGCTCGTCGGTCATGCCGTCGCTGAAGAAGTCGTCGGCCGCGGCGCCGCCGGTGTTCACGAACGGCAGCACGGCCACGGTGCGGATCGCGGCCGGGGCGGGCGCCGTGTCGGCGACCCCGCGGGGAGGGCCTGGCGCGCGCTTCCACACGGCATAGCCGCCGACGCTCGCGGCCGCGAGCAGGGTCGCCGCGGTTGCGAGCCGAAGGCCGCGCCGCCGGGACGGCGTCCCGGCCGGAGCGGCCGTGGCACCGTCGAGGGCGCGGAGCACGGCGTCGGCGCTCTGCGGGCGGGCGGCCGGGTCCTTCTCGAGCAGCTGCGTCACGAGCGCCACGAGCGAACGCGGCGCGTCGGGGCGCCGAGCGCCGAGCGGCGGGGGCGGCTCAGTGAGGTGAGCCACCACGAGCGCCTGGGGCGCGCGAGCGCCGAACGGGTGCGCGCCGGCGAGCGCCTCGTAGGCGACCACGCCCAGCGCGTAGAGGTCGGCGCGGTGGTCTGTCGACGCGTCACCAACGGCCTGCTCGGGCGCCATGTACGCGGGCGTGCCAAGGGCCACCCCGGCCGATGTGAGCCCACCGCGGGGCGTGCCATCCTGCGTGGCCGCGGCCAGCGCCTTGGCGATGCCGAAGTCGGCGACCACCGCGTGTCCGCCGGCGAGGAGCACGTTCTCGGGCTTGAGGTCGCGGTGGACGATGCCGTGGGCGTGCGCGTACGCCAGCGCGTCGGCGAGCTCGCGCACGAGTCGCACGGCCTCGGCGAGGGGGAGCGCGCCCTCGCGCGAGAGACGTGTGCGCAGGGTCTCGCCCTCCACGTACGGCATCACGTAGTAGAGCAGTCCGTTGGCGTCGCCCGAGTCGTGCACGCCGAGCACGTGCGGGTGCGTGAGCCCAGCAGCGGTGCGTATCTCCTGTAGGAAGCGCGCTGCCCCACCGGGCGCGACGACGTCGCGGGAGAGCACCTTCACCGCGACCGCGCGTTCGTGCCGGATGTCGCGGGCCAGGTAGACAGTGGCCATCCCGCCCCGCCCGAGCTCACGCTCGACGACGTAGCGCTCCGACAGTGCGACCTGCAACGCGTCGGCCAACGCGGCACGCCGCTCGGCCGCCGCCGCCGCGTCCTGCACCGCGAACTCGGCTATCATGGGAGCGGCGAACGCGCCGGCCGGCCCGGCGAGGAACCCGTCGCTGCCGGCGGCTCGTTCGCATGCTTCCAGGAGTTGCCTCGCTTGCACGCTGAGCGCGACGTCTGGACCGCAGGCCTCGGACACGAACGCGTCGCGCTCCGCTGGTGGAAGGTCGAGCGCACCGTCGACTACGCGCTGGATCTCGCGCCATCGACCAGACGACGATGCCGACTCGGATCCGGCGTCCACGGGTGCAACGTGCGGCTTCCCCTCAGGGGGCGTCATCGCGAAGCTCCTGGAACAGCCAACCACGCGCCTTTACCCAGTCGCGCGTCACTGTCCGTGCCGTCACGCCGAGCGCCTCGGCGGTCTCCGCCTCGGTCAGGCCGCCGAAGAAGCGGCACTCCACCACGCGCGCCTGCCGCGGGTCGAGCGAGGCCAGCCGCTCGAGGGCTTCGTCCACGGCGACAAGGACATCGGCGCGGTCACTCGCGGCGAGCTCCGTGGAGTCCGCCGCCTCGAGCGCCTCGAGGGAGACGGTCCTCCGTCCCACGCCGCCACGTCGTCCTGCGGTGTGGCGCCGGGCGTGGTCCACGAGTACGCGCCGCATGGCGCCAGCGGCGACGGCGAAGAACTGCGCACGGTCGACCCACTGCGCGCGCGTCTGGTCCACGAGCCGGAGGTACGCTTCGTGGACGAGAGCCGTGGTCGAAAGCGTGTGGCCGTCCGCCTCGAGGCCGAGTTGCCGGTGGGCGACGCGGGCGAGGTCTCCATACACCAGCGGGACGAGGCGATCCAGCGCGCCGGGCGTGCCGTCCCGCAGATCGAGCAGCGCCTCGGTGATCGCCTGCTGTTCCGCGACCGGTGCCATCTCCCCTCCCGTCCCATGCCCGCCGGCCGCCCACACGCTCGACGTAGACGCGCGCGGGGGGTGTGTCTGAATTCGCGCCGGTTCTGCGCGTGTGCCCGGGCGAGACGACATCGCCCATGGACCGAACCTACGGTCGCCCCACCGGGCCGGCAATCCGCACGACATCGCCGCGCACGCTCGCTCGCAGACCACACACCCTACACAGGAGATCCCGATGCGCAGTCCCACGACACCCACCGACCTGCTTTGCTTCGCCTTCGCCGCTGTCGCCACCCTCGCCGGCTGCGCGGACGTGCCCACCGCAACCTTGCGCGCCACCGAGCTGCAGGCCTCGCGCGCCGGCGCCGGCGCGACGGTCGAGCGCCCCTGGAAGGGGCGGTGCGATGTCGAGACCGTAGTCACGAAGTTCGGACCCACGGGGCCGACGGAGTTCTACCAGACCGGCACCTGCCAACTCGCCCACCTCGGGCGCACCACCGTCGTCACGAACGAGACGCGCGTGTCTGGAGGCACCGCTGTCACGAGCACGTTCACCGCCGCGAATGGCGACCTTCTGTACACGACCGGCTTCATCGTCGCGACGCGCTTACCTGGCGGCATCGTCACGCTCATCGGCACCTACACGGCGGTCGGGGGCACGGGACGGTTCGCGGGCGCGAGCGGCACCGCGGTGTTCGACGAGACGGCCCGCATAGATCCGGCAGGGGGGCCCACGGTGGGCGCATACACGCTCGACGGCCGGCTGACCTACTGACGCTCGGGCAGCCCGCGCCGACCACAGCGCTCCAAGCGACGCACGCTGCAGACGACCCGCTGCGCACGAGGGGCCCCGATCCGTAGATCGGGGCCCCTTCGTGCAAGCGCCTCACTTCGCGGCCCACTTCCAACAACGGCTTGCGACGAGTTACGAGAGCGCCTTCACCAGCTCGCGAAAGATTGCGCTTCTTACATTACGAGACCGAGCGCAAAACCACGCGCGTGAGGACACACCGCCTCTACTGCACCGCGTTGATCATGTCGAAGATCGGGAGGTACATGGCGACGACCATACCGCCGACCACCACGCCGAGGAACACGATCATGATCGGCTCCATCAGCGAGAGCAGGTTGGACACCGCGGCGTCCACCTCTTCGTCGTAGAAGTCCGCGATCTTCGAGAGCATCTCGTCCAGACCGCCCGTCTGCTCGCCGACGGCGATCATCGAGATGACCATCGCCGGAAACACCTTCGACTTCTCGAGCGGCGCCGCGATCGTCTCGCCGCCCGCGATGGACGTGCGCGATTCCATGATCGCGTCCGAGATGACGCGGTTGCCCGCCGTCTTCGCCGTGATCTCGAGACCGTCCAGGATCGAGACGCCCGACCCGATCAGCGTGCCCAGCGTCCGCGTGAACCGCGAGACCGCCGACTTGCGCAGCACGTCGCCGAGCACCGGCATCTTCAGCATCAGCTTGTCGATGGCGAGCTTGCCGTCGTTGGTGGCGTAGTACCGCTTCAGCGACCAGACGCCGCCGACGATGCCGGCGAGCACGGCCCACCAGTAGCCGGTGAGGAACTTGGACATGCCGATGACGACGCGCGTCGGCAGCGGAAGCGCCATGCCCACGCTCGCGAACATCTTCTCGAACACCGGGATGACGAAGATGAGCAACACGATGATCGCGATGGCCGCCACGCTCGAGATGACGGCCGGATAGATCATCGCCCCCTTCACCTTCCGGACGAGCGCGTCGTTCTTCTCCATGAACGTCGCGAGACGCATCAGGATGGTGTCCAGGATACCGCCCGCCTCACCCGCAGCGACCATGTTGACGTACAGATCGGTGAAGGCTTTGGGATGCTTGCGCAGTGCGTCCGCAACCGTGTGCCCGGACTCGACGTCGTACACCACCGCGCGCGTCACGTCCTTGAGCGCGGGGTTCTCGCTCTGCTTCGCGAGGATGTCCAGCGCCTGCACGAGCGGCAGTCCGGCGTTGATCATCGTCGAGAACTGACGGGTGAAGATCACGATGTCGCGCATCGAGATCTTGCCGCCCGCCTTCTTCTTCTTTGCCTGCGCGGTCTCGTCGATCTTGACGACGTTGAGCCGCTGTCGCCGAAGCTGCGCGACGACCTCGTCGCGGCTTGGCGCGTCGATCGTCGCGGTGCGAAGATCGCCGTTGAGGGCGCGTGCTGTATAGGTAAATGCTGGCATCCGTATGCTCCTTCCTTAGCTGGCCGACTGTGGGACGGTCCGCCAGTCCGACGTGATCGAGCTTGTCACCTACCGACGCGCCGTCGCGCCACCCGCTGCCGCCTTCTTCGCCTCGTCCTCGGGCGACTGCCCGATCATGCGGAGGAATTCGTTGGGGTCGTGCGACGCTCGCAGACAGTCGTCCAGCGCGACTTCGCGGTTCATGTACAGTCCGTAGAGCGCGTCGTTCATCGTCTGCATGCCGAACTTCTTGCCGCTCTGCATGGTGCTGTAGATCTGGTGGATCTTGTCGTCGCGGATGAGCGCCCGCACGGCGGGCGTGACGACGAGGATCTCCGCCGCCATCGCGCGCCCACGCCCCTTCGCCTTGGGCAGCAGTGTCTGCGTCACGACACCCTCGAGCACGAACGCGAGCTGCGCGCGCACCTGGCTCTGCTGATGGCTGGGGAACACGTCGATGATGCGGTTGATCGCCTCGGCCGCGCTGTTGGTGTGCAGCGTCGCGAACGCCAAGTGGCCGGTCTCGGAGATGGTCAGCGCCGCCTGGATCGTGTCCAGGTCGCGCATCTCACCGATGAGGATGACGTCGGGGTCCTGCCGCAGCGCGTACTTGAGCGAGGCCTGGAAGCTCTTCGTGTCCGTCCCGACTTCGCGCTGGTTGACGATGCAGCCCTGATGGCGGTGAATGAACTCGATGGGGTCTTCCACCGTGATGATGTGCCCCTTCCGCTCCTTGTTGATCTTGTCGATCATCGCCGCGAGCGTCGTGGA
>JBDSDB010000233.1:0-20645 GCA_039920785.1 Gemmatimonadaceae bacterium
GCACCGTGCCAAGGACCGGATCGCGCACCTCGACGGCGAGCGAGAGTGAGAGGTTGGAGACGTACGGGAAGGGATGTCCCGTGTCGACGGCGAGCGGCGTGAGCACGGGGAAGATCTGCGACTCGAATTGTTCGTCGATCGTCCGGCGCTCGCCGGCCGTGAGCTCTGCCATACCGACGATGCGCACCCCGTGCGGAGCCAGCTCTTCCAGGAGGAAGCCGAGGCAGCGACGCCGGTCCTCGAGTAGCTGCGCGACGCGGTCGCGGATCAGCGACAGCTGATCGGCCGCCGTGAGCCCGTCCGGCGTCTGGTGGACCACTCCCGACGCGACCTGCCGCCGAAGTCCGCCCACCCGGACCATGAAGTACTCGTCCAGGTTGCTGCTGAAGATGGACAGAAACTTCACGCGCTCGAGCAACGGAACGCGCGGATCCGTCGCCTCGTGGAGCACGCGCGCGTTGAACGCGAGCCAGCTCAGTTCACGGTTGAGGTATAGCGGCGTGGGTGAATCGAGGTGCTGCATCGGTGCTCCAGAGTCGCGAAACCGCCCGCCACGATCGACGCGGCGGACGGTGACAATCTACCTCTGAGTGGACGTGCCCGGCCGTGCGCGAGTCACGGGAAGAGGTCGGCGCGCGGGCCGCACCCCTTACTTGACCGAATCGAGTCGCGTCAGCAGCGTCGTCCGCATCGATTCCGGGAGCGGTGCATAGTCGAGCGCGGCCGACATCCCCTGCCCCTCGCCGAGCGCCCAGCGCAGAAAGTCCGTGAGCTTCTTCCCCTTCACCGGATCCGCCTGCTTCTCGTAGACGAGGATCCACGTGAACGAGGAGATCGGATAGACCCCGGCACCGGGAGAATTGACGATCGAGACGCGATAGTCCGTCGTGGGTGGCAGCTTGGCCGCCGCTCCCGCCGCCGCCGCGGTGATCGAGGCGATGGACGGCGACACGAACTCGCCGTTGGCGTTCTTCATCGCTGCGGTGGAGAGCTTGTTCTGCGTGGCGTACGCCAGCTCCACGTAGCCGATCGAGCCTGGCGTCTGCTTGACCTGGCCCGCAACACCCTCGTTCCCCTTGCCGCCGAGCCCGACCGGCCACTGGATGTCCTTCCCCTTGCCCGGCTTGGCGGCCCAGGCGGCACTCACACTCGCCAGATAGTCGGTGAACACGTAGGTGGTGCCGGAACCGTCCGACCGATGAACGACGAGGATGTCCGAGGCGGGCAGCTTCAACCCCGCGTTGAGCGAGGCGATCCGCGAGTCGCTCCACTTCGTGATCTGTCCCTGAAAGATGGACGCGAGCACTTCGCCAGTCAGCTTGAGTGTCCCGCCGATGTCCGGGAGATTGTAGACGATCGCGTCGGCGCCCAGCGTCGTCGGGAAATGGAGGATCGGCCCTCCCTTCGCCTTCGCTAGTTCTGCGTCCGACATCGGCGCGTCCGACGCGCCGAAGTCGACCGTCTGCTCGGAGATCTGCCGAATTCCTCCGCCGGAGCCGATCGACTGATAGTTGATCTTCACGCCGGTCTTCGTGGCGTACGCGTCCGTCCACTTCGAGTACAGCGGATTCGGAAACGTCGCGCCCGCGCCTGTCAGATCGGCGCCCGACGTCGTGGCTTTCTGCGCGGCCGGTGCGCCACTCGACGCTGCGCTCGCGGAGTCGCTCTTCGATGAATCCGCGCAGGCCGTGACGAGCGCGATCGCGGCAAACGCGGTGAGTGTACGATGCATGGGGGTCCTCGTAGATGAAGAGTGCGTATCCACGAAGAAAGGTGAGGCCTGTCGGGAGCCAAGGAACGTCCAGAAGCGCACCGTGACACGATTGCGACAATTGCTGCCGGTCAGGCCGTACCGAAGGCTGGTACGAACACCGGCGACTCCTATCGTTCGTCAGGTTCAGGTGGTGTCCCAACAGCACGGGAGCGGATGACACGGATGCAACGGATTTCAAACGGATAAACTGAACCACAACAGCCAATTGATTTTGGGTTCGCTGGGCCAAGGCTGTGCGCCGCAGCTCAAAGTGACCCGAAGGGCTGGTTGAATGAGATACCCTAGGCAGCAGTAGTGGCCTCCCCACCGGAGCCATATCCGTTCAAATCCGTTCCCTGGCTGTTGGGACGCCACCCGAACCGTCCGAGGTTGCAGTTACAAAGCGGGCCCGCCATTCCTGGCGGGCCCGCTCGATTCCCGCTCCGATGCTCTCCTACTGCACCGCGCGGAGCGCGTTCACTCGGCCTCGGCCATGATAGTCGTCGTTGCCCGGCTTTCCGGCATCGTCCGCCGATTGGCGGAGGATCGCTTCCACCTGCGCTGGGGGGATGGGGCCGTTCTTTCCGACGATCAGCGCGGCCACGCCCGCCACGGCCGGCGACGCCATGCTGGTGCCTTCCGCCCAGCAGTAGCCTGTGATGCTCGCCCCCGAGCTACGGCACGGCGCGATCACGAAGTCCAGCGCGAAGCAATACTGCTGCGCCGTGCCGGAGGGGAACCGCTTGTATGTGCATATCGCGGTGCCCGGCAACTGATCGTTGCCACCCGGTCCGGACAGCGTGACGAGCGACTGGCCGAAGTTGGTGTACGAAGACGGCGTGTCGAAGTTGGTCGCCCCGAGTCCGAAGCCGACGGGACCAGTGGCAGCGACGGCGATGACGTGCGCCGACTGGGCCGGCACGGTTATCAGGTTCGCCGTGTGGTCGAAGTCGATGGCATTGTTGCCGACTGCCACGATCACGGTGACTCCGCGCTGATACGCGTACGTGGTCGCCTTGCTCAACGCATTCTTGAGCTGGACTCCGCCGTCCTCGTTCGAGGCGAACACCGCGCCGAGGCTCATGTTGATGATGTTGGCGCCGGCGCCGCCCTCGGCGATCGGTGTCGCGGCGTAGTAGACGGCGTTGATCACCGCCGAGAAGCTTCCGCTACCGTTGTGCAGCGCCTTCACACCGATGATCGTTGCCTGCGGCGCGACACCGACCGTCCCGACGCCCTGCGCCTCCGCGGCGATGATGCCCGCGACGTGAGTACCGTGCCAGAACGTGCCGACGTCCTGGTTGTAGGCGAACCCGGGCACGAACGACTTCGAGCGCGCCGCGTCCACGCGGTTGCGCAGGTCGTAGTGCGCCGCGTACACGCCGCCGTCGATCACGGCAACGCGTGCGCCGGCGCCCTGGTAGCCGGCGGTCCAGGCCGACGGCGCCGAGATGGCGTCGACGTTCCATTGGATCGCGCGGAAGGTCTCGACGGAGCCGATCACGTTCGCCTGGGTGGTCACCGGCGACGATGCATCAGCCTCGACGGCCTCTCCGGCCTGCTTGGGAGAGGTCCACTGCAGCACCAGATCGGGTGAGGCGGAGCGCACACCGGCGATCTTCGCCGCGCGGGCGCGAAAGCCCGGGTCGGCGGAGGATGCGACGGCGAGCCCGATTCCATCCATGCGCGACGTTACGACTCCTCCCGCAGCAGCGACGTCGACCGCCAGTGACGCGGGGAGCTGGCCCGAGAAATCGAGCACGAAGGAGCTGGACACGCCGTCGAGGCTGAGAGCCGGGCCCGTCGGCGAAAGTCGGTCGGAGGGCGAGACGGGGACGTCGACGTTACAACCGGCAACGAGCACGGCCGGCACGACGAGGAGCGATCGGAGGGTCATTCTCACGGAGGGTCTCGCTGGGAAGGGAGCCAAACATCTGGCGCCCGGTTCGAGGAAGGGGGGCACAATGTGAGTCAGATCACCCCATCCCGCAAGCAGAGAGTTCCGTAAGACGAGGGCCTACATGGGGTGCAGCAGGCGAAGCACCGTGTATGAGAGCGCCGCCATCAGGCCCGCGGCGGGGATCGTCAGAACCCACGCCCAAACGATCCGGCCGGCCAGGCCCCACCGCACGGCGGACAACCGGTTCGTCGCCCCGACGCCGACGATCGAGCCCGTGATCGTGTGCGTCGTGCTCACCGGGATTCCCCAGTGCGTCGCCAGCTGAATGGCGAGCGCGCCGCCCGTCTCCGCCGCGAAGCCGCTGATCGGTCGCAGCTTGGTGATCCGCGACCCCATCGTGTGAACGATGCGCCACCCGCCGAACAGCGTGCCCAGGGAGATGGCCGAGTAGGCGCCAACCTCGACCCAGCGGGGGATCGTGCTGAAGTCCTCGACGTACAGCTGGTGCATCCAACCAGTCTGGCCCGCGAAGTACGTTTTGCTCGCCACGAGGAGCCCGAGGATGATCCCCATCGTCTTCTGCGCGTCGTTGCCGCCGTGCGAGTACGAGAGCGCGGCTGAGCTGAAGAGCTGCATCGGGCGGAAGACGCGGTCGGCCCGGCTGCCGCTCATTCCCTTGAACAGCCAGTAGCACAGCACCATCAGCGCGAACCCCGCGAGGAATCCGGCCAGGGGCGAGATGACGATGAAGCTGAGCGTCTGGATCCACTTGGTGCCCCACGTGATTGCCGCGAGGCCGCCCTTCGCCATCGCCGAGCCGGCGTAACCGCCGATCAGCGCGTGCGAGGAGCTCGACGGGATCCCGTAGAACCACGTGATGATGTTCCAGACGATCGCCCCGAGCAGCGCGCCGAGAATGACGTTCGGATCCACGATGCTCTGATTGATCATCCCGCCGCCCACGGCCTTCGCCACGGCTACGCCGCCGGTGAACAACGCTGCGAAGTTGAAGAACGCCGCCCAGACCACGGCGGCGAGCGGACTCAGGACCCGGGTTCCGACGATGGTGGCGATGGAGTTCGCCGAATCGTGGAACCCGTTGCTGAAGTCGAAGATGAAGGCGAACGCGATGATCGCGATGACGTACCAGACCACGATTCGGCTCAGGAGTTCTTGATGGAGATGCTGTGCACCGCGTTCGCGACGCCCATGCACTGATCGATCGCAATCTCGAGCGTCTCGTAGACCTCCTTCCAGCGGATCACCTCGATCGGGTCGGGCGTGCCGGCGAACAGCGCTCCAACCGCCTCATGATAGATCGCGTCTCCCTCTTCCTCGAGCTGCTTGATCCGCGTCGCGTACTCACTTACCTCGCGCGGCCGCTTGATCGCCACCACCGCCTTGGCGATCAGCTCGGCGGCAGCGCAGATCACGTGCGCCATCTGCTTTGCCGGCTCTCGCACCTCGTTGATGTGCAGCATCACCACGCGCCGCGCCGTGCCGTCCAGCCGGTCGATCACGTCGTCGAGTCGCGATGCCAGGAGATGGATGTCCTCCCGATCGATCGGCGTGATGAAGCTCTTGTCGATCCGGACGTTGATCGAGTGCGTGAGCACGTCGGCCTGGTGCTCCACGTCCTTGATCATCCGGACCAGCTCCGTGGTGCGGTGCGGCTCCGCGAACAGTTCGTCGAGGAGCTTCGCGGCGGTATTCAAATGGCCCGCAAGCTGATTGAAGAGATCAAAAAACTGCTCGTCGCGCGGGATGAGGCGGCTGAACATGGCCTTTGGTTTCGGAGAGAACGAAGCTCCGAAGATACCCGACCGTTACAAAAGAGACCAGACCGTTACGATCGGGGCAGGTTGTACCGGTGACCATGCGGATGCTCGGCTTCACGAATCGCGTCCCGCCTGGCCACGAGCCGCGGATTCTCGAACAGCTTGATCAGTGCGACTCCAGCGAGGAATCCGCCGACGTGTGCCCACACCGCCACGCCACCCGACACCTCCGGGCGCATCGGAGAGAGCTGCGGTAGCCCGGTGAGCACCTGCACGAGGAACCACCAGAGCAGCACGAGCCACGCCGGAATCGGGATGACCTTGAAGAAGATGACGAAGATGAAGAGCATGTTCACGCGAACCCGCGGGTACAGCACGAGATACGCGCCCATGATCCCGGAGATCGCGCCCGACGCGCCGACCGTCGGGATGGGCGACGCCGGTTCCACGAGCACGTGTGCCCCAGCGGCGACCAATCCGCAGAGGAGGTAGAACATCAGGAAGCGTCCGGGCCCCATGCTGTCCTCGATGTTGTTCCCGAACACCCAGAAGAACAGCATGTTGCCCAGCAGGTGCCCCCACCCGCCGTGCAAGAAGATCGAGAGGATCGGGGTCAGCGTATTGATCGGCTCCCGGTCCACCACGCACGACAGTCCATTGCCGAGCGGGATGGCCAGCCCCAGCGGCGCCCTCCCCGTGAGCTCCCCTGGCACCAGGCCGAAATTGCAGACCGAGGAGGCCATCAGATCCGATCCGCCGGCGCCCTGCACGATGAACCACACCGCGACGGTGAGCCCGATGAGGACCCACGTCATCCAGGGTGTGTGAAGAGTGGGGTTCTCGTCGCTGAGTGGGAACATGGCGTGTGCCGACCGCCAATGCAGATCGTGGTCCAGTGGATTCCGGACGAGCGCGCCGAGCCGTCAGCCGCTGATCCCGAGGGACAAACCGCACACTCCCTTGGACCAACGACAGTAAACATCCGGCGCTTGTGCGCGGCGCTTCCCGTAGGCACTTTCGGGCCATCTGTCGGCCCGATTGGCCATCTCGCAACGTCTTCGAGGACCTCCATGCATCTCTCACATCGCGTCACCGCGCTTCTCGCGGGCGCCCTTCTCTTCGGCGCGTGCCGCGACGAGCCTACCGCGCCTCTCGCGCCCGAATCGGGCGGCCCGCTGCGCAGCGCCGGCGGGAACGGGAACGGCAACGCCATCGGCAAGTCGTCGCTCGACCTGATCGAGGACGACGTCGCCGAGGGGTTGCTCGACAAGGAGAACACGAACCGCTACCGCGAGTACGCGGTCTCCGCGCCCGCCAAGCTGCCGCCCAAATACCGCTCCACCGAGCGCGGCAAGGACGCGACCTACTCGATGGTTCAGATGGCCAAGGAGTGGGGCTCCCTCTCCGCCGCCACACGCAAGGAGATTCGCGACCTACGTGGCAATGGCTTCGGCAACCTTCAGGAGAAGGTCGAGACCTCGCACTTCGTGCTGCACTACACCACGCAGGGTGATTGGGGCGTGCCAACGCTCGATGCGAATCGCAATGGCGTTCCGGACTTCATCGACGCCTCCGCGAAGAGCTGGGAAGAGATCTACGCGAAGGAGGTCGGCGGACTCGGCTATCCGGCGCCGAAGCTCACGGTCGACGCCAGCGGTGCCGTCAGCAACAAGTTCCATGTGTACTTCAAGGACATGCCGTACTACGGCTATTGCGTGCCAGAGAACGTCGAGTTCGCACCCGTGAACGGCTTCCCTTCCGGCACCGCGTCGGCCTGGATCGTCGTCGAGAACGACTTCGTGGGCTTCCCGCCCAACGACGAGGACAGGACGGGGCTCGAGACCGTCCGCACGGGCGCCCTCAAGGTCACGCAGGCGCACGAGTTCATGCACGCGCTCCAGTTCAACATCAACGTGTATCAGTCCGGCTGGCTCATGGAGTCGCACGCAACTTGGGCCGAGGACGCGGTCTACGATGCGATCAACGACTGGCACTGGTACATCAACCGATTCTTCGCCAGCCCGAGCCTTCCGATCTTCAATCGGTACGTCTACGGCGCCGCGTTCTTCCAGAACTGGGTGAGCGAGACGTATGGCGTGGACGCGCCGCGCAAGATCTGGGAGGCCGCCAAGTCGATGAGTGCCGCCGACGCCATCAAGTCGGTCACCTTCGGCGGATCGTGGGAGCCGATGACGAAGTACGCGCCGGACCAGATGCTGATGAAGATCAGCGACTTCACCACCGATCCGACGTCCTCGATCATCCCGAATCCGCTACGCCTGCTCCGAACCACGCACGACGCATATCCGGTAGCCGTGACCGTTCCGGACGCCACGAAGCAGGAGGCGAACGGCGCCCCCTACGGCCTGGGATCCAACTACATCGAGTTCACGCCGGGCTCGGCGTCCGGCGCACTCACCCTCACCTTCGATGGGGCCGACGGCTACGCCTGGCGAGTGATGGCCATCGTCTACGGCGCCGGTGCCCCCTCCGTGGTGCCGATGACACTGAACGGCGGGGCGGCCGGATCGCTCGTGCTGACCGGGTTCGGTGGTCAAGCCACGCGCGTGGTGCTCGCTGCCACGATCTCCGACCGTGCGGGCGTTCAGGTGCCGTACAGCTACGGCGCGTCGGTCGCCGCCGCGACGGTGGCCGCGAAGTAGGGAACGCTTCGGTAGTAGACGGCCCCCGCCTTCACGGTGGGGGCCGTCTCGTTTCCGACTGCCTGCCTCTCAATCGTGCCTGCCGTAAGGGCATCGATTCGCCCGGTCGGTCACCATGTCAGACTCTTCGGCCGCGCCTGCGCGCGTTCTCTGTCAATTTGACGTGCCGGTGCCGGTACCGCTCTTGCCCTTTCCATAACCATTTCGCGGCAGCCCTGTCTGCCGAGCGCTTCACCAACCACTGAGGGAAGCAATGGCGGACAAAGTCATCGGCATCGATCTGGGAACGACGAACTCGGTCGTGGCCGTCATGGAGGGAGGCGACCCGGTCGTCATTCCCAACGCCGAAGGCGGGCGGACCACTCCGTCGGTCGTCGGCTTCACGAAGGATGGCGAGCGGCTCGTCGGCCAGGTCGCCAAGCGTCAGGCCGTCACCAACCCGACCAACACGGTCTTCTCCATCAAGCGCTTCATGGGTCGCAAGATGGCCGAGGTGCAGGAGGAGACGAAGCGCGTTCCGTACAAGGTGGCCGGCGACCAGAACGACGTCGCCACTGTCGAGGTCCAGGGCAAGAAGTACTCGGCCCCCGAGGTCTCGGCGATGATCCTCCAGAAGATGAAGCAGACGGCGGAGGACTATCTCGGCCAGCCTGTCACGAAGGCGGTCATCACCGTCCCCGCGTATTTCAACGACGCTCAGCGCCAGGCGACGAAGGACGCTGGCAAGATTGCCGGCCTCGACGTCCTGCGCATCATCAACGAGCCGACCGCCGCGGCACTGGCGTACGGACTCGACAAGAAGAAGGATGAGAAGGTCGCCGTGTTCGATCTGGGCGGCGGCACCTATGACATCTCCGTCCTGGAGCTCTACGACGTCGACGGCTCGCGCCAGTTCGAGGTGAAGTCGACCAACGGCGACACGCATCTGGGCGGCGACGACTTCGACCAGCGCGTGATGGACTGGATCGTCGGCGAGTTCAAGCGCGACCAGGGTATCGACCTGTCCAAGGATCCGATGGCGCTCCAGCGCCTGAAAGAGGCTGGCGAAAAGGCGAAGATGGAGCTGTCGAGCACCAACTCCACCGACATCAACCTCCCCTTCATCACCGCGGACCAGAGCGGGCCCAAGCACCTGAACTACACGCTCACGCGCGCCAAGTTCGAGCAACTGGTGGACGATCTGATCACGCGCACGATCGAGCCGATGCGGAAGGCGCTCAAGGACGCCGGCCTGGAGCCGAAGGACATCGACGAGGTGCTGCTCGTCGGCGGCAGCACCCGAATCCCGAAGATTCAGGAGGAGGTCAAGAAGTTCTTCGGCAAGGAGCCCAACAAGGGCGTGAACCCGGACGAGGTCGTCGCCATCGGCGCCGCGGTCCAGGGCGCCGTGCTCACCGGCGAGCAGAAGGACGTCCTGCTCCTCGACGTCACTCCGCTCTCGCTCGGTATCGAGACTCTGGGCGGCGTGACCACCGTTCTGATCCCGCGCAACACCACGATCCCCACCAAGAAATCGGAGACGTTCAGCACCGCCGACGACAACCAGACCACGGTGGAGATCCACGTGCTGCAGGGCGAGCGCGAGCTGGCCCGTGACAACCGCACGATCGGGAAGTTCCAGCTCACGGGGATCCCGCCCGCTGCGCGCGGCATGCCGCAGGTCGAGGTCACGTTCGACATCGACGCCAACGGCATCCTGCACGTGGCCGCCAAGGACAAGGCGACGAACAAGGAGCAGAAGATCCGCGTCGAGGCCTCGAGCGGGCTCTCCGATTCCGACATCGACAAGATGGTCAAGGACGCCGAGAAGAATGCGGACGAAGACAAGAAGCGCCGCGAGGAGATCGACACGCGCAACCGCCTCGACAGCCTGACGTACGAGGTGGAGAAGAACGCCAAGGAGTGGTCGGACAAGCTCCCTGGTGATCTCAAGGCGCGGCTGGACGCCTCGGTGGAGCGGGCCCGCAAGGCACTCCGCGGCGACGACCTGAACGAGATCCGTGCAGCGCAGGAGGATCTGAGCAAGACCTTCGGTGAGGCCGGCCAGTCGTTCTATGCGCAGAACCAGGGCGCGCAGGGCACTGAGGGCGACGCCCCCGACGCCGGCACGGCTCAGGGTGAAGGTGCGCCGGCAAGTGGTCCCGCCGACGACGTCGTCGAGGCCGACTACGAGATCGTGGACGACGCCAAGAAGTAGTCCAGGCGTGATCGCGGCGATCTCGCCATGATCGCGGGGCCGTAGCAACGGAAGCGGGCGTCACGTGTGTCTCACTCGAGGGAACACATGGCGCCCGCTTTACTGTATAGTAAAGGAAGCGGGTTGAGCGACTTTCTCAGGAGTATGTAGACCGGTATGTCAACGAACTTCTCTCGCGCGCGCCTGGGCGCCGCGATCGTGACCGCGTTCGTGTGCGGCCTTCTCTTCGCGTCGGGGTTCGATCTCACGCGATTCGGCTTCGCGCAGGACGGGTCGAAGGGGGCGAAAGTCAAGTCGTCCGAGGTTCAATCCCTCGCGGAGACCGGCAGCGCGTTCGAGGCCATCGCCGATCACGTCACGCCGAGCGTGGTGTCGATCCAGACGACGCGGCTTCAGGCGGCGCGGCCCCGCGGCGGCAGCCCCGGCATCGAGGACTTCTTCCGCAACTTCGAGCCGCAGCGGCCTCCCTCGAACATTCCGCAGGAGGCCAGCGGGACGGGGTTCATCGTTTCGAAGGATGGCTTCATCCTCACCAACAACCACGTCGTGGCCGACGCGGACAAGGTGACGGTGACGCTGCTCGACAAGCGCATCTTCGAGGCGAAGGTGATCGGGCGCGATCCGACCACCGATGTCGCCGTCATCAAGATCGACGGCTCCAACCTGCCGGTGACGGCACTGGGTGACGACAACAACGCGCGCGTCGGACAGTGGGTCGTGGCCATCGGCAATCCGCTGGGTCTCGACTTCACGGTCACCGCGGGGATCATCAGCGCGAAGGGCCGCCCGCTGCCCAACCTGCTGCCCGGGCAATACGCGATCACCGACTACATCCAGACCGACGCGGCGATCAACCCCGGCAACTCCGGCGGGCCGCTGGTCAACATCCGCGGTGAGGTGATCGGAATCAACAGCGCCATTGCGAGCAGCACCGGCTTCTACGCCGGCTACGGCTTCGCCATCCCGGTGACGCTCGCCAAGCAAGTGATGGACGATCTGATCAAGTTCGGTAAGGTGCGTCGCGCGGTGATCGGCGTGCAGATCGCCAACGCGACGCCAGTGGATGCGAAGGCGGCGGGAATGAAAGAGGTGACCGGCGTGGTCGTGTCGGCGTACAGCCTCGATCCGGCGGGCAACAGTCCGGCGAAGTCTGTGGGAATCCAGCCCGGGGACGTGATCGTCGCCGCCGACGGCAAGGTGACGGACCGTGTGAGCACGCTCCAACGCGTCATCCGCTCGCACAAGCCGGGCGAGGTCGTGGCGCTGGACGTGATGCACTTCGGCGAAAGGAAGTCGTTCAAGGTGAAGCTCATCGAGGCGCCAGATCCGCAGCAGATCGCGCAGGCGGAAGCGGTGCCGTCGCCGACGGCCGTGGAGCCGGCGAGCGCGGGCCGCAAGTTCGACAAGCTGGGGATCAGCGTGGAGCCCGTGTCGCCGGCGCTGGTCGCGCGGGCTCGGCTCCAGGAGCCGTTTCGGCGCGGGCTGGTGGTGAGCGAGGTGAGTGTGACCGGGCCGTCGTACCACCAGCTGGAGGCCGACAACACGATCCTCCTTCAGGTGCTGAACCCGAGTCCCAAGCGTGACCTCCACACCGTAGCCGACCTCGACGCCGTGCTCGCACCCCTGCGTCCGGGGGATGTCGTGACGTTCCTCGTGTTTGACGCACGCCGAAGCGCGGCGAACAGCAACGCCACGCGCGCGATCTCGGTGGAGGTGGGGCGGTAGAACGACTCGCTGTAGAACCACGGTGGTGGGTGGTGGGCTCGAAGTGACAACACGGCCTCGGGATGCTTCTGCGTCCCGAGGCCGTTGATTTCACCACCACTCGCCACCTCCGACCCTCCACTCAACGGCTACCCCTCCGTCGGCGCCCGCTCTACCTTTTCATCCACGCGGGAGTGGCGGAATTGGTAGACGCAGCAGACTTAGGATCTGCCGCCTCACGGCGTCCGGGTTCGAGTCCCGGCTCTCGCATTCGTCGCGCGGCGAATCCCGTTGCATCACAGCACCAGTGCATCGATCAGGCTGTTGCTCCGGCCAGGGCGACGATGCGGGAGTGCTGCCGGAGGTGGGCCCGCCCTTGCTCGAGCGGCACATACGGCCCCTCTTCGGTGAGGGAGACGAGCACCTCGTAGCCGTCCGGAAGAAGCGCGAGCAGGTCGTCCGCGTCGCCGAACCGCTCGAGCCCCTCTCCCATGTGCACCTCGACGAACAGGTCGGGGCGGTGATCCGCGAGCGTGCGGCGCGCGCCGCGCAGCACGTGCAGCTCATAACCCTCCACGTCGATGAACACGACCTGCGGAACACCGTGCTCCGACGTCAGCTCGTCCACGGTGATGGCCCGGACCGTCACGGACGCTTCGTGCTCCGCGGCGACGTGGCCGTTCATCCTCGGCGCGAAGCCTACCTCGCCCGGAACGTCCGCTCCCGCGGCGTGCAGCACAGAAACCTGCGCGAGCTCGTTCAACACCACGTTCCGGCGCGCAATTTCGGCGTTGTGCTCCATCGCCTCCACCGCGACGACCCGCCCCTCCGCGCCGACGAGGTCACCCAACATCATGGCCACCACACCCTGATGCGCGCCGATGTCGAACACACGCGCGCCCGCACGCAGCCGTCCTCGCGACGCGAGAGCGGAGATCTCCGCCGGCACGAGCCAGTCGTGATCGTACCAGCCGCGGCCCATCTCGTCTTCGATGTGCACGGACAGCGTTCGCGCGCCGTACCGGTGGCTCGCCACGTACGGGTGGAATCGCGCGCGCTGGAGCGCTTCGCGAGCCAGACCGAGACTCGAGTAGAGTCGTTCAGGCAGCGCGCGGCGAAGAAGTGTCCGGAACATGAGGTTGCCTGGTTGGTCGGTAGGTGTGCGCGGACGATTCCGCCGTGCGCGAGCTCGAAGTTGCTGGCCGGCCCGCGCGATCGTCTGCTCTGCACACGGGATGGACGAGTGTCTCGCCGCTGACGCGCCGCGCCACCGCGCGAGACCTTTCAATACTCTGGAGCCTTCATGCGTCGCTTCGCCGCTCTTCTGGCTGTCGTCTTCCTCGCTGCCTGCTCGAGCGAGATCGAGCAGAGCACCCGGCCGAACGAGGTCTCCGGGCGCTATCAGCTGCTCACATTTGGTGGACGAACGTTGCCCGCAGTCGTCTCCACCGACTCGAGCGGAGTGCTCGAGATGATCAGCGCCGAGCTGGTGATCGGCAGCGACCAGTCGTGGACCGAGACGGAGAACTTCCGCCTCACGAAGAACGGCAAGGTCACGGCGGCAACGACCGGCAGCTCCGGGAGCTGGGTATTCGTGCGTGAGTACGCCCACATGGTGTTCAACGACAAGCTCCTGCAGTACCAGTTCACCGGCACGGTGGCCGGGGGCACGGTGCGACTCGAGCTCTGGAACGGCAACTCACTCGTCTATACGCGGTAGCGACGCGTCGCCGCCCGTGCTCCAGCGGGCGCGACCGGGAACCACCACGATCCGTACGCGTTGAGATGTCGTACGAGGCGCGGTCCATCCGCGCCCTCCAACGTCGAAACCGATCGGACGGATCACCGTGGACGATGAAGCACACTGCCGACAGATCGTGCGCACCCATGCGCGGACGTTCTGGCTGGCAAGTCACTTCCTGGGTTTAAAGAAGCGACGCTCGGCGTTCGCCCTCTACGCGTTCTGCCGAGTCGCGGACGATCTCGTCGACCTCGCCGGCCCGAATGACAAGGGCGACACGGCGCGACGGCTCTCCGAGCTTCGCGGCCAGCTCGACGACGCGCTAGCTGGGCGGCCCTCGGGACCGGTGTTTCGCGAGATTCACCGCACCGTAGCGCGCCATGGCGTACCCTTCGTCGTTCTGCACGAGTTGCTCGATGGCGTTGCAAGCGACTGCGAGCCCGCCCGCTACGCGACCTGGCCCGAGCTCCATCGGTACTGCGAGGCCGTGGCGAGCACGGTCGGGGAGATGTGTACTTACGTGTTCGGCGTCGACGGCGACGACAGAGTCCGCGCGCGCGCTCTCTCGCACGCTCGCACGCTTGGCGTGGCCATGCAGCTCACCAACATCCTCCGCGACGTCGGGGAGGACGCGCGCAATGGGCGGTGCTACCTACCGGACGAGGATCTCGCACGGTTCGGGCTGAGTCGCCAGGACGTGCTCGCCGGAGTGGCGGCAGGCGACCGACGCTGGCGCGGGCTGATGAAGTTCGAGATCGTGCGCGCTCGTGCGCTCTACGAGAGCGCATGGCCCGGGATCGCGCTGCTCGCGCCCGACGCCCGTCGCTGCGCGACGGCGTGCGGCGCCGGCTACGCTGGCATCCTGGGCGCCATCGAGGCGAACGGATACGACACGTTCGGCGTGCGCGCACGCTTGGGAGCGCGCGCGCGTGGCGCGGTGCTCTGGAAAGCGTTGCGCACGCCGCTCGAGTCGGCGGGCGGACAGCAGCGTACGCCGCTCGCACGCAATCCGAGAGACGAAGGGATCGCGACGTGGGCATCAGCGAACCAGCAGTGACCGAGCGAGCCGGAGAGGCGCGCATTGCGGGGCTCGCCCTCGCGGGCCACATCGCTCTTCTGGTCTTCTCGGGCATCGCCTTCGCGACGTTCTTGGCGCCGCCCACGCCCGCCTGGCTGTCGACGCCGTCGAACCAGCGCATCGCGGCGTTCATGTTCGTGTTCGGCGGGCAGACGACCGTCGTGTTGGGAGCGATCGCGGGGCTGGTGCACGCCGCGAGCCGGCTGGGCTGGCGCACCGCGCTCGGCCTCTTCGTCGCCGGGTTCGGCATCTCGCTCGCCTCCGAGCTGATTGGTACGACGACCGGGATTCCGTTTGGCCCGTACTCGTATACCACCCAGCTCGGCTACCTGGTCGGGGGCCGCGTGCCATTCAATATCCCGACGTCTTGGTTCTTCATGTTGTACGCGTCGCTCGCTATCTGCGGCCGGCTCCTCATCGCGCGTGACGACTCCGCGACGCGCTGGCGGTGGGCCGCGCTCGCGGCCGTGGTGCTGACGGCGTGGGACGTCTCGATGGATCCGGCGATGGTGGCCACGACGCACTGGCTCTGGCACCTTCCGCCCGCCGAGGGCGCGTCGCTGACGCAGCGCATCTTCCTCTCGCCGCTCTTCTACGGCATGCCGTTGACGAACTGGCTCGGTTGGCTGCTGACCGGGCTGATCGTCGCTCGCGTGATGCTGGCGATCGTGCCGCCGAGCGCGTGGGCAGCTCGCGTGTCGCCATCGCGGCTCCCATTGGGCCTGTACGGCGCGAATGCAGCGCTGCCCCTGCTCATCTGTGCGGGTAGAGGAATGTGGTGGGCGGTACTCTTCGGTGGGCTGGCAATGGCGATCCCGCTCGTCCTCGCCTGGCGTACGCCGGCGGGTGCGCGCGCTGCTCGACGCGAGCCGTCAGGCGTTGCCGGCATCGCCGCGCGCGGCTGACGCCAACGTGCGCGTCGTCGTCATCGGCAGCGGGTTCGGCGGACTCGCGGCGGCGATCCGGTTGCAGCAGCAGGGGCACGAAGTCACCATCGTCGAGAAGCGCGACAAGCCAGGTGGCCGCGCCTACGTGTACGAGCAGGACGGCTTCACTTTCGATGGCGGCCCAACGATCATCACGGCGCCGTGGCTCATTCATGAGCTGTTCGAGCGGAGCGGGCGGAAGGCAGACGACTACGTCCGTCTCGTACCGATCGATCCGTTCTATAACGTCCGCTTCGAGGACGGCTCCGTCTTTCGATACACGGGCAAGCGCGAGGAAGTCGTCGAGCAGATTCGACGCTTTGCGCCGGACGACGTGGAGGGCTACTACAAGTTCGCCGCGGCGACGGAGCGGATCTTCGCGGCGGGAATGGCGCTGATCGACACGCCGTTCGACCGGCTCTCCGACATGGTCAAGGTCTTACCCGACCTCGTGCGGCTGCAGTCGCACAAGTCCGTCGCGCAGCTCGTGAATGGGTACTTTCGCGACCCCCGGCTGCGGCAGGTGTTCAGCTTTCACCCGCTGCTCGTTGGCGGCAATCCGTTTCAGACCACGTCGATCTACGCGCTGATCCACACGCTCGAGCAGCAGTGGGGCGTGTGGTTCGCGATGGGCGGCACCGGCGCGCTGGTGCGAGCGCTCGTGCAGCTGTTCACGGAGCTCGGTGGGACGCTGCGCCTCGAGTGTGAAGTCGAGGAGATCGAAGTTGACACGCGCACCCGCCGCGCGACCGGCGTACGACTACGCGGCGGCGAGCGCGTGGCGGGCGACGCAGTCGTGAGCAACGGCGACGTCGCGACGACCTACATGCACCTCGTGCCGCCTGGGCTCCGGCGCAAGAACACCGACCGGCGCATGACGCGGCTCCGCTACTCGATGTCGCTCTTCGTGATCTACTTCGGCACCGACCGGCGTTACGACGACGTGGCGCATCACGAGATCCTGATGGGCCCGCGCTATCGCGGCCTGCTCGACGACATCTTCACTGAGAAGTCGCTGTCTGACGACTTCTCGCTCTATCTCCATCGGCCGACCGCCACGGACCCATCGCTCGCGCCGCCCGGGTGCGACAGCTGGTACGTGCTCTCCCCGGTTCCTCACCTCGGCGGCCAGACGAACTGGCAGGCGGCGGCCAAGCCCTATCGCGACCGGATCATCGACTATCTCGAGTCGCGGTACCTGCCCGGACTTTCCCGGCACATCGTCACCGAACACCTGATCACGCCGCTGCACTTTCGCGACACGCTCAACAGCTACCTCGGCAGCGCGTTCTCGGTGGAACCGATTCTCACGCAGTCGGCTTGGTTCCGGCCACACAACCGCAGCGAGGACATCGCGAATCTCTACTTCGCCGGCGCTGGAACGCATCCGGGAGCGGGACTTCCTGGGGTGCTGAGTTCCGGCAAGATCGTCGCCGAGATGATCGGCAAAGGAGAGCCGATGTCGAGCCTGAGGCAGTCCTAGGCCGCCTTTCCGTGGCTGGAGGGACGCTCAGGCAGTCTGCGGCCCTGCAAGCGGCCCAGCACGCGGGTTAGCTTTCACGCAGTTTCCCGCGCCAATGCGCCGCCTGTTCAACCGAGCGGAGCGGGCGCCGAGTTTCTGGCTTCATCGAACCACATGGACATCCAGATCACGACCAAAAAGAGCGAAGGAGTCGAGCGGCTGCTCGAGGTCTCCGTGCCGCTCGCCACCGTGAACGCGGCCGAGGAACAGTCGGCGCGCAAGTACGCTGCGTCGGTGCGGCTACCCGGCTTCCGGCCAGGCAAGGCGCCGCCGGCAATGGTGCGCAAGCGGTTCAAGGACGCCATTCGCCAGCAGGTGCTCGAGTCGCTCGTGCAGGACGCGTTCAAGGAAGTGATGGAGCGCGAGAAGCTCGACGTCGCCGCGCAGCCGCACGTGCACGACGTCAAGTTCGAGGAGGGTCAGCCCCTCACCTTCGAGCTGCATCTCGAGGTACGCCCCAAGCTCGAGCTCGCGCGCACCGAGGGCTTCCGCGTGACGCGCGGCGACTCGACGGTGACCGACGAGATGGTGGCGCAGCAGCTGGAGACGCTCGCCGACCAGAAGGCCACGTTGGTGCCCGTGGAAGAGCAACCGCGCGAGGGCGACATGGTGAAGGTGCTGCTCGCCACGCCGGAGGCGGAGGGCGGCGAGATGCCCGAGGGCAGCCCGTATCCGCTCGTGCTCGGGAGCGGACAGGCGATTCCCGGTGTAGAAGAGCTGATCATGGAGCTCACGCCCGGCGAGACGAAGGAGCGCGTTGTGAAGTGGCCGGACGACTTCGCCGACGAGTCGCAGCGCGGACAGACGAAGACCGTTCGCGTGACGCTGCAGGAAGTGAAGCGCAAGTCGTCGCCAGCGCTCGACGACGCGTTCGCGCGCGAGGTCGGCGACTTCGACGGGATCGATGCGTTGACGGCCGCGGTGCGAACCGATCTCGAGGAGCACGCCAAGCGCGACGCCGATGCGCTCGTGCGCCAGCAGCTGCTCGACGAGATCGCGCAGGCCAATCCGTTCGACGTGCCGCCGAGCTGGGTCAACCGGATGATCGACGCCTACATGCAGGCGTACAAGATCCCCGAGGAGCAGAAGGAGCAGTTCGGGGCGGAGTTCGCGGCGGTGGCGGAGAAGCAGGTTCGGCGCGACATGCTGATCGATGCGCTGGCGGAGCAGCACACACTGACCGCGACCGAGAAGGACGTGGACGACCGCGTGGCGTCGGTGGCCGAGCAGCGCGGCACCGATCCGGGGCAGGTGTACGCGTCGCTGCAGAAGGCCGGCCGGCTGCCCGAGATCGAGCGCAGCATCACCGAGGAAAAAGTGTTCGAGTGGTTGACGGCGAGAAACGAAATCACCCCAGGTACCAACGGTTGAGGGATCCCATGGCGACACTGTACCCACCGTATGTCATCGAGCGCTCCAGCCGGGGCGAGCGGAGCTACGACATCTTCTCGCGGCTCCTCATGGACCGCATCGTGTTCCTCGGAACACCGATCAACGATGACGTGGCGAACATCATCATCGCGCAGCTGTTGTTCCTCGAGGCCGACAACCAGGACCGCGACATCTTCGTGTACATCAACTCGCCGGGTGGCAGCGTCTCGGCCGGTCTCGCGATCTACGACACGATGCAGCACATCAAGGCGCCCGTGAATACCATCTGCATGGGACTCGCGGCGAGCATGGGATCGTTCCTGCTCGCGGCCGGCCGCAAGGGCAAGCGTTCGGCGCTGCCGCATTCGCGGATCATGATCCACCAGCCCTCGGGCGGCACGCAGGGCACCGCGGCCGACATCGAGATCCAGGCCAAGGAAATCCTTTTCCTGCGGCACCAGCTCAACTCGATCTACAGCAAGCACACCGGCCGTCCGGTCGAGCAGATCGAGCGCGACATGGTGCGCGACTTCTTCATGTCGGCCGAAGAGGCGCAGAGCTACGGCCTGATCGACAACGTGATCAAGGGCCGCGGCGAAGTCGTGGACGCGCAGGTGATCGCCTCACAGGCGGCTGCGTCGACCGTGGGCACCATCTAGGGTCTTTTGTTGGGGCTCGTGAAAACCTTCACGAGCCCCAATCGTCTTTTGCTTGACCGGGTCCGACGACACTGTTAACTCTCGGATACCCCACTTCGCCCCAGCCTCCCCGGGCGTGCGCCTCTTGCTGAGTCACCGCCATGTCGCACGATAAACACCTCCGTTGCTCGTTCTGCGGCAAGTCGAAGGACTCGGTCCGAAAATTCATCTCGGGCCCGTCCGTCTACATCTGCAACGAGTGCATCGCGCTCTGCAACGAGATCCTCGCCGAAGACGAGGAGCGCGAAGTTGCGGAAGCCATCACGCAGGTCCCGACGCCGCAGGAGATCAAAGACACGCTCGACAGCTATGTCATCGGACAGGAGCGGGCCAAGAAGGCGCTCGCCGTCGCGGTCTACAACCATTACAAGCGAATCAACTCCGCCTCGGTGCGCGAGGATGACGTCGAGCTCGACAAGTCGAACATCCTGCTCATCGGTCCCACCGGCGTCGGCAAGACACTCCTCGCGCAGACGCTCGCCCGCATCCTCGACGTGCCGTTCACCATCGCCGACGCCACCACGCTGACCGAAGCGGGCTACGTCGGCGAGGACGTGGAGAACATTCTCGTCCGGCTGCTCCAGGCGGGCGACTTCAATGTGGCCGAGTGCGAGCGCGGCATCGTCTACATCGACGAGATCGACAAGATCGCCCGCAAGTCGGAGAACCCGAGCATCACGCGCGACGTGAGCGGCGAAGGCGTGCAGCAGGCGCTCCTCAAGATTCTCGAAGGCACCGTGGCGAGCGTGCCTCCGCAGGGTGGGCGCAAGCACCCGCAGCAGGAGTACATCCAGATCAACACGAAGGACATCCTGTTCATCTGCGGGGGCGCGTTCGATGGGCTGGAGAAGATCATCGAGGCGCGCACGGGGCGTCGGCAGATCGGCTTCTCCAAGATCGAGACGGATCCGATCCGCGCCGCGACGCTGGCCAAGAACGCCTTCGCGGAAGTCGAGCCGGACGACCTGCTCCGCTTCGGGCTCATCCCGGAGCTGGTGGGGCGCCTCCCGGTGACGGTACCGCTCGAGGGGCTCGACGAGGAGTCGCTGGTGCGCATCCTCCAGGAGCCGAAGAACGCGCTCACCAAGCAGTACACCAAACTGTTCGACCTCGAAGAGGTGAAGCTCACCTTCGAGCCGTCGGCGCTTCGGGCGATCGCCGGCAAGGCGCTCAAGCGCGGCACGGGGGCGCGCGGGCTCCGGGCGATCCTGGAGGAGCTCCTCACGGATGTGATGTTCGACCTCCCCACCCGGGAAGACGTGGTCGAGGTGAAGATCACGGAGTCGAGCGTGCTCAATGGCACGACGCCGCTGC
>JBDSDB010000234.1:0-4947 GCA_039920785.1 Gemmatimonadaceae bacterium
CTGGATCCGACGTCGTGCGCGTGCGGCTGTTGGCCGGTTCAGCAATCGCGCTCGGTCCCGGCAAGGCGGATCTCCTGCACGCGCTCGACGAGACGGGATCCATCGCGGGGGCCGCGCGCCGCATGCGGATGAGCTACCGACGCGCGTGGCTTCTCGTGCGCACGATCAACGATTGCTTCGATCCGCCACTGGTGGAAGCGGAGAAGGGGGGCGTCGATGGTGGCGGCGCACGCCTGACCGACGCCGGTCGCGAAGTGTTGGCGCGCTATCACGAACTGGTCGGCGCGGCGGAGCGCACGTTCAGGCCGTATCTGCGGAAGCCCGTGCCCAGGACCGCCCGTGGGCAGCGGACGCGGCCACGGAAAAAAAATCCCGTCCGCCGAATTCGCTGAACAGCATAGCAAGCCGACCACCGGCTCGGCACGTGGAGCGATATATTCCGCGTGGTACATCGCACTGTCACATGTTCGCCGGCTCGCGTCTCATACTCCGCTCGGCTGGGCGTTCTCCTTGGAGGCCGCCACGTCTGCGCGAACGGGCTTCCCTTCTCGGCCATCGTCACCATTGCATGTCGACCCTGCCTAAGATGGGACGTCACACCCTGCTCGCGATCACCATGCTGGTGGCGACGGGCGCTCGGCCCGCACCGATCGTCCACGACGACGCGCCTCCGATCGCCGCGGCGTCCGACCTCAACGCGGTGCTGCCGGAGCTCGTCGCGCTCTTCACGAAGGAGACCGGCAAGTCGGTGAAGGTCACCTTCGGCTCGTCGGGCAACTTCGCGCAGCAGATCCTCAACGGCGCGCCGTTCCAGGTCTATCTCTCGGCGGACGAAGGCTACGTGGAGAAGTTGGCCGCGGCGGGCAAGACGATCGGGCAGGGCGCACTCTACGCGACGGGCCGCATCGGTCTCTTCGCGCCGAACGGATCGCCGATGCGACCGACCGGCGACCTCGCCGACCTCGTCGCGGCGGTTCGCGACGGCCGTCTACAGAAGTTCGCCATCGCGAATCCCGAGCACGCGCCGTATGGACGCGCCGCCCGCGAAGCGCTCACGCATCTGGGAATCTGGGACGCGATTCAACCCAGGCTCGTGCTCGGAGAGAACGTCGCGCAGGCGGCGCAGTTCGCCACCTCCGGCTCCGCGCAGGGAGGGATCATTCCACTCTCGCTCGCGCACACGCCACAGGTGAAGAGGGCCGGCCACTTCGTGCTGATTCCGGCCCACTGGCATGCTCCGCTTCGCCAACGCGCCGTCGTCGTGCGCGGTGCGGGGGAGACGGCACGGGCCTTCTACGCGTTCCTGCAGACGCCGCGAGCTCGTGCGATCTTCAGACGCTACGGGTTCACGTTGCCAGGCGAGAAAGGTTGACGCCGGTGTTGATCGACTGGTCGGCCTTTCGCCTCTCGCTCGAGCTGGCTGCGTGCACCGCGGCGTTGCTGCTGCCACTCGGGCTCTGGCTCGCGCGGCGGCTCGCATTCCGGCACGGGCGCGGCAAGGTGGTGCTGGAGGCGCTCGTCGCGCTCCCCCTGGTTCTGCCGCCCACGGTGCTGGGGTACTACCTGCTCGTCGCGTTCGGGGGCGCGTCGCCGCTGGGCCAACTGTGGTCGCACGTCTTCGGTCATGTGCTCGCGTTCAGCTTCGACGGGCTGCTCGTGGCGTCGGTACTCATCAACCTGCCGTTCGCCGTGCAGCCCATGCAGCGCGCGTTCGAGGCGTTACCGCCCGATGTTCGTGAGGCAGCGTGGGTGAGTGGGCTCACGCCCTGGCGTACGTTCTGGCGGATCGAGCTCCCGCTCGCGTGGACCGGGGTGCTCTCCGCGTTCGCGCTCACCTTCGCGCACACGATGGGCGAGTTCGGGGTCGTGTTGATGGTGGGTGGCGGCATTCCGGGTGAGACCAAGACGGCGGCGCTCTCGATCTATGATCGCGCGCAAGCGTTCGACACGGCGAGCGCAGGAGCGATGTCCGCGTTGCTGCTCGGGATCTCGGTGATCGCCATCGCCGTCGTGTATGGACTGGCCGGTCGCGTGGGGCGCCGTCATGACTGACGACGATGCGCCGGGGCTCGTGGTCGAACTGCGTCAGGGCGGCCCCATCCCGCTCGATGTGTCGTTCGAGTGTCACGCCGGAGAGCTCATTGCGCTGATCGGCCCGTCCGGAGCGGGGAAGACCACGATCCTGCGGGCGATCGCCGGCCTGTATCGACCGGCGGTCACGCGGGTCGCCTGCGGTGGAGAGATCTGGGCAGATACGCGCACCGGCGTGTTCCGGCCCCCGCACGACCGACGCGTCGGCATGGTGTTTCAGTCGTATGCGCTCTTCCCGCACCTCACCGCGCTGGGCAATGTGGAGGTCGCGCTGTCGCACAGATCTCCGGCCGAGCGTCGTGCGGCCGCGCACGATCTACTCGGGCTCGTGCAGCTCGATGCGCTCAGCCATCGGAAGCCGAGCGAGTTGTCGGGCGGTCAACAGCAGCGGATCGCGCTGGCGCGCGCCCTGGCGCGTGAGCCCCGAGTGCTGTTGCTCGACGAACCGCTCTCCGCCGTCGATCGACGCACACGACGCCACCTGAGGGAGGAGCTCGCCGTGGTGCGTTCCGCGGTGCGAGTGCCGATCGTCCTCGTCACTCACGATCTCGACGAAGCAGCGGCGCTGGCGAACCGTCTCATCGTCATCGACGAGGGGCAGGTGCTGCAGGCGGGCCTGCCGGGCGAGGTCCTGGCCGACCCCCAATCCGATCGGGTGCGCGACGCGCTCGATCTGCCGCGGCCAGCATGACACCGCCCGTAGCGGCGCGGGGCTGATCTCGTCGCGCGACTCAGCCGACGGGCAGCCGGAGCACGAATACGCTGCCGGCGCCGAGCGTGCTGCTCACGGTGAGCGTTCCTCCCATCCCGTGTGCCAGCTCGCGACTGATCGCCAGGCCGAGCCCAGTGCCCTGGTGTGGACGCGCGAGGTCGGAGCGGACCTGCATGAACGGCTCGAAGATCGACTGCACCTTGTCGCTGGGAATGCCGATCCCGGTATCGCTCACCCGAATGGCGACGGTGGACTCCTCGCGCTCGCTCGACAGCTCGACCCGTCCGCCCGGATTGGTGAACTTCACCGCGTTCGACATGAGATTGACGATGATCTGGCGCATCCGCTGCGGGTCGACGTTCACGCGATCGGTGCTCGTCGTCGTGCCGACGGCGAGCGTGATGTTGTGCGCCCGTGCCTGCGGCGCGACGAGCGACAGCGCCCAGTCCAGCACGTCGCCGAGCTCGATGGAACGGATGTCGAACTCCGCATGCCCAGTCTCGAGCTTGGCGTAGTGCAGGACCGAGTTGATGAGAGAGAGGAGGTGGACCTGGCTGCGCCGGATTCTCGTCAGGGCGTCGATCTGCTCATCGGTGACCGGACCATAGATGCCGGTCTCCATGAGCTGTGCGTACCCGCTGATCGCGTTGAGGGGCGTACGCAGCTCGTGCGACATCGTGCGGAGGAACTGCGTCTTCGCGTCGTTCGCCTCATCTGCGTCGCGGCGAGCCTGTTCGGCTTCCAGGCGCGCCATCTCGGCCACCGCGCGCGCGCCCTCCCCATCGACGCGCGCCGCTTCGGCTTCTGCCCAGGCGGCGCGGGCCGCCGCGTACAGCCGCGCGGCCTCGAGGGCTTGCGCGCAGTGCATCGCCACCGCCTCGCCGAGCTCCACATCGTCGGCGGAGTACGGGGGCGCACCGGGCCGGCTGACGAAGGTGATCGCGCCGAGCAGGATGCCGTGCCCGACGATCGGCACGACGAGCAACGAGCCGACGCCGAGCCACTGCAAGACGCGGATCGTCTCGGGATCGTGCGCCGCGCCGGCGACGGCGTCGTCCGCCCGTTCGGTGACGATCACCGAGTGAAGGTCGCGCTCGATCGCGGGCACGCCGATGCGATCGTCGGCCGCGGGGATCCAGCGATCCACCAGGGCATGCGCGGCGACGCGCTTGTCCTCGTCCGGATGCATCACGGCGAGCCGCCGGATGCTGCCGCCGATCTCGATGACGTCCACCACGCACCATCCTTGCAGCCCGGGCAGTGACAGGCCGGCGATCGCCGCGTAGGTGAGCTCCTGATCGAGCGACGTGCCAAAGCGGAGGCACGCTGCCGCCAGGAACTCCGCGCGCTCGCGCGCCATCTCCGCGGCGACGGCCGCATCGTGCTCGCGGAGCGCCGAGAGCAGCATGCGCTCCGTGAGGAGCTGGGGACTGATACTTCCCGCGTAGGGAGCGTCGGAGTGCGGCTCCGCCGTGCCCGCGCCGCCGTCGTTCCGCGCGGCGGCGTCCGTCATCGTGCGTCCCGCGCGATGATCATGGCCCGGCGCCGCGCGCGATGGCGCGATAGCTCACGGTCGCATCCGCGCCATCGGTACGAGCCGCGTACCCGAGTGCCGCCAGCCTGTCGAGGATCGCATCGACCTCGGCACCGGGCACGCCGGCACTCGCCGATAGCAGATCGGCGCGGGTTTCGCCCAGCCGTACGAGGGTGTCGAGCACCGCGGCTTCGGGCGCCGTGAGGCCGGCGTGAGCCTTGGACGGCGCGGGCAGCGAGCGCTTCGGCTGCCCAGTGAGGATGTCCTGATAGCCGACGAGCGGCTCGCCGATAGCGGCGCCTTTCGCGTTGATCGCGTAGCGCCAGAACTGCTGACTGTGCCGGCTGCGCCGCATCTTCGCCACGGCGACGATCTTCTCCAGCACGCCGTCGAGCTCGACGAAGCGCATCACGATGATGTCGTCGGTGATGAACGAGACGCGCTCGCCGGTGAAGCCCGCGTCGGACGAGAGGGGGACTGCCTCGAGCGTCATGAACACGGTGATCTGCGTGGCGGTGAGCGCCCCGACGAGCCGATAGAGCGACTCGCGGAAGTCTTCCCGGAACGCGGGGGCGAGCGCCACCTCGAAGCCCGTGAGCGAATCGATCAC
>JBDSDB010000235.1:0-4491 GCA_039920785.1 Gemmatimonadaceae bacterium
CGGCGCGACGAGGCCGGCGATGTCGTACATCTCCATGTCCTGCAGCAGGCCCGGCACGTAGTTGTCAGGGCAGTGCGAGATGCTGACGATGCTGTCGCGGAAGGTGTTGAAGTACGCGCTCACCACCGCGACCTTCACCCGCGGGTCGAGCGCTGCGGTGAGCAGCGACGTCGTGCCGCCGCCGGACGCGCCGAGGGTCGCGACGCGACTCGCATCCACCTCGGAGCGCGTAGCGAGGTAGTCGATGGCGCGCATGGCATCCCATGCGCGCCACGCGGCCATCGTCTGGCCCATGAGCACCGCCGAGGTCGCGGCGGGACGACAGGAATCTTGCGACGCGCTCACTCGGCGCGCCGCCTCGTCGCGCCGCAGGCCGATGCCGAGCTGCTCGACGGCGAACGTCGCGTAGCCGTGCTCGACGCACTGCACCGCGTAGTCCTTCGCGTAGCCCGCGTTGCGATCGGCGCGCTGTGTGCCGTCGTCAGCCATGCCGAGGATGTCGGGGAGGCCGCGCCCGTGACCGGAGACGCAGACGACGGCGGGCAGTGGGCGGTCCGCGCCTTTCGGCAGGAGCAGATAGCCGATCGCGCTCAGGTTGCGCCGGGTGTCGAAGACGATCTTCTCACGCGTGTAGCTGCCCATGTCCTTGCTCTCGAGCACCTCCGCGGCCAGTGGAGCGCGCGTGGCGGGCAACCCGCCGATGCGCTCGACGAGCTTGCGTCGCGCGCGCGCCTGCCAGCTGCGCGCGGCGGCGGGGTTCGTCGCCCGGAACGACAGCGCCGGTTTGATCGCGTCGTACTCGGAGAGGCAGAACTCCTTGCTGTCGAGGTGGCGCGCGGCGAGCCGCGGCGCAGTGCGCTCGACTGCGTCGGTGGCACTCATCGGCGCGCTTGCGCCGAACGCCGCGGACACCGGAAGCCCCGTCGCGATCACGCCGGCGACGGTGCCGCGCTTGAGGAACTCGCGCCGTCCAATCTCGTCAGGCATCTCGTCCATCCTCCGCTAAGGAAGTCCTCGCAACCGCTCCGCTCGCACCATCCAGCCCGTGCTCGGGAAGCCTGGCGCACGGCGCGATGGAGCGCCGTCCCATCCCGCGGCCATCATCGCCGTCGCGGTCAGCAAGCCGCCATTGCCAGGCAGATAGATCGTCAGCCCCGGACGTTGGTAGTTGTGCCCGTTCGGGTGGTAGCGATTCTTGGGTGTGTCCATGAGCAGGGCGTCGAGCGCGATGGCCGGTTCGCCCACTCGTGCCGCGGTCATCGCGACGAGAGGATAGTCCCAGCCCCACGTCTCCGCCCACTGCCAGCTCTCCATCACGCGCACGAGCGTACGTCGCATCGCGGCGCGATCGACGCGCGTGGAGGGAACCATGCCATACGCGCCGAGCAACGTGGGATGATCGCGGCGCTGGTCCGCGTCGGTGAAGGTGTGCGGCGCCGATTCCGCGTTCACGTAGAGCCCGTCGCGCATCGGCATCGGCGAGAGCGACTTGATGACACGGTCCCACGCCGGCTCGCGCGCGAGGCCGAGCCGCTGCCGCCAACGCTGCGCCGTCTCCAGCCCGAACGCCCAGTACGCGAGCTCGAAGGTCGGATTGAACGTCGTCTTGGGAGGATGACTCTCCTGCGCGGGGATCAACGGCGGTCCGAGCACGTAGCGCCGACCTGCCTGCTCCCACTGCGGATACGACGCCATGAACTCGGCCGACTCGAACACGATCCGACGATACCGCTGGAGCACCTGCGGGCTCGGGTGCGCCCGGTACACGAGCTCGGCGAAGTAGATGGGATGCGGTTGCTGCCAGATGAGAAAGACGCCGATACCGGACGGACTCTCGCGCCCATCCGGCCCGATCATCTTCGGCCATCGTGCGCCGCGATAGCCCTGCCGGCGTGCCGTCGCCCGCGCCATCGGAAGAATACGGTCGTACCACGGCAGGCTCCGCTCGAGAAGCGCGCTCCGGTTCCACAGCGGGAAGTGTGCCGCGTGCCACCAGTGCATCTCGAGGTGCGACTTGCCGAACCAGCTGTTGAACGTCTCGCCCGTCTCCTGTGGCGGCTGAGTACCAGCGCACTGGATGGCGGTGAGATACTCCGACAGCACGATGCGCCGCTCGAGCTCCGTCGCCCGACCGTCAGTGCTGCCCGAGAGATCGAGCGTGCCGCCATCCGTCCAAAACCGTTCCCAATGCGCCGCGCTGGCCGCGCGCGCGGCCCCCACTGAGGTGAGCACCTCCCGATCACGCTGTGCGGCGAAGTCGACGACACACTCGAACGACGACGTGCCGACAGCCGGCTCGATCCGGAACTCGTGCGGGCCGATGGCGCGCATCGCGCCGCCGTCGGTCCAGCCGGCGCGCGCCCAGTACTCCGTCGCGTCGAGCGTGCGCCGCCAGCTCACCGACCGCCGATCACGCTCGGCGATCTCCGTCTTGTGCAGATCGCCGTGGCTCCACTCCGCGGGATCACCGGTATGGATGGCGCCACCATAGGGGAACACGACGCGAACACCGATGCGTGCGGGGTCCAGCTCTCCTTCCACGCGAACGGCGACGAGATCGCGATCCGGATGGGCCCACGTGAAGACGCGCAGCTGTCGCCCGTCGAGCGTGAACGTGCTCTCGAGTGTACCCGACCACAGATCGAGCCGCTGCCAGACGTCGCCCAGATCCGACGACCTGACCGCCGTGCCATCCGCGCGCGCGAGTGCGAAGCCGATGCGGGCGAGCGAGAGGCGATGCGGATTCTCGCGCAGCCACTTGCCGGCCGCGCCGTTCTGCGCGCTCATGTACGACACCTGCCGTCCATGCGCGTCGTAGCTCACGAGCGCGTCGTCCGGCTTGATCCCCGTGGGGTTCGGGAACGAATGCCAGCCCCACTCCGCCTGCGTGGCGAGCGGGATCTCCTTGTAGTCCTCGGCAAAGGTCTGCAGCCCCGTGGCATCTGCCGTGAACGCGAAGCCGCCGTTGCCGACGCTGAGCGCCGAGAAGGAGTCGAACACGCGCACGACAGGCGAATGACGCGCCAATCGTACGCGGCGATCCACCGCTTCGGCGGGCGCCGCATTCGTCGACGTCTCCGCGAGTGCGGCAGCGTCGAGCAGCGCCGGCGCGGCCGCACCGAGCGCGAGCCGCTGCGCAGTGGAGTGAACGAAGGCGCGGCGGTTCATCGCATGCCGGGCAATGCAGTGGATGCTGCTTGCGCTGATGACTGCACGACGATCACCGTCAGCTCCCTGGGACCGTGCGCCCCGACCACGAGCGCTTGCTCGATGTCGGCCGTCTTGGACGGGCCGGCGATGAACGCGCCGAACGAATGCGCCCGCACGTCGATCCGGGCATATGCGTCGTGCATGTCGGGAACGATCGCGTCGGCTTCGACGATAATGACCACGCGAGTCGCCAGGAACAGCGCGGCACGCCGCCAGCTGTCAGACGTCGCCATCCACACCGCGCCATTCTCGGCGACGCCGAGCGTGGCCTCGATCACGAAGAGATCGAGCGCGGCGAGCGCGTGTGGATCTGTGCTCGCGTCCACGGTGGTCGACACGCCGTCGACGAACGAGAGCACCTTCGTGGCCCCCGCCACAGCGCCGTTCGCGAGTCGGGCGACGTCGCCTCGCGCGCCGGTGAGCACTACCGCGCCAGTGACTGTCGCGGCGGTGATGAACTCGTCCAGCAGCGTTGGCCCATCGCTCTCACGGGCCATCACCTCGCGCTCGGCTGGCCGCGCGACGGCTGGCGGTCGCGCGGCACGCACGGCTTGCAGGATCGCATCCTTCGCGCTGTTGCTCACGTGAGTGCTCACCGACGCTCCACACGGTTGCGCCGATACCAGGCGCGGAAGCTCTGCTTCGGCGCGATGGGCGCCTCGCGGGTGCGACCCCACACGCCCGAGGCGAATCGCGCGAGAGAGTTTGGCATCAAGCGCAGACCAAGCCGCGCCAGTGCTCCCGCCGCACGGAACAGGCGCGGATGATCGAACAGGTGCACCGACGCCCTGATGGCGATCTTCTTCCCGTTCGACGAGTAGCCCGCCTCGGTGACTCGCTGGCGCCATCGGAAGAGCTGGCCGTCCAGGTCGATCTTGACGGGACACACCGCAGTGCACGATCCGCACAGTGTCGACGCGAAGGGCAGCGCCGCGTAGCGCTCGAGATCGAGGCCCGGCGTGAGCACCGATCCGATGGGGCCAGGCACGGTGGAGCCGTAGCTGTGACCTCCCGAACGCCGGTAGATCGGGCAGGTGTTCATGCACGCGCCGCAGCGGATGCACTTGAGCGACCCCCAGAACTCCTCGCGCGCGAGCTGCCGCGTGCGCCCGTTGTCCACGAGCACGACGTGCAGCGCCTGCCCCTCACGCGGACCGTGGATGTGCGAGGTGTACGCGGTGACCGCCTGCCCCGTCGCGCTGCGCGCCAGCAACCGCAGGAACACGGGCAGGTCGTCGGCGCGCGGGATGATCTTCTCGATCCCGACCGACGCGATGTGCA
>JBDSDB010000236.1:0-27395 GCA_039920785.1 Gemmatimonadaceae bacterium
CGCAGCGCCAGCGGGACGCCCGCGGACACCGCGCCCGTGCTCGGCTCGATACGGATGTCGGAACGCAGCGGTTGATTCGCCACGAAGTACGGTCCCTCGGTGAGCTCCGGACGCACGACGCATCCCGGCAGGATGCCCGCGGCCGCATTGCGACCGAGCATGGCGTCGCTCTCGCCGGCGGCGGCACCGAGGGCGAGCCTCGGACCGGCGATGAGCGCGGCGGAGCCGCCGAAGGCGAGCACGCGCAGTGCCTCGCGCCGGCCAAGGACGCGTCCTACGGGAAGATCGTCGTTGTCCATAAATTCACTCCTCTGTCGTCGATGTCCGCGCCCGCGTTCGCGAGTGCGGCCGCTAACCGACCTTCACGCCGAGGTTGATCACGCCGGCGTATCCGCTCGCCGTCGCCGTCGTCTGCAGCGTCAGCGCCGACTTCTCCGCGGTGGAGAGGCTGTTGTCGATGCCGTCGGTCGAGTTCCGCACGTTGCGTGTGCCGCGGTTGTTGTACGGATTGTTGGAGTGCACGAGGGTCGTCAGAGCCTCGTCGAACAAGAACTGCGAGGTGAACTCGTAGCTCTGCGTGGAACCGGCGAAGAGGCGGAGCTTGAAATGCACGTGCACCGCTCGGCCGCTGTACCACCCAGGATAGATACTCGTGAACCTGGCCAAACCGTTGGCGTCGGTGACCTGATGGCCGCGCAGATACTTGCGGCCGCTCGTGCCGTTGGCCGACTCGTCCGAGTAGAGGCCAGCCGCGTCGCAGTGCCAGACGTCCAGATACGCGTCGGTGAGCGGCGCCGGAGCACCGGTCAGCGCTGCGCTCAGCCGATGCTGCGATCGGCAGGCTGTGGAATGGCGGAGCGCGCGCTCACTGCACCGTGATCGTGCCAGTCATCGTCGCGGGGTGCACCGAGCAGTGATAGAAGTAGATGCCGATCACCGAGGGCATCGTGGCTATCCTGCTGCCCGATACGAACACCGCCGTCGACGTGATGGCTTTGTCGTCGAACTCGGCGCTGTGCCGGTCGTTGTCGAGATTCGTGAAGGTGATCGTGGTACCGCGTGCGACGGTGAGCGACGCGGGCCGGAACGCGTTGGCCTGGATCGTGACCGACGCGCCGGTGGGCGGCGTCGGGGTGCCCGGCGGTGCGAACGGATTGGAGAAGCGCGCCGCGGTGAGGAAGGTCGAGTCGGTGAGCGAGCCGAGAAATGCGACGATCGCGCTGCGCTGCGCGGCGGACAGGCCGAGCCGGCGCGGGCCGCCGTCGGGCGCCTTCAGTCGCGGATCGAGGCCCGGGTTCGGTTGCACACCGGAATCATAGAACGACACGACCTGCTCCAGCGCCGTGAAGCGTCCATCGTGCATGAAGCGCGGCCGCACCGCCACGTTGCGCAGCGAAGGCGTCTTGAATGCGCCACCCACCGCGCCCACGTCCGTGATCGTCGCATCGAGGCCGGTGTTGTGTACCGAGTCGCCGACCTGCGCGACGGAGACGTGACAGCCGGCGCACCCGACGCTCTGGAACAGCTGCTCGCCCTGCTGCTCCTGGGCCGACAGTGTCGACGCGAAATCCGGCACTCCAGTCGGCGAGAATGCGCGGTCGTAGCGCGAGCCCGTGGAGACGAGCGAGCGCGTGTACTGCGCCAGCGCGGCGGCGACACGCTCGCTCGTGATGCCCGGCGTGCCGAACGCCGCGGTGAACAGCGGTTGGTAGTACGGCGTCGCAATGAGCTTGAGAGCGAGCGCATCCAGCGTCATCCCCATCTCCGCCGGATTCTGGATGGGGTCCAGTGCCTGCGCCTCGAGGGTCGCGGCCCGCTCGTCCCAGAAGAATCTCCCACGCTTGTAGAAGCGCGCGTTCACGAGCCCCGTCGAATGACGCGGCGTGAGCACGCCGGTGAAGCCGACGCTGCGCGCAGGCGTGTCGCCGAACCCGATCGATGGACGGTGGCACGACGCGCACGAGATCGCGTCGTTGGCGGACAATCGCGTGTCGTAGAAGAGCACGCGGCCCAGCGTCGCACCGGCGTCGGTGATCTGATTGTTCAGGGGCGTGTTGTCCAAGCTCGCGACCGACGTGCCGCCCACGCTCGCGAGAAAGTGCGCGGGGAGCGGCACCAGTGCATCCGAGTACGCGAGCGGCGGGGCGGGGAGGATCGGCGTGGTTAGGCCGCTGTCGAAGACGACGAGCCCGAAGCGGTCGGTCGCCGTGCGGCCCAGTGCGTCGGTCGCGGTGATCGTCGCGAGCGCGACTCCGGGCGTCGTGGGCGTGCCACGGATCGTCCCGCCCGACGTCGTGAGCCCGGGGACCGGTGCGGAGAAGGTGATCGAGTACGTCAGCCCAGTGCGGCCCGGATCGGAGAAGGTGTTCCCCGCCTTGGTCGCGTCGTAGGTGATCGCGCTGCCGACGATGGCTGCGGCGGTCGGGTTCGCGTCGCGCAGCGTCGGCGCGGGCGACGTCGTGGGCGGTGGGGCGACGCCGCCAGAAGGGTCGCCTCCACACGCGGACACGGCTCCGCAGAGGGCGAGCATGGCGACGCGAGCGCGGAAGGAAAGCATTGGCCGTTGCTGGACCTTAACACCCCCTCTGCCGTCACGTCCACCTGGCCACGATAGGGTGCAGGCATGCTCCCGTGTCAATCGGACAGAACTCGCACCCTTCACCTCACTCGTTCAGGAGCTCGGTCGTGACGCACTCTCTCTCGCGAACCCTCGTGGCCGGCGCCGTACTGCTCGCATCGGTCGGCTGCCAGGAATCCAACCCAACCGGAACCGAGGCGTCGGCGTTGAGCAGCGCGGCACTCGCCGCGGCGCTGTCGTCCGTCCCCATCGGGTTCGGCGATCTCGCGACGTCCTACGTGGGCAGCGGCATCGCCGACGCGGCCAACGCCGGCCTGTGGGTCGGCGGCGGACGAGATGCCGCGTTCAACCGCGGCGACCTGATGGGCGGCGGTCTGCATGACGCCTTCGTGGGCGGCATCGGATTCGGAGGTCGAGGTGGGCAGCGCGGACCGTTCGGCGGTGGTCTGCCCTGCGCGGGCACGTTCAACGCGGCGACGGGCCGCGTCGTGTGCGCCGACGAGACGCGCAATGGCGTGATGATCTCCCGTTCGGCGCAATACCTGAACGTGGCGGGCACGGCGCAGCAGGCGTTCGACACGCTGACGACGAACAGCGTCAACACGCAGTCGAAAGTGACTGGAACGATCACGTTCGACCGCGCGGCGGACAGCTCCTCATCGGGCGACCGCGGCAAGGATCACTGGGGCCGCGGTCGTGGACCTGGTGGCCGGCTCCTCGGTGACACGTCGACGATCCTCACCGCCTCGACGACGATCAACAGTTCGAGCAATCGCACGGTGACCGGGCTGGCGCAGGGCAGCACGCAGCGCACGGTGAACGGCCTCACCGCTGGGCAGGAGACGACGACCGGCACCTCGAGCCGTGGCAGCTTCACCACCACGCGCGCGGTCGGCGATACGACGAGCGGCTTGATCATTCCCGTGGCGACGAGCACGACGCAGAGCTATCCGACGGCCGGCACGGTGATCCGCTCCATCCGCGCGACGATCAAGTACACCGGCGAATCGGCCGTGTCGATCGTTCGCCGCGAGGTGGTCACCTACGACGGCAGTGCGACCGCCAAGATCGCGATCACGGAAAACGGCACGACGAAGAACTGCACGCGTGCCCTGCCTCGCGGACCGCTGACCTGCTCGTAACGCGGCAAAAATGGAACGAGCGTACGCGCCCTCCGCGCGTACGCTCGTTCCACATTCCAGACCCCGGATCCTCGCCAGGACGTAACGGTCGCCTTGTCGCGAATCCTCATATCGAACACGCGACCTGGGCAGCACCCTACCTTCGCGGCGTTTCGGGCGGGATAGTCACACCGACCGAAGCCTCCTCTCGCGCCCGGCACGCCGTACTCCTATTCTGTGCGTCGAAGAAGTCGTCGCGTCCGACCTCCCGACACACTGTATGCGCTCATTCGCCACCGTCACCGTCACCATCGCCGTCGCCTTCACCTCGCTACTCGGCGCGCAGCAGCCCGCGCGCGCCATCACCGCCGACCCGCCGCGCGACACCGTGCATCCCGCGCGATCGCAGGTGCTGCACATCCCGTCGGGCGGCGTGAAGGTGAACGGGCTCGCCTACGTCGCCGCGGGCGCGGGCGTGCATCCCACCCTGGTCATCTTCCACGGGCTGCCGGGCAACGAGAAGAACCTCGACCTGGCGCAGGCCGTCCGCCGAGCGGGCTGGAACGCGATCACCGTGAACTATCGCGGTTCGTGGGGCAGCCCGGGCGTGTTTCGCTTCGACAACACGCTCGAGGACGCGGACGCAGTGCTCGCCTTCCTGCGCGACTCCGGCACCGCGCAATCGCTCGGCGTCGACACGCGGCGACTCGTCGTCGCCGGTCACAGCATGGGCGGCTGGGTCGTCGCACGCACGGCCTCGCACGACCACGCGCTCCTCGGCGCCATCATGATCTCACCGGCGGACATGGGGCGCGTAGGCGAGCAATCGCGAAGCGACGCCGTCAAGCTCGCCGCCGACAACATGGAGTCGCTCGCCGGCGTCACGCCCGAGAGCATGGCCGACGATCTGCTGCGCGGCGCGTCGCGGCGGCGCCTCGCCGACGCGGCACCGGGACTCGCCCGTGTTCCACTCCTGGTGTTGACGTCCGACGACGGGCTGGCACCGCATGCCGATTCGCTCGTCCAGGCGGTGCGCGCGCGAGGCAACTCGCGTGTCGCCACCGTGCACGCGCCCACCGACCACTCCTGGTCGGACCGGCGCATCATGCTCCAGGTGGAGGTGATCCGATGGCTGCAGCAGCTCGACGCGAAGAGGGGCGCTCGATGACGCGCCGATCGCCTTCAACCATGCGGCGCTTCACGACCGCGCTGGCCTGCACGCTGGCGGCGGCGCAGGGATGCCGCACCATGACTCCCGCGGAAGCCGCGCAGGCCGCGCCCGTCGTCCTGTTCGACGGCACGGCGCTCGACGCGTTCGACATCTTTCTGCGGGAGAAGGGGTTGAACTCCGATCCCGACCGCGTCTTTCGCGTCGAGAACGGTGTCATTCGCGTGACCGGCACGGAGCACGGCTACTTCATCACCAAGCGGAGCTTTCGCAACTACCGGCTGCACGCGGAGTTCAAGTGGGGCGAGGGCACCTTCGGGAACAAGACGGGGAAGGCGCGCGACAGCGGCATCCTCTACCACATGCAGGGTCCGCACAAGGTGTGGCCCCGCTCCCTGGAGCTGCAGATCCAGGAAGGCGCCACCGGCGACTTCTGGATGACGGACAGCGCCGCGGTGACTGGCCGAAGTGGAGTTCGCGTCGTTGGCCCCGCGGGCAACTCGCGGCCCATTGCGCGGTTTGGGAAGGGCGCGTGGCGAGACGTCATCGACTATCGCGATCCGAACGGTGAGATCGAGCGGCCGCGCGGTGAGTGGAACGAGATCGAGCTGGTGGCACGCGGCGACACGGTCCAGCACTACGTCAACGGCAAGCTCGTCAACGAGGGGACCCAGCCCTTCCCACGCGAGGGAAGGATCGTCTTCCAGTCCGAGGGCGCCGAGCTCTTTTTCCGGAACATCGTGCTCTACCCGCTTCCGTAGCAGAACGATCGCTCGCTCGCGCGCGTAGAGACGTCAGAGGCGTCCGCATCCCCGATCCTTCAATCGGATTCACGATGGACTCGCGCGATCCCGGCAAGGATAGAGACATCATCCCGATCAACAGCCGCAGATCGGTCGACCCGCTCGCGGGGGGCCGGATCGATCCGCGCAGCGGTGAGAGTGCGCTGGCGCGCGAGTTCGCCCAGCGCGCGCTGATGCCGTTGGTCGCGAACCTGCGGAATCGGCAGGGTCGCCTCGAGGCCGGCCGCGTGGCGCGCGCGCTCGGCATGACGGGCGCGCGGTTCGCCGAGTGTCTCGACCTTCCGATTGACGTGCTTTCACAGTCCCCGCCGCCGCCTGAGCTCGAGGCTCGGCTGGAGCCCTTCGCCATGGTGATCGGCATCGTGCGGGACGTCTACGGCGGTGACGACAAGCGAGTGCGCCTCTGGCTGCGCACTGCGCGCCCCGAGCTCGACGGTCGGACGCCGAACGACGCGCTCTGCGTCCCCGCCGGCATCCAGACCGTCATCCACTTCGTGCTCGGCGCCTGGCTCGGCAACGCGGACTAGCGCACCGGCCACGACGGCCACAACGGCCACGATCACGCCATCGCGCTGCGGATCGCGTACGCCACCTCCTTGCCCGTGATGTCGCTGTGGCCGGGGATCAGCGCGTTCGCTTCGAGGTTGTAGATCGTGCCGGCCTGGAAGTGATACGGCGAGCCGACCGGCTGGAGCTTGCCGTCCACCGTCTCGCCGCTCTCCATGTGCTGCGCGCCGTTGCGTCCGATGCCGCCGAACTTGTCGTTCTTGTCGCCGAAGCCTGAGGTGGTGTCGCCGTTGAGGCGCGACGCCATCGGATAGGCGATCCCGACGGCCTTGTCCTTGTCGGAGTGCGTCACCACGATCGGTCCATTCACTCGATGCGTGTCGACGACGCCGCGGAAGGCGCCGCCCTTCGCCTTGGAGAAGCCGCTGTGCGAGAACGCCGTCTGCAACAGGCTCATGCTCTTGATCCTGTCGGTCGTCGACCCCGCGGCCGCGGCGGTCACCACGCGCCCGCCGAAGCTGTGACCCACGAGATGCACGCGTTCCACCTGCTTCGCCAGCTTGTCGACGAGCGGACCGACGCCGTTCTTCCCGACCTTTCCGGCGCGGGACTTCATCTCGTAATAGGTCGTGAAGTTCATCACGTTCATCGCCGCGGCCTTGAACCCGGACAGAAAGCCCAGGAAGCCCGCCGCACCGCCGGTCGCCGGCGGCACGACGCCGACGCCGAGCGGAAGCGACGCGCTTCCACCGTCGTCGGCGACCGAGGCGTCCAGGTCTTCTTCGTCGATCTTGAGCCGCTTCATGATCTCGTTGCCGTCGTCCTTGAAGAACACGGTCGACATGTCTTCCTTGTCCGCGGCGCTGGGGTCGAGCAGGGTGCGCACCTTCTCCACGAACGCCGTGCGCGCTGAGCCCTTGTTCTCGAGATCGGGAATGAGCGCGCGAAGCTCGTCGATGACGGCCTTCTGCACGTCGGTGGCGAAGAACGACTTCATCCCCTCGAGCTTCTCGGCGAGGAGCGCATCGGACGCGCTGCTGGCCGGCGCCGACAGCGAGGCGGACCCCTGCGCACTGGCGCTCGACGCCGTCGCCGTGACGAGCTCGTCGAACCGCTTCGACGGCCAGATCACCCCGACGATCGCCAGCTTCCGATTCTGCAGATCGCTCGCGAGCGGCGCGAAGTTCGTGAACAACCCCTGATACAACGCCTCGGCGTCGTCGCGGTTGTTGTTCCATCCGTGCGACATGACGATGACGTCGGTCACGCCAGCGGGCAGCGTGACGTCCTTCTGCAGCGCTCCGCTACCGTCGAACTCTGCCACCACGTAGGGAATGCCGGCGATGTTGTCCATTGGAGTGTGCCTCGAGCGTGAGAAGTTCTGAGATCAGACCGACTGGATGGCGCGCATGAGATCCACGAGCCCCGCACCCTGGAAGTACTTGTCCCGGCGAAGGTCGGTGGAAGTGGACACGAAGATCTGCTTCACCAGCTCCGCCTTGCCGATGTATTCGCCGCGCACGGAGAGGAACGCGGCGATGGCGCCGCTCACGTGGGGCGCAGCCATGCTCGTGCCGCTCGTCTCCACGTAGTCGCACGTCTTGATCCCCTGCTCGGGGTCCTTGCCGAGGACGTCCTCCATGAGGGCACCCGCGGCGCAGGACATGATCTTCTCGCCCGGCGCGACGAGATCGGGCTTCAACCGTCCGTCGCCCGTGGGGCCCTTGGACGAGAAGTACGACACGCCGTAGACGTGCGGTGAGTCGCGATGCGTGGAGCCGACGGTGATGGCCAGGTCGGCGTTGCCCGGGTCGTTGATCGTCAGCGCCATCCCCGCGGTCGTCCCGCCGATCGCGGACTTGAGCGTGCCATATCCCGTGTTGCCCGCCGCGACGACCACGACGACACCCGTCTTGACGAGTCGATCGACTTCCGTGCACAGCGGGCTCTGACCACAAGCGAACCACTCGGGCTCGAAGTTGTAGCCGAGGCTCATGTTGACGCCGTGGATGATCAGGTGCCGGCCGTAGCCGTTGATCTCCTGCACGTGGTTGATCGCGGCGATCAGGTTGCTCACCGCTCCCTTGCCGTTCTCGTCGAGCACGCGAAGGCTCACCAGCTTGCAGCGCGGCGCCATCCCCGAGACGGCCTCCAGCCGCGTCTGGGTATTCTCGACGTCGTCGGAGTGCCGCTTGAGCGAGCGTGAGACGGCGAGCGGGCGCTGATCTTCGGGAGTATCCAATGCCACGCGCCACTCGCCGGCGATGATGCCGGCGACGTGCGTGCCGTGTCCGTTCTCGTCGTTGAACGGATCGCCGCCGTCCACCGTGAAATCCCTGTGCAGGGTGGAGTCCGGATCGACGTTCGCGAACTTGCGGAAGTGGGGATGATCGTACTTGATCCCCGAGTCCATCACGGCCCAGGTGATGCCCGTGCCGTGCGCCGCGAAGGAGTTCTGCGCCGCGTCGCACTTGACGGTGGAGATGGACTTGAAGATGCTCGCCGACACCTCGAAGTCGGGCCAGATGTGGAAGATCGCGCGAAAGGTGCGCTCATCGATCTGCCGCTGGAGCACCGGATTCTCCGTCATTTCCCGCAGCGCGTCCGCCGCCGCCTTCGCGTCCGCCATGTCGAGGTCGACGAGCATGCTGATCGCGCGCCCCTCGAGCCGCACGAACAGATACTGGCTGTTGGGTTGATCCTTCTCGTAGTGGACGAGCTGCCCCGAATCGCGCACGTCCGCTGCGGCCTTGGCGCGCTCGATGTTGTCGACGACCCACTGCCGCGCCGCCGCGCGACCACCGCGGCGCTCCAGATTGAGGTCGATGATCACCTCGAACCGCTCCGGATGAATGAGCATGATCGGCGGCCTGCTCTGGGCGCGGTTGGCTGCCGTGGTGCGCCGGATGACGGACGCGTGCAGGCGCGCCAGGCTGAACGGCTTGCCCCTGAACGGAGCGTTCACCACCTGCTCCTTCACGGCCACCTCGAGGGCCGCGAGTCGCGTCTCTTCTCTCGTCTTGACCTCGTCGGTCTTCGCCGCGGCGAGCCGCTTCTTCGCCGCCTTCAGCGCCTTCTCCTTGGCGTCTTCGACGAGCAGGAGAGTGGCCGCATGAGCCGCGGCAGGTCCGCCCGGATAGTCCGGATCGTATTCGAGGGCGGCGTTGTAATTCTTCGTCGCGGTGGGATCGACCTGATTCAGCTCGGCGATGCGAATGGCGTCGGCCTTCATCTTCTGAAGCAACGGCACCGCGATCACGGTCCGATCGAGATCGACTGGCCTGAACTGCCTGACGCGGTCTCTTTCCTCAGGCGGTCGCTCTGATTCTGACATGGGAACCAATGGTGGTTGGGTCGCGGTGCAGCTTCACGCTCGCCAATGTCCCACACCCGGTCATGCCTTCACAAGTAGCGATCGCGGAAGCCAAGGAAATCTTAAGGCAGGGCCGGTAACGGGCGAGGGTCCCCTGTCGAAATAATCGGGCCTCGCACGTCATTGCGTGAAGGCAACCTGAGCAACACCGTCTCACTACCAGGAGCCACCGCGTTCACGATCATGATCTACGAGAGTCCCGCCAGTTACGCGATGCGTTCTTCGCCCCAGTCTGCGCGTCTGTGAGGTGCGGCCGAACCTCATCGTGCCGCCCGCTTGAGTAGCGCATGGCGGCACGGTGATCTTGACTTCCCTGACCGCTGCTCGTATCGGTAGACCACATGAGCGAACACGATCAGATGCAGAGTGCGCCGCGCGCAGGGCGTCGCCTGACGTTGCTCGTCGTCGGCTTGCTCATCGGCCTGGCCAGGTCCGCGTCTCCGCAGACCGCCCCTGACGCTCAGTGGGCGGGGTGGGCGCAGTGCGGCGTCAACACCCAGGGGGCTGGCTACGCCAATCGGCAGACGCAGACCTGGACGATCGCCGGCCGCACGCCCACCGTTCAGGGTGCGATTCGCCTGTATCCGGCGTCGTGGAGCGTGACCGGCTCGGGATCGCTGACGCGCACGCAGGGCACGCAGGCGCTGAGCGCCCAATGGATGGCGAACGCGCAGAGCGCGAGCGCGCCGATCTCGGTTGTCGTGCGCGCGTCGGACGGCCGGCGACTGATCCGCGCGGGGCACGCGCAGCTGCGGCAGACCGGGGGCATCACCGGTTCGCAGTCGCAGACCGTGAATGGTAAGACGTCGACGAGCGCGATCTCGCGCGAAGCGTTCGAGTTCACCTTCCCGACCGTAGAGGACTCGGCGCCGAGCAGCCGCATCAGCGGGTCGAGCACGGCGGACGTCGCCGGCAGCTTCGGCGTGATGCAGCCGGCCGGCGCGCGCACCACCGCCGTCTGCGCATGGGACTTCGCGCGGGACGGCGGCGCGGCGCCCGCGCCCGCACGGGCGACGCCGTAGACGCTCGGCGGCTATCCTCGTGACGGAGCCGAGCGCTCGCGGCGTCCCGTGGCTGTCGTTCCTCTCGCTCGCCGCGGCGATGGCGCTCGTCGGCGTCTACGTGGGGACGTCCAAGTTGCTCGTCCTCGCCTTCCCCGTCTTCCTGCTCGCGTGGCTGCGGTTCGGCATCGCCGCCGTCGCCATGGCGACGTGGGTTCGACGCGCGCCCAACGAGCCGACGCTCAGTGCGCGCGACCGACGGCTCGTCTTCCTCGAGTCGTTCATCGGCAATTTTCTCTTCTCCATCTGCATGCTGTTCGGAGTCGCGCGCTCGTCGGCGCTCGCCGCGGGGGTGATCATGGCGGCCATCCCTGGCGTCGTCGCCATCCTGTCCCTCGTGTTTCTGCGTGAGCGCATCGCGTCGCGCGTCGCGGCAGGCATCGTCTTCGCCGTCGCCGGCATCGCGCTCGTGGCGTTCGTGCGGCAGACGGGCGCGCCGCGCGAGGGATCGTTGATCGGCGTCCTGCTCCTGCTCGGCGCGGTGGTGTGCGAGGCCTTCTACGTGGTGATCGGGAAGCAGCTCACGGGCAACGTGTCGGCGAAGCGCATCAGCGCGCTGATCAACCTCTGGGGGCTCACGCTCGTCACGCCATTGGGATTCTGGCAGGCCACGAGTTTCGATTTCTCGGCGGTACGGCCGGCATCGTGGGCCCTTCTCGTCTTCTACGCGCTCGCCGCGAGCATGGGCACGGTGTGGCTCTGGATGACTGGTCTCAAGCAGGTACCGGCATCGTCGGCGGGAGTATTCTCCGTGTTCCTTCCCATCACCGCGGGTGCCGTGGGAGTGCTGCTGCTCGGCGAGCACTTCAGTGCCGTACAGGCCGCGGCGTACGGGCTGGCCCTCACGGGCGTCGTGCTCGCGACCTGGCCGTCGAGAGTCCAGACGGTCTAGCGTGGAAGCGGCGCGCGGTCGGGCGGATCGAGGGGCGTGCCCGGAATGGTCAGGTACTTCAGTGACTGGACGAGGCTGCGTCCGTTGGACGTGAGCCGCCGCACGGCGACCATGTTCTGCACGTACCAGTCAGTGCCGCCCGCGTCGAGGTCGAGGTAGCCCACCCCTCCGCGAGCGGACGACGCGTGGATGATCTCTCCGCCCCCCACGTAGATGGCCACGTGCGAGATCGCCTCGCGCGGCTCGGCGAACAGCAGGATGTCGCCGGGCAGCATGGCGCCGAAGTCCAGCGGGACGCCCTGGCCGGCGCGCGCCTGCTCGCGCGAGGTTCGCGGCAGCTCGATCCCGTGCGCGGCGAAGACGTACTTCGTGAACCCCGAGCAATCGAAGCCACTGCTCGGCGTGTTACCGCCCCACGTGTAGCGCACCCCGACGTAGCGGTCCGCGGTGCCGAGCACCCGCGCGGCGACGGCGGTTGGCGCGGGCGAGCGGGGAATCCCGCGTGATGTGCGCGTCGTCGAACCTCCACGCGACGAGCCGGTGCTCGATCCGGACCGGCCGATCGCTTCGCCCGCGCGAATGACCGTCGAGAGGATCGTCCCGTTCGAGATGCCGTACGTCGACCCCTGTGCGCATCCGGCGAGGACGAGCAGTGTGAGTGGGGCGACGACGATCGGGCGGAAGCTCGCGCGCGAGAACATGCCTCATGCTAAGGCAGCTTCGGCGCCACTCGCTCTCGTCGAGTCAAGATGCTGTGCGGTAACGCTTTACTTCACACGCCCGACCGCTCGTCGACAGCCGTGTCGTCCGGATTTGGAGACAGGCGAAGGACGCGGAGAGGACACCGCGCCTCAGAGCTCGATCTGCGCTCCCAGCTCCACCACACGGTTGGACGGCAGGCCGAAGAAGTGCGCCGCCGACTGTGCGTTGCGCGACATGAGGATGAACAGCTTCTTGCGCCAGCGCGCCATCTTCGACTTTCCGATGGGGAGCAGCTGTTCGCGGCCCAGATAGTAGCTCGTCTCCATCGGCCTCGTGATCAACCCCAGGGCGCGACAGAGCTCCAGGATCTGCGGCACGTTCGGCGTCTCCATGAAGCCGGTGCGGACGAACACGCGGTAGAACCCCTGGCCCATCTCCGCCAACTGCACGCGCTCGGCGTCCTCCACGTACGGCACGTCGGTGGGGGTGACGGACAGAAGCACGACCTGCTCGTGCAGCGACTTGTTGTGCTTGAGATGATGCAGCAGCACGACCGGCGCGCCTTCGGTGTCCGAGGTGAGGAACACGGCGGTGCCCGACACCCGCGGCGGAGGGCGCCGCGTGAGCTCGGCGAGCAGGAGCTCGATGGGAAGACTGGCGCTGTGCATGACGGCGTTGAGCGCTTCGCGGCCGCGCTTCCACGTCGTCATCAGCGTCAGCACGCCGACGGCGATGACGAGCGGAACCCAGCCACCGCTGGCGATCTTGAGCGCGTTGGCGCCGAGGAAGGCGAAGTCGATGACGAAGAAGAACTCGGCCAGCGCAATCACCCGCCACAGCGGCCAGTTCCATCTCGACCGCGCCACGAAGGCGAACAGCAGCGTGGTGATCGCCATCGTCCCGGTGACGGCGATGCCATACGCCGCGCCGAGCGCGCTCGACGTCTGGAAGCCGAAGACGATGAGCAGCGTGCCGATCATCAGGGCCATGTTGATCTGCGGCACGTAGATCTGTCCGTGCTCCTCCTCCGAGGTGTGGACGATCGTGAGACGTGGCCAGAATCCGAGCTGGACCGCCTGCTGCGCCAGCGAGAACACGCCGGAGATGAGCGCCTGCGACGCGACGATGGCCGCGAGCGTGGCGATGAGCAGCAGCGGATAGAGGAACCAGCGTGGTGCGAGCAGGTAGAACGGGTTCACGACGGCTTCGGGGTTGCGGAGGAGCAGTGCGCCCTGGCCGAAATAGTTGAGCAGCAGCGCGGGCAGGACGAGGGCGAAGAAGGCCAGCCGGATCGGCTTTCGCCCGAAGTGCCCCATGTCGGCGTAGAGCGCCTCCGCGCCGGTGACAGCGAGGAAGACGGCGCCGAGGCTCGCAAAGCCCACCAGCCCATTCTCACGGAAAAAGCGCGCGCCATACATCGGGTTCACCGCGGCGAGGATCCCTGGCGCCCGCGCGATCTCGATCACCCCGAGCAGGCCGATCGTGACGAACCAGACGAGGGTGATCGGACCAAACGCCTTCCCGACCTTGGCCGTGCCCATCCGCTGCACCATGAAGAGGAGCACCAGGATGCCGACCGTCACGGTGACGACGAAGCGCTCCAGTCCGGGGGCGACGATCTTGAGCCCTTCCACAGCGCCGAGCACGGAGATGGCCGGCGTGATGATGCCGTCGCCGTAAAGGAGCGCGCAACCGAACACGCCGAGGATGACGAGCACCGCACGCTGCTTGCGGTCGCCCATTCTGTGCTGCCGCTGCAGCACGAGGGCCAGCATCGCCAGCACTCCCCCCTCGCCACGGTTGTCCGCCTGCAGGATGAACACGAGGTATTTCACGACGACGACGAGCATGATCGCCCAGAACACCAGCGACATGATCCCGTAGACGTTGGCGAGTGTGGGAGTGAGTCCGTACGCCGGCCCGAACGCTTCCTTGATCGTGTAGAGCGGGCTCGTGCCGATGTCGCCGTAGACGACGCCGAGCGTCGTGAGCATGAGCACGGCGAGCCGGCGTCCTGTTGGCGCTGGCTTCGCCGCGTGGTGACCGTCGGGTGCGAGGTGCGGCACCGCGATCGGCCCCTCGGGGTGACGGCGCTCCGGCGTTGGATCGGCGGCGGTGGTAGCCGTCTCGGCGCGGTGCTGGCGAAACGTTGAAGCGGGATCGGCGGTCATGGTCTCAGCTCGTGCGCCGCTGAAGCGCGGGAGCACGAATGGATCGTACCGGATCTCCCATGAAGACCGCACAAAGGACCGCCCGAAGGGTCACAAAGATTTCACAAAGATTCCGTGGAGCTCGGCGGCGAGTCGAGCGTGGAGACATCGGCGGCCGCGAGCTGGAGCATGAACCGACTGCCGCCCCCCTCGCGCGGCTCGTACGTCACAGTGCCGCCCTGTGCTTCCGCCATCCGGCGGGCGATCGACAAGCCCAGTCCGGCGCCGCTCGTGTCCGGTCGTCCGCTCGGACGGTAGAACGGCTCGAAGATGCGGTCCTCCTCGCCCGCGGGCACGCCGAACCCGCGATCCGCAACGACGATGCGGAGGACGTCGCCCTCCCGCTCGACACTCAGCTCGATCACCGATCCGCCCGGGGAGTACTTGGCCGCGTTCTCGAGCAGGTTGACGAGCACTCGCAGCGAGTGAACGAAGTCGAACCGGCCGAGGAGCAGCGGCTCCGCCGTATCGAGGGCGACGCTGACCTCGTGCTCGCGGAGCAGACCGGACGCACGCTGGAGCGCCGCGCCGAACAGGTCCTCCACGGCGTTCAGCTCCGGCGTGACCGTGAAGGCGCCGCCGTTGAGGCGCGACAGATCGAGCAGGTCGGCGACGAAGCGGTTGAGCCGGTCGGCCTCCTCTTCGATCGTCGCCGCCCGCTCGTGCCCATCCATGCGGAGGTCGTGCGCCAGCGCCTTGATCGTGGTGAGCGGAGTGCGCAGATCGTGCGACACGGAAGCGAGCAGGGCGTTCTTCAATTCGTCCGCCTCGCGGAGCGCGTGCGCATGCTCCGCCTCCGCGACGAGCCGCAGCCGTTCCACGCCGAGCGCGGCATAGTACGCGAGCGCCGCGAGGAACCGGCTTTGCGGCCGGTCGAGCGTGAGCGCTTTCGAGTGCGCGATGCGCAGCACGCCGACGGTGCGATCGCGCACCCGCAGCGGGATGAGGATCGTCTGGGCGCCGGTGACGTCGAGGTCGAGCGGATCGTTCGGGTATTCCGTGGCCGCGCCGACGCGCACGCCGCCATCCATGCGCTCCAACGCGGAGCGCCCACTCACCGCGACCCACTCCACCAGACGCGCCCCGCCCATCGAAAGCGCGAATGGCGCCTGGGTGTCCGGCGTTGTGCCGGCCGCCGCGGTGCGCGCTTCGCTCGGTGGCGGCCCCGCCTCGGCGACCAACGTGACCGCGTCGTGGCCGTCGCGCACGAAGACCTCGCATCGCGTCACGCGGAGCGTCGCACGGACCACCTCGGCGATCCGCGTCAGCGCCCCCTCGGCGCGGCCGGCATTGAGCGCTTCTGCACCGAGCGCGGCGAGGCGGTCCACCTCGTCGGCGCGCTCGCGCGCCGCGCGGGCCTCGCTCTGCGCGCGCGCGAGCAGCTGCGCGGCGATCACTCCCGTGGCGAGGAAGGCGGCGAGCACCAGCCAATCGAGCGGCGCGGCGACGACGAGCGTGTGATGCGGCGGAACGAAGAAGAAGTTGAAGCAGAAGAAGGAGACGACGGAGACGGCGATGCCCAGCCGGCGTCCCGATCGCGCGCCAGCGCCCAGCACGAGCAGCAGGTACGCGAGCGCGACGTGCGCCTTGTCGAGGTGTGGGCGGACGGCGAGCAGTCCGGCGGTGACCACGGCGAGCGCGCCCAGCCACAGGAACCACGAGGACACCTCACGCACGGGCGCGTCTGCGTCTCGCGGGCGCTCGGCGCGCGGGGTCACGCGCTATCGCCCCGACTCGAACCGATAGCCGACTCCGGGCTCGGTGATGATGATCGACGGACGCACCGGATCCCGCTCCAGCTTGCGGCGCACACTGGCCACGTGCACGCGCAGGTTCTGCTGCGCGTCGCCGTGCGGGCGGTCCCAGACGCGCGAGAAGAGCTGCGTGTGCGTCATCGTGCGGCCCGCGTTCGTGGCGAGCACGCGCAGCAGCTCCCACTCGATCGGTGTGAGGTGCACGAACGCCCCCTCCCGCGTCACGCTGCGCTTCGCAAGGTCGATGACGACGTCGCCGACGTGGATCCTCACTTCACCGCCGGCGGAGGTCGCGGGCAGAAGCGCGCGGCGCAGATGCGAGCGCACGCGCGCCTGAAACTCGAGCGTGCTGAACGGCTTCGTCACGTAGTCGTCCGCGCCGAGGTCGAGCAGGGCCGCCTTCTCCTCGTCGGAGTGCCGCGCCGAGAGCACGACGATCGGCACCGTGGACCAGCCGCGAATGTCGCGGCAGACATCGGCGCCGGACATGTCGGGCAGCCCGAGGTCGAGCACGATCAGCGCTGGCCGCTCCGCCGCCGCCAGGTCCAGTCCCTCGCGCCCCGACGCCGCCTCGAGCACGCGTGCATGGTCCGCCTCGAGCGCGTGGCGAACCACGCGGCGGATCTGCGGTTCGTCGTCGATGACGAGCAGGGTGGAGGAGCGAGGCATTTCGAATACTACAACTGCAACGGCAACTGCGAGTACACCACGAAGACTGCGGTACCAGATACCGAGATTACCGAATTTGGCATATTGGCCATCCCGATTCGGGCCTCGTTCTGAAGGCTGGTACGAACGCCGTGCGACTCCCTGTGGAGGGGGCCGGACCCGCCCCGGACTGCACGGCGGAAACGGAGTGCGGAGCTCTCCTGACTCAGCGCTCCGTGCAACGGGCTGCGACGCTCAGGAGCTATCGCCGCGGACAGCCGTCCACAAATTGGGAAGGGATGTATGCCAATCCGAGTACCGCCGTCGTCTGCTTCTGCTCGGCGTACTTGTAGTTGCCGTTGCAGTTGCCGTTGCCGTTTCAGTTTGCCGTGGCCCTCCCCGTTCCCACCGGCCTGCCCCGCATTCCATATTGGCCCCGTCTACAATCGAGGATTCGCATGTCTGACCTTTCCCGCCGCGACCTGCTCAAGGCAGCCGCGCTCGCCGGTGCCGGTCTCGCCGCCGCCGGTCCCTTTTCCAGTGCGATCGCGGAGAACGTCACCGCCGCAACGCAGCCGGATCTCGCGCCCCCCGCGCCGGCGACACGGAAGACCATGCGCGCCGTGCCGTTCGCGAGGCACGACACTGTCCGCGTCGGCATCGTCGGCACCGGGCTTCGCGGCCGCTCCGTGCTCACCGAGCTGCTGGGCGTGGATCACGTGAGGATCGTCGCGCTGTGCGACGTCGTGCCGGACAAGGCCCAGCGCGCCGCAAAGATGGTCGCGGAGAAGGGCCAGCCCGATCCCACCCTGTACACCAAATCAGAGCGCGACTTCGAGCGTCTCGTCGCGCGCGACGACATCGATATCGTCTACACGGCAACCCCGTGGGAGTGGCACGCGCCCGTGATGCTCGCCGCGCTCGCACACGGCAAGCACGCCGCGGCCGAGTGTCCAATTGGGCTCACGCTCAGAGACCTGTGGGCGCTCGTCGACGCGAGCGAGAAGGCACAGAAGCACTGTCTCCAGCTGGAGAACTGCAACTACGGCTACAACGAGATGATGGTGAACCGGATGGTCCACGAGGGACTCTTCGGAGAAGTGCTCCACGCCGAGGCCGCGTACCTGCACGACCTCAGAAGGATCCTGTTCGAGAACAAGGACGAGGGGCTGTGGCGCCGCGCCTGGCACACGCGCTCCAACTCCAACCTCTATCCCACCCACGGGCTCGGCCCGGTGAGCTGGTATCTCGACGTCCACGCCGGCGACCGGTTCGACTATCTCGTCAGCGTCAGCTCGCCCGAGCGCGGGCTCACGCTTCATCGCGCCGAGACGGTTCCGGACAGATCCGATCCCAAGTGGAAGGAGCGGTACGTCACCGGCGACATGAACACGTCGATCCTCAAGACGGCGAACGGCCGCACGGTGATGCTCCAGCACGACGTCTCCAATCCGCGTCCCTACACGCGCCACAATCGCGTCATGGGGACGAAGGGAACCTTCGAGGACTATCCGCCGCGCATCTACGTGGAGGGGACGCCGGGCGGCGAGCGGTTCTCGCCGATCTCCGAGGAGCTCAAGGCGAAGTTCGAGCATCCGCTGTGGACCCGGCTCGGAGAGAAGGCGCGCGGCGCGGGACACGGCGGTATGGACTACATCATGGCGTACCGCCTCGTCGAGTGCATGCGGGAGGGGCTCGCGCCAGACTTCGATGTGTATGACGCGGCCGCGTGGAGCGCGCCACTGCCGCTCTCGGAGATGTCCGTCGCCAGGGGAAGCGCGCCGATGAAGTTCCCCGATTTCACGCGCGGCGACTGGAAGAAGCCCCGCGCATGAACTCGTCCTCCGCGTTCCACTTCACGACGCTCGACTGGGCGATCATCGGCGCGAGCATCGCCGTCAGCTTCCTTCCGGCTCTCTTCTTCTGGAAGCGCGCGAGCGAGAACACCAGCGAGTTCTTCACGTCGGGACGTGCCGCGCCGTGGTGGCTCGTGGGCATCTCGATGGTCGCCACCACCTTCAGCACGGACACGCCGAACCTCGTCACCAACATGGTGCGCGAGCGCGGCGTCGCCGAGAACTGGCTCTGGTGGAGCTTCCTGCTCACGGGGATGATGACGGTGTTCTTCTACGCCAGGCTCTGGCGCCGGTCGGGCGTGCTCACCGATCTCGAGTTCTATGAGATTCGATATTCGGGGAAGGCGGCCAGGGTGCTGCGCGGATTCCGCGCCGTGTACCTCGGCCTCTTCTTCAACTGCGTGATCATGGCCACCGTGAACCTCGCCGCCGCCAAGATCGGCAACATCGTGCTCGGCTGGCCGATGGAGCGGACGCTGCTCGTCTGCTCGGTGATGACGATCTTCTTCGCGTCGGTGAGCGGGCTGTGGGGCGTGCTCGTCACCGATACGATCCAGTTCGGCATCACGATGACAGGTACCTTTGCGGTCGCCTACTTCGCGCTGCAACAGCCAGAAGTCGGCGGTCTCGTCGGCCTGTTCGCCAAGGTGCCGCCGAAGACACTGGCGATGCTCCCCGACTTCGGCGACTGGAGCGTAGCGGCGGCGGTGTTCGTCCTCCCGCTCACCGTGCAGTGGTGGTCGGTCTGGTATCCGGGCGCCGAGCCTGGCGGCGGCAGCTACATCGCGCAACGCATGCTCGCGTCCAAGTCGGAGAAGGACGCGGTCGTGGGCACGCTCCTGTTCAACGTGATGCACTACGCGCTGCGTCCGTGGCCGTGGATCATCGTCGCGCTCGCGTCCACGATCATCTATCCCACGCTGGGCGACATCTCGCGCACCTTCCCTCAGCTCGATCAATCGCTGCTCGGCAACGACATCGCCTATCCGGCGATGATGCGCTTCCTGCCCGCGGGGTTCCTGGGGCTCGTCGTGGCCGGCACGCTCGCCGCATATCGCTCGACGATCGAGACGCATCTCAACTGGGGCACCAGCTATCTCGTGCACGACTTCTATCGCCGCTTCCTCCGCCCCGGACTCAGCGAGAAGCACTACGTCCTGATGGGCCGGCTCACCACCGCTGCACTGATGATTCTCGCCGCGCTGACGACGTACGCGCTCGGCACGGCGAAGGAGGCGTTCGACCTGATCCTCTCCATCGGTGCGGGCACCGGACTGCTCTATCTCCTGCGCTGGTTCTGGTGGCGCGTCAGCGCATGGAGCGAGATCGCCGCCATGACGAGCTCGTTCGTCGTCGCGCTCGCGTTCTTCATCGCGCGAAAGAACGGGCTCGAGGTGGCGTCGCACGTGTCGCTGCTCGTCACGGTCGGCGTGACGTCCGTCGTATGGATCGTCACGACATTCCTCGCGCCGCCGACCGACGAGGCCACCCTCGCAGGCTTCTTCAGGCTCGTGCGCCCTTCTGGTCCCGGCTGGAAGCCCGTCGAGCGGGCCACTGGCATCAGCGGCACCCCCGACGCGCTTCCGCAGGCGCTGCTCGGCTGGATGCTGGGCTGCACCTTCGTGTACTCGGCGCTGTTCGGCACGGGTAGTCTTCTCTACGGGCGCATGCCACAGTTCTGGACCTGGCTGGCGGTCTGCGTGCTGAGCTTCGTCGGCATGCTCAAAGTGCTGCGCGGGTACTGGGCGACTACGTGAGCATCGCGGTACCGACGGCGCAGGCCGTGATCCTCGCGCGCGGCCTCGGCACACGCATGCGCCGCGAGTCCGGTGCCGAGACGCTCACCGCCGAGCAGACACGTGCCGCGGCCGCCGGCGCCAAGGGGATGATGCCGCTGTTCTCGCGTCCCTTTCTCGACTATGTGATCTCCGCGCTCGCCGACGCGGGCGTCACGGACGTGGTGCTCGTGATCGGCCCCGAGCACGAGGAGGTGCGTCGTTACTATGAGATCACGGCTGTCCCGAGCAGGGTGCGAGTGCGCTTCGCCATCCAGGCCGAGCCGAAGGGCACGGCCGACGCAGTGCACGCGGCGCGCGATGCGGTGCACGACGCGCCGTTTCTCGTGCTGAACTCGGACAATTACTATCCGATCGCGGCGTACTCCAATCTCGCCGCTGTCGGCGGCGCGGGCCTGGTGGCGTTCGGTGCCGAAGCGCTCGTGGCCGACGGCGGCATCGAAGCGGAGCGCGTGCTACGCTACGCACTCCTCGACGCGGACGACGATGGTTGGCTGCGCGAGATCCGCGAGAAGCCAGCGGCGGACGATCCGCTCGCTCTCCGCGCCGAGCGGTGGGTGTCGATGAACCTCTGGTCGTTCACACCCCTGATCTTCGAGGCGTGTGCGCGAATCCCTCCGTCGACGCGCGGTGAGCTTGAGCTGGCCGACGCCGCGATGTTCGCCATCCGCGAGCTCGGCGAGCGCTTCCGTGTGGTTCCCATGCGAGCGGGCGTGCTCGACCTGTCTAGTCGCGCCGACGTCGCCTTCGTCGCGTCGCGGCTCGAGCGCGTGCATCCGCGCACGTGAGGCAGCCATGACCCGGCAGTATGTCGTGCCTGGCCGCGTGGAGCTCGTGGGCAAGCACGTCGACTACGCCGGCGGCCGCTCGCTGACATGCGCCGTGGATCTGGCCATCACCGCGAGCGCGACGCCGCTGCGCGATTCCGTCATCCGGGTCGTCGACGCCAATCGGCGAGGTGTCGTCGAGGCCCCGTTGCGCGCCGACGCGGTGCGCGTGCACGGCAGCCCGCGCCGGAGCTCGTACGTGCTCGCCGTCGCGCGCCGCTTCGCGCGCGACTTCCCGGATGCCACCACGGGCATCGACGTCCGCCTGCGCGGCTCGCTGCCGCCATCGGCGGGATTGAGCAGCTCGAGCGCGCTCACCGTGGCCATCGGCACCGCGCTGGCCGACGCCAACGATATGGAGCGCGATCCGCGCTGGCGCGAGCTGGTGCCCGACGCGATCGCGCGCGCGGAATACTTCGCCGCGATGGAGACCGGCGCGCCGTACGCGAGCCTCCCCGGCGACGACGGCGTGGGTGTGCGCGGCGGCGCGCAGGACCACGTCGCCATCGTCTGTGCGGAGGCGGAGAGTGTGGCGCAATTCACCTACCTGCCGGCCCGTCTCGAGCGCCGCGTCCCCTGGCCGACGGAGTATGCGCTCCTCATCGGCGTAAGTGGCGTGGCGGCGACGAAGACAGGCAACGCGAGAGCGCGCTACAATCGCGCATCCGACGGCACTCGCGCGCTCGTGAATGCCTGGAACGCGGCCACCCTGCGCGCGGACTCCACGCTCGCGGCGGCGCTCGCGAGCAGCACGGAGGCACCCGCGAGGCTCACGAGTCTCGCCGAGGCCGGCGTGAAGAAGTTCCCCGCGTCGTACCTCGCGCCCCGGCTCGCGCAGTTCCGCGAAGAGATCGAGGTGATCGTCCCGGGCGTCGGCGATGCGATCCGGGATCGCGACTTCACCTCGCTCGGCCGGCTCGTCGATCGCTCGATGGAGATGGCCGAGCACGCGCTGGGCAATCAGGTCGCCGAGACGATCCATCTAGCGCGCTCGGCGCGCGCGCTCGGCGCCGTGGCCGCGTCTGCGTTCGGCGCGGGATTCGGCGGCGCGGTATGGGCCATGGCGCCCGCCGCCGATGCGGCGGCGTTCCTCGATGCGTGGCGCGCCGACTACGAGCGCGCGTTCCCGACGCGCGCGCTGGATGCGCAATGGCTGCTCACGCGACCGGGCGGACCGGCGCGCGAGGTCGGCGCGGCGCATTGATATCTCGTGGCGTCAGAAAAGCGGGAACGCGGATGACGCGGATGTCACGGATCAACTGCAAAAACAAACTGACTTGGGGTCGGGGCGCCCGAAATAGCGTGAAAAATTTCTAGAACGTGAACTGCAGCCGCGACATCACGAGGCGCCCGATCTCCGGGACGCCCGCGAACATCACCACCTTGTTGTCCAGCAAGTTCGTCCCGCCGAGCGAGAAGAGCGCGCCACGCCCGACCTGCGGCAGCTTGATCGAGAACTGCGCGTCGAGGAACATCGCGGTGGGCGGCTGCTGATAGCGGTATTTGCTGCCGTCCGGCGCGGTGAGCTCGGTGCCGGTGACGAACACGGCAGAGTTCACGGGAAAGGTGTTCTGATAGCGGCCGCGGATCTCGGTGGTGATGCTGCGTGGGCTGTAGTTGTGCCGGAAGGCGAGCGAGGCTTTGTGGTCGGGCGAGTTCAGCGTGAGCGGCGGTTGCCCCGGGTCGATGTCGAACGACGTCTTGCTGACCCACGAGTAGGTGCCCGTGGTGGTGAAGTCCGCCGTGATCGCGTAGTCGAGCGCCAGGTCGGCGCCGCTGAGGTTGATCGACTTGTCGATCGAGCGGTACGTGAAGGCGATGTCGCCGTTCGTCGTCACGCGGCTGTCCGGCACCACGGTGCCGAGCGGGATGCGCGCGAGGCTGCCGGCAACGCTCGCGGCGACGGTGGCCGCGCTTGCGCCGAGCACCGGCTGGAGATGGGCGGCGAGGGCCGCGGCGAGCGTGGGGCCGTCGAGGAGCGCGTTCGGTGTGAAGTTCTGCGCAGCAGTCGTGAAGTTCTCGCGCCGCTGATACCACACGTCGGTGGCGAGGAAGAGCTTCCCGCCGATGGACCCCTTGTAGCCCAGCTCGAGCATGTTCGTGTACGACGGCTTGAGCTTGCCGAGGTCCACGATCTGGTCGGGGGTGACCGTGACGCCGTTCGTGATGTAGGTGAGCCGCGTGCCGACGTTGGCCGTGGGGGCGTTGAAGGTCGCGAGCCGCGCGATCGTGGCATCGGCCGCGGCGGCGGGTAGCCCCGCCGCGAGCAGTCCGGCGCGAAGCCCGCCCGCCACTGCAACCTGTAGCGCCGCCGGGTAGTATCCCGCGGCGTTGGCCGGCACGAAGGTGGACGCGCCGCCCGCCGCCGCTGGCGTGAAGGGCGAGCGCATGCACAGCGATCCCGCGCCGCCAGTGCAGTTGCGGCGGAACTGGAAGCCGTCCACGATGCCGACCGCGCGCGCGTTGAACGGCAGCCCGCTGATGTTCGCCGCCTGCAGCAGGTCGAGGAAGAAGGAGAAGTTCGCCGGCGTACTGTACGCGCGGTTGAACGTCAGGCGGAAGCTGTTCTCCTCGTTCGGCTTGAACACGATCGCCGCCCGAGGGGAGAAGAAGGTGCCGTCGAGCCGGTTGTGCTGATCGAGACGAGCGGCGAGAAGCAGGTCCCACATCGGGTTCAGCCGAGTCGTGGACTGCGCGTAGCCGCCGATCTCGCTGGTGTTGTCGTCGTCCTCGTTCCGGCCGTTGATCGTGTTGCCTGTGCGCGGATTGGTGAACGTGTAGTCGAGCCCGTACACCAGCGACGAGGTGCGAGTCAGGTCCGACGAGTGCTGCACCTGCGCGCCCAGCACGCGCGACTTGTCGACGATCGGCTGGCCGGTGCGCAGGATGTAGGTGCCGCTCACATCCGCGCTGTCGTTGTTTCCCGCGTTATTGATGTTCGCGAAGAGCTGTGCGAAGAGGCGTCCGCTCCGCAGTCGCGACTGCAGGCTCTGCACCCGCCAGTTCTTGATCTGGCCGGCGCCGTTCGCGCCCGTCAGCTCCACCGCGCTTCCGCCGTTGGTGAGACCATATGTGTTGATCCACTCGGTGGTCTCGCCGAACCGATAGTCGACGCGCGCCTCGCCGCCGTACCGCTCGATGTCGAAATCGCGGACGTTCGGCTGCCCGACCCGCGATCTCGGTGTGTTCGGCGTATTGGGAAACACCTTCGGCTCCGCCGGATCGTTGAACTCCCAGTCGTGGCCGCGCATGAACTCACCCGTGAGCTTGAATCCCAGCTTGTCGCCCACGACGCCGGCGTGACGGCCGGCCACCCGCAGCACCGAGCGCTCGCCCGCGTCCACCGTGAGCGTGGTGCCCTGCGACGTGAAGGGGGACCGGGTGATGATGTGGAGCACACCGTTCGCGCTGTTGGGACCGTAGAGCGCTGCGGCGGGACCGAGGAGCACCTCGATCCGTTCGATGTCCTCGTTGGACGTGGTGAACAGGAAGGGCACGTTCACCCGCAGCGACGGGACCGACGCGATGCGGTTGTCGATGAGCGTGAGCATCGAGCCGGAGAAAACGTTGTTGAACCCGCGCGCCACGATCGCGGACTGCACGAGCCCACCTTGCGCGACGTCCACGCCAGGGAGGGTGCGCACGTTGTCCATCACCGAGAGCGAGGGCCGCTCGGCGATCTGCTCGGTGGAGACCACGCTCACCGAGGCGGGCGCATCGAGGATCTTCTCCTGCCGGCGCGACGCGGTGGTCGTCACCTGGGTGAGCTGCGTGGCGGTAGGCGTGAGAACGAAGCGAACCGTGGCGCTCCCGCCGGACGTCACCGTCACCGGCTCCGTGCGCGGCGCGTAGCCGAGGCGAGAGGCGACGAGGCTGTAGGTGCCCGCCGGCACGCGCTCGATGCGGAACGCGCCCGACTGCGTGGCGTTGGCCTGTCCGACGACTCGGGTGCCGGAGAAGACCACCACGCGCGCGCCGGCCAACGGTTGCTCCTCCGCGGTGACGATGGTGCCGACGATCGATCCCCGCGCCGCCGAGCCTTCCGACTCCTGTGCTTGCGCGGTCGATGCAGTGGCGACGAGGAGCCAGGCGATGAGGAAAATCCGCATTGTCGGTATCCGTGTGAGGGAACGACGGGATCGGTGCTCGCTCGCGGGTGGAGGAGCACCAGGGCGAACCCGCCACCACATTTTGCAGCGGAACGTGACAAACTCTGGTGACGATTCTGGCGACGGTCCCGGTCGTCCGCCAGCGCCCTCTGTATCGGGAGCCATGCGGCCGACGGCGGGAAGTCGTTCACTCTCCCGGATGAGGGGTGGTGGACCTGCCGCATCGATGGCCGGGTTATCGAGCAGCCTGCACTACCTTTCGAATCGATGTGAGAACTGACGGGCTCGCCATCGCGATTGTCGGCGCGGCGGCGCGGGCGGCAGTCCTGATGGATGACGCGAGGCACGCGGAGCGCCGACGCTCGAATCGTCGTACCTCGCGCCGCTTGCAGCGCTCGTCGCGCGGCGTGGCAGGCTGACGCCGGATGCGGACCCGCCCTTCCTACTCGCGCTCGAGATCAAGGAGGAGTCCCGCGCCACGTACGACGCATGGAGTTCGTCCTCGACCGGTATCACGAGATCTTCGCCGGCGCCGGCGTGGTTCTCATCGGCACGAACACATCGAGTCTGCCAGCACGCTGCTGCACCGCCTGTGCGACAATGCTCTGAGCAGCACCGCCTGCTCCGCCACCAGAGCGAACCCGCGCTGAGCTCGCCCGCACGAGCGACCGCGGCCATCGGAATGCCTTTTGCCCTTGCCGACGCCAAACCAGCATGCGGAGCGATGATGTCGAACGAGGCCTTGGACGAAGCACGTACCGCCGTCGATCGCGCCGCGGAGCAGGGTCGCAGCGACGAGCAGGAACGAACGGCCGGCTGGGCGACGCGAACCGCCGTGCAGCGAACGCTCGCGCTCCGGAAACGGTCCGGCGTTGGGCGCTTTGTCTACGAGAACGGGCTCACCATTGCCACTGTCACCCTCTTCCTCTTCGCGTTCGTCGGCCAGGTGCTGACCGGCCGCGCCGTCTACAACGGGGAGCAGCGCGACCACGGCCAGCCGCAGGTCGGCATGACCGCGTATCTGCACACCGGCGCGTTCGTCGAGGCGACGATGGAGAACTGGGAGTCGGAGTTCCTCCAGATGGGGCTCTTCGTGGTCCTCACCGCATTCCTCTATCAACGCGGCTCGTCCGAGTCGAAGACCATCGAGCAGCCCGACGCGGTGGACCAGCGGCCGGAGGAGGCGCGTGGCGATCCCGACGCACCGTGGCCGGTGCGTCGCGGTGGAATCGCGTTGACGCTGTACAAGCATTCGCTGAGCATCACCCTGTTCGGGCTGTTCTTCGTGACGTTCGCGCTTCACGCCGTGGGAGGCGCAGCCGCGTACAGCGAGGCGCAACGAGCGCACGGTGCCGAGCCGGTGAGCGCGCTCGGCTACCTCGCGTCGAGCCAGTTCTGGTTCGAGTCGTTCCAGAACTGGCAGAGCGAGTTCTTCTCGGTCGCCGTGCTCGTGCTGCTCTCCATCTGGCTGCGCGAGCAAGGGTCTGCGCAGTCCAAGCCGGTCGCCGCCGCGCACAAGGACACGGGCGAATAGGAATTCGCCCGAATTGGGGATGCGGCACGACCCGTGCCCTTCATCGCCGTCCATACTCTCAAAGAGGCATCAGATGTCGAAGGACAAGAGCGCCACCGGCCACACCCACGATGCGAGCGACCGCGCGCTGGACGCGGCAGCGACGGCCGAGCACGCGAACGACGAGAAGGCCGCTGGGCCCGGTCACGATCCGGCTGAGATCAGCAAGCATGACGACAGCGGCAAGGACCGTCTGTTCGAAGGGCGCCAGCAGCACGACGACGCCGAGAAGAACAGCGAGAAGTCGCGCCTCGCGAAGGACGTTGACGAGCATCACCACGCCGTCGATGACGACGCAGCCGATGCCGGCACGGGCTCGAGCGCGAAGCGGAAGAGCTGACGCGGTGCGTGCGGCTCCCACGCGTTGGGCTGCCTGCTACCGCTTCACGATCGATCCACTCTTCATGACGAAGGTCG
>JBDSDB010000237.1:0-8808 GCA_039920785.1 Gemmatimonadaceae bacterium
GGACCCGATGGCGCGGCCGGGATGCTGGCCACGGCGTACGCCGGCAACGCGCATCTCTTCATGGGCAGGCTCGATCTGTCCGGTATCGCGCAGGTCACCTTCGAGTTCCGCTCGGGGGACAACCGGCATCCGTTCACAGTGGAGCTGCGTGCCGACAGTGCGACCGGGGCGTTGCTCGGCAGCACGGACGTGCGGCCGGCGGTAGCCGACAAGTGGTACACGCAGTCGGTCGCGCTGTCGGCGTCGGGAGAGCGGGCGCTATACGTCGTGCTCCGTTCGCCGGCGGGGGGGATCGGTCAGTTCAATTCGCTCGTGACGATGGACGCGATGACGTTCGAGAAACGGCGATAGCGGTTTCCACATAGCCCCGAGGACTGCTGATTGCCGCCGACACCGCTTTACACCCGCGACGTGGCCCGTGAGGGCCGCTCGACGTTCCTCGAGAAGAGCCGCCTACGTCACCGGCCGGATTCGGCTCGCGCTGCGCGCCGCCGCGCGAGCCGGGCGACAATCGCCCCGCCGACGAGCAATATTTGACCGCACGCCAGCAGCGGCCGCTCGAACACGCCGATCGCGAGGTAGAGCCACGGCGCGGTCGCCACCAGTATCCCGGTCGACATCTCGATCAGCGCACTGCCCACCAGAGCGACCGCCCCGGCGATCATCGACACGTCCGCCACGCGAATCACGAGCGGCGACGCGGGCCGGCGTTCGCTCTCTTGTGCGAGTGGAAACGTTTCCGGCGGCGTGGCGGCAGTCATCACGGACTCTCCTGCGTCATGGATCGGCAACGTGCGATGCAACACTGGCGACGAATCGACAGTTTACACTAGCTGCCGGCCACCTGCCCGAACACCCGCCGCACCGTGATCGGCGGCTCGATGAGCCCCGGTGCAATCGCGGCCGAGTCGTCGGGCACAAGAAGCGACGGCGACGCGTCGGAGCGGGAGGGATTCTCGCGCCACCGCTTGGCCACGGTGCGGATGCCGATGGGATAGATCTCCAGCGTGCCCTCGCGCGTGACGTGGAGCCGTAGCCAGCTCTTGTAGTCCTCGTGGTGCAGCGCCGAGAACTCGCCCGCATGCCGGCCGAAGACGTTGAGCGACACGAGGAGGTAGATCCCCATGATCATCGGCCCGATCAGATAGCCCAACACCATGATGATGATCCCCGTCACGACGAGCTGCGGGATGCGCTCGGGCTGGAGGCCGATGACGGAGATGGTGAACCAGAGCGCAAACCAGCCGATGAAGAACGACGCGAGGAGATGGCTGACCGCGTGCGTGAGACCGCCCCAGCGTTTGTATCGCTTCGAGTGCGTGTCCGTGAAGAAATAGAAGCCGAACAGGATCAGCGCGGCCCACAGCACCGCAATCTGGCTGTTCAGCGCGGCACGTGTCACGGTCACGATCACTTCCCAGATACTCGTGATGCCGAGCCGTCCGACGTCTGCCTTTGCCGCCCACGCGATCAGGAGGTAGACCACTGCCGTGGCGAGCCCGAACGTCGGGTTCAGCCTGGAGAATCCGAGATACTTCCAGGCCACCGCGCGCGACTCCGCCGCTGTCGGAAAGCTCGTCTTGAACGCAAAGTCGTCCGACACGGACGCGAGCTTTTCCTCGTCGGTGTGGGTGGGATGAAGGAACGCGCCGCCGCCGCCGGCAGTGATCTTCTGGCGCCAGTCGCCGGCGGTCGCGTGGCGGCGATAGTGGTGCAGGTCGCCGGCCAGGTACACCGCGACGCGGTCGCCGAACACCTTGCGATCGAGGTAGTCGAGATTGCGCTCGCTCACCGTGGGATCGTACGTGGCGTACAGCGCCTCGAAGATCCAGTGTGGCTCGGCGACACAGAGAATGATCCTCGCATCCTCCGGAATCTTCTCGCGGGCCATGAGCTCGCGGAAATACTTGAGCTGCGGCTCGTCGATGTCGGAGTCGAGCTGTAGATCGACTCCCATGAGCCACCAGTCGTGCGGGAGCTTGACGGCGAAGTAGCTCAGCGTCTGCCCCGTCTTCCGCGCGCCGATCCACCGCCCCTTCTCGCTGCAGAACAGGCGTGAGAACGCCACCAGGCTGTCGTACCAGTCGTGGTTCCCTGGGACGGCGAACACCTTGTGGCCCGACTCCGCAAAGTTCGGCAGTGCCGTTTCGTACGGCGCCACGAGCCGCCTCTTGTATTCGTCGCGCGTCGGCGTGGGGTAGACCTCGTCTCCGCCGAAGACGAGGATCCGGCCGCGTTTCGTCTGGAATTTCTCGCCTCCGCCCTCGAGCTCCAGCTCCAGCTCTGGCTGCGACGCGGCGTGCGCGACGGCGTACGTGGAGTTCCAACCGTCGCCGGTGTCGGCAACGTAGTCGATCCAGAGCTCCTCACCCACCTCGCTGTGGCATGGCACGACGAGCGGATGCACGACGGCATCCATGACGCGGCGGTCGGCGCTGCGCCCGAACATCGTGGAGATGATAACCTGTAGTCCGGTGCGCATGAGCTCAGCCGGATCGAACCACGACACCATCGGCGCGCGCTCGGCCTCTGGCGGCGCCTCGAGCTTCTTCGGGGGCGTCGAATCGGGCGTCGTCACCCGTCGCGTCTCACGCCGCAGTGCCCGGCGTCGTCACGATGGCGAGCAGGAAGCCGTCGTAGCTCTTTCCGCCGACGGTCTGGATGGCGGTGGCCGAGACGCGCGGCTCGTGCGCGAGCCGTTCCGTCATCCGGCGGATGCCTCGGATGTCCGCGTCTGTGCTCTCCGCGTCGGCCACCTTGCCGTCGCGCACGACGTTGTCGACGACGATGACCGTCCCCTCGCGAGAGAGCTTCAGCGACGCCTCGAAGTAGACGTCGCTGCTCGCCTTGTCCGCGTCGATGAAGATGAAGTCGAACGGCTCGGTGCCGTCGGCGATCATCGCGTCGAGGAGATCCGCGGCGGTGCCCAGGCGGATCTCGACGCGGTCGCTCAGCGCGGCGCGCTCCACGTTGTCGCGCGCGACCGTCGCGTGATGCAGGTCGATCTCGAGGGAGATCACGCTTCCGCCGGGCGGGAGTGCGCGCGCGAGCCAGATCGTGCTGTAGGCGCCGAGCGTGCCCACCTCGAGGATGCGGCGCGCGCCGCGCATCCGCGCGAGCAGGTGCAGCAGCTTCCCCTGCGGCGGCGTGACGCTGATCGGCGGCAGCCCGGCGGCGGCGCTCGCGTCCATCGCCTTCTGCAGCACCTCGTCGGCGGGCAGGAGGTGCTGCGTGAAGAAATCGTCGACGTCGGCCCAGGTGGATTTCATCTCGGTATCGGTGTCGGTGTCGGTGTAGATGTCGGAGTGCGCATCATCCCCGCGTGAGACCCTGGCCGGAGATCTCGAAGGTGAAGACGTAGTCGAAGGTGAACGCGTAGCCGCTGGATCTGCCCTCGGGCAGCGTGAGATGCAGGCCCTCAGCGTCGCGCGTATGATCGAGCGGCGCCTTGGCGCCGAGCAGCTCCACGCGCTCGATCTGCCCCGGAGCGTGTGGCGATCCACTGGCGAGTGATCTGATCGTGAGCCGCTTGTTGTCCGGCCATGCGAGCGCGAAGGCGTAGAGCTTTCCACCCTTCTGCACGAAGCGTAGGTCTTCAGCGGTGTAGGGCTTGTTTCTTCCTTCGTTGAAACCCTGCTCGCGCAGCGCCGAGGTGGACTGCACCGATGGTCCCTCGCCGTATACCGCCCAGGGGCGACTGCCGAAGATCGCGCGGCTGTTCACCGTCATCCAGCGCGTGAAGTCGGCGACGAACGCGAGCTCCTCGTCGTCGGGCGCGCCGGAGCCCGGCAGCGGGACGTTGAGCATCAGGTTGCCGTTCTTGCTGACGATGTCGACGAGCATCTGCGCAACCGTCGTCGGTGACTTGTAGCCGCGTCGCGCGAACACCGGGCGGGAATAGTGCCAGTCGCCGATGCAGGTATCGGTCTGGAACGGCAGCGGCTGGATCTCGTTGGCGACACCGCGCTCGATGTCCCACACCATGCACTTGCGCTGCTCCGGCGTGAGGACCTTTCCCGTGATCACGCCCTCGAGGCGTCCGCCATGGCGCTTGATGCTGCGGTTGTAGTAGTACGCGGCGAGCCGGAGCCCGACGTCGCTGATCGGATGCAGCGGCAGTGCGGTGTCGTCGAAGTACACCATGTCGGGATCGTGCTTCTCGATCAGATCAACGGTGCGCGCGTAGAACCGCTCGCAGTAGGCCTTATCGGGGATGCTGCTCCCCTTCGCGGCCTCCCAGTCCCACACGAGACCCTTGCCGGGCGCATGCCGCTGCTCGTACAGGTCCTGCGGGTCGAGCCCGTCCCACCACTGCCCTTTCCCCTGGGCGCGCGTGAGCTTGCCGTCGTACGGCACGCCGGCCCACGGACCGGTCTTATCGGCGCCCTGCGCCGTCTCGTACCAGCTCCAGGCGTGTGCGGCGTGCACCGACACGCCGAACTTGAGGCCAGCGCGGCGCGCGGCGCGCTCCCATCCGCCAACGATGTTCTTCCTGGGGCCGACGCGCACGGAGTTCCAGGGCTGATGTTTCGAGTCCCAGAGGTCGAGGTTGTCGTGATGGTTGGCGAGCGTCATGAAGTACTGCGCGCCTGCAGCTTGATACAGCGCCACGAGCTCGTCGGGCTTCCACTCCTCGGCGCGCCACTGCCGGATCACGTCCTTGAAGCCCGACTTCGACGGGTGACCGTAGCGCGCGCAGTGCGCGACGTACTGGCGATGGCCCGGGAGGTACATCTGGCGGCCGTACCAGTCGCCCTGCTCGGGCTGGCACTGGGGCCCCCAGTGCGCCCACATGCCGAACTTCGCGTCGCGGAACCAGTCGGGGGTCTTGTACTGCGCGAGCGAGGCCCACGTCGGCTCGAAGGTGTCGGCGCGGTGCAGTCGGCCCGCTGCGCCCGCGACGCGAGGCAGCATGAGGCCGGCCGCGGCGGCGGCACCGGTGTGGAGGAACTGACGGCGAGTGGGGGACATCGCGGCGTCTCTCGTTGGCCGGGTCGGTGGTCAGCTTGCGTGAGCGCTCAGTATGCGCCGGTCGACGCGGCATCCGCCAGCGTGGCGGGCCCACTGCCGAACCCGATCCGAGCCGCCTCCATCGCAGCGAAAGCAACGAGGCTCGTGATCAAGGTTGTGCGCATGCTGTCGGTTGGATGTGTCGTGGCATCTCAGTGCGGAAGCCTGCCACGAAGCCGCGCGTACGTCCAGGTGCCGAGCATGGCGCTCATGATGCTGACGCTCATCACGCCGACACCGCTGCCGAGGAGCGCAAACAGCGGCCCCGGGCACGCACCGGTGAGCGCCCAGCCAAGCCCGAAGATCGTGCCGCCCACGCTATAGCGCACCCCCGTACCGAGGTGCTTGGGCGGCACGACGATGGGATCACCGCCGAGTGTGCGTCCCCACCGGCGTTTGAGCAATTGCACCGTGACGATCGCCGTCGGCAGCGCCGTGGCGAACACGCCGAACATGTGGAAGCCCTGAAAGCGGAACATCTCCTGGATGCGGAACCAGGAGATCACCTCCGCCTTCGTGATGGTGATGCCGAAGAGCACGCCGACGAGGAGGTAGACCCACAGTCCTGGCGCATGCGGCGCACCGGATGGCGCGTCGTTCGCCAGAAACGAGTTGGAGATCGCGGTCTCTCTCGCCCTAACGTCGGCGGCCGGCGTCACCCGAGCACGAGTGGGAGCAGGATGAACGTGCCGAGCAGCCCGCCCGCGAAGAAGCCCGCAAGGGCGATGAACGACGGCAGCTCGAGGTTGGCGACGCCGGTGATCCCGTGCCCCGACGTGCAGCCGCCCGCGTACGCGGTGCCGAAGCCGACGAGGAATCCGCCGCCGACAATGAGGATCAAGCCGCGCCGCGTCGCGAGGCCCGCCCACGAGAAGAGCTCCCGAGGCGCGAGACCGGTGAAGTCGTGAAGGCCGAGCGACGCGAGCGACGCCTTGGTCGACGAGGCGATCGCGACGGGCTCCGGATTGTGAAACACGACGCCGGCGAGAATCCCGCCCACGACGATGCCCGCCACGAACGCGAGGTTCCACCCACCCTCTCGGCGCCAATCGTAGCCGAAGTACGGAAGCTCACGCGGATAGATGGCCGCGCACAGGTGGCGCAGATTGCTCGACACGCCGAACAACCGGTTGCCAAGCCAGAGCAGGAGTGGCGCGAAGAGTCCGACCAACGGTCCCGCGATGTACCACGGCCACGGCTCGAATAGGAATCGCATCAGGGTCAGCCCTTCACCGCGGGATGCTTCATCAGAGCCCCGACGTCGCATCGATCGCCGAGGCCGTTCGACGAGACGTGGTTGAGGAACGCGTGGCGGCCGTGAGTCATCGCCCTGCACTCCGAGTCTTCGCGTAGTTGATGCTTCGTTGTGCGTACCTGTCAGGACTGAGCTTCCACGATGAGAAATAATCCGTCTGAAGAGCCGAGGCGAGCGCGAGCGATCTCTTCTTCAGCTCACTCTCCATGCATGCTCCAGACGTCTCGAGGCATTCGCCGATATCCTTCATGGCATCGGAGACCTCGGGTGACTCCATCATCACCAGCGGTCCCCAGTACAGCCTCCAGAACGCGTCGATCGCCTTGTCCCGTTCCGTCGATGACTTCGAGCTGGCGAGCGTCGCCGCGGCGGTGGAGGCCTCGACGTAGGTGCTCAGCTGCCGGTCCAGCACGGAGCGCATGAAGGCGCGCTCGCTGGCGATGCTGTCGGCGACGGAGTTGCGAACGAGCTGCTTCCGCGCCGCCACCTGCGCCGCCGTGAACTGCGTGACGGCGAACAGCAGCGCGAGCACGGGGACGAGACCGGTGATCACCGGGAGCCACTGCTTGAGACGGCCACTGTTCTCACGCGGCCGCTTCATCTGGTCGATCTCGCACTGCAGCTTCTCGATCCTGAGCTCGAGCTCCCGCGTCTGGAGATCGGACGGCGCGTCTGCCAAGAATCACCTCGCTGTAGTGGAGCCGACGTACGACCGCGCCGACTGAGTGCGGTAATTCAGCCTGGAAGCGCGCGCTCGATCAGCACATCCACGGCTCCGTCCAAGCTAACGCCGCTCTCCTGGCATCCCAACGGCGCATGGCGCTCGTGGCGATGCGACTTTGCATGGCCCGTGTGGCGATCCAACGGCACGGGAACGGATGACGCGAATGCATCGGATTTCAACGGAGACGGCTCCGTCGGGAAGCCACTACCTCCTCACAGATCCTTGACAGTGAACCCTGCGATTCTTGTTGACTACGTCGAATTGCCTCGGCCCCGCAACTCCTGCGCAGTGGCGGTGGCAGTATCCGTTCAACCCGTTTCGATCCGTTGAAATCCGCTCTCGTGCCGTTTGAACGCCTCGAGAGCCCCGCGCCGGTGAACGCCACGCGATCCTGCCGCAACGGCACGGCACGTTGAGGCGCGTCAGCGAAAGGCGGTGCAATACGACACGGCCCCGAGCGTCTCCGCTCGGGGCCGTGCGTACACCGGTGCTACGCGATCGGTCAGTCGTTCGGACCGCGGCAGTTCGGGTGATACTGCATGTTGCCCTGGTCGATGGTCTGACCCGCGGCATTGAGAACGACGACTCCGTTGAGCTTCACGTACACGACGTCGGTGTCCTTGCCCGGCTCGCCGCCATCCCACAGGCGCAGCTCGACGGCGACGCCGTTCTTCGCGGTGCCCGTGACGATGCGGGAGTTGGTGAGGCCGGAGAGCGGGCCGCTCGTGATCGGGCCGTACGTGGCAATGTCCGCGACGTGGTTGTCCACGCCGTTCGCGTCGATGTGGAACTCACCGAGGATGCCGCCAGCCGGCTTGTTGCCACCCGCGTTGCCGCTGATCACGACCTTCTTGCCGCCGACCGACGTGACGAGGCGACCGAAGGTGATGAAGTCGCACGCAGCCGCGGGCGGCGTCACGACGTTCGTGAAGGTGATCGAGTAGCCGTGGAAGCTGTTGATGAAGACGCTGCCGCCATTCGAGAACGCGGCGGGGGTGACGATGCCGTCGATACCGACCAGCTGCGCGGTGACGCCGGTCAATCCCGCGGAAGTCTCGGTGACCGTCAGCATCGAACCGACGCCACTCAAGCCCACATCCTCGGCGACCACGACACACGCGCCGGGCGCGAGCGTCGCCGCGGTCAACGCGGTGCCGACGCTGCCGCCGAGCGCCTGGCGGCCGATGGTGAACGTGCCGCTCACGTTGCTGCTCGAAGACTTGCACAGCTTCAGCTTGCCGACTTCCGGAAGGGCGCTCGACGGCACGTCGCCGATGGCGAAGCTCGGACCGCGCGGTGAGGGCGCTGCGGAGGTGGGGGTCGTGAGGCCGTCGGCGGAACAGCCAGCGAGACCGACGACACTTGCAGCAATCAACGTCATGATTCTTGGCATCAGCGACGTAGTCATTTGGTACCTACTTGAGAGTTGGCCGGGACACGGGGGGTCGTGCTCCCGTATTGACCGACAAGGCAACTCACAAACCGCCGAGCCTGTTTGTTAACTCATTGCAGTAGAGTGACTTGAGTACTAACGGTATTCCTGTCCCCGTTGCGACGCACCGACGGGGCGTGGGAAACAGACCACACATTTCCCGCGTCAACCCCGCGTTCGTCGCCAAACGCTCCGCCGGCGTGGCCGTGCCGCCACATATAGGAAGAAGGCGACGGCCGGAGGTCCACGCGAACCTTCCCACGGGATGCACCGCGGGGCGTCCAACAGCACGGGAACGGGTGACGCGGATGCAACGGATTTCAACGGATACGACAATTGCCAGCCGAGCGGGGGGCACGGGGCCGGAGACAGTAGTCTCCCGATCGA
>JBDSDB010000238.1:0-14761 GCA_039920785.1 Gemmatimonadaceae bacterium
CGCACGAACACGAGGCCGTACAACAGCGAGCCCACGGTCGTGCCCACGAGCGCGACTTGCCACGGCCACCCGTTCACGATGTGGAACACCGCGAAGAGGAGCGCGATCGCGACCTGCGCTTTCCAGTGGCCGATCCCGGCGATGAGCCGCTCGAAGGCGTAGCCGCGAAACACGAGCTCCTCGACGGTGTTCCCGCACAGGAGCCAGAGGAGTGACCACGCGGCCATCCCTGCGCTGAACTCCGGGTTCCGCGCCCAGGGGAAGGGGAGAACCAACCACACGATGAGCGCGATCAGCATGATGAGGATCGCCCCGCCCGCAAACCCGCCGACGAGCTCGCGCGCTCGCCGCCATGACGCATCCAAGCCTAGCACTTCGAGCGACCGCCCTTCGCGCCGCAGAAAGCAGTAGCTCAGTGCGACCACTGCCGTGACCATCACGATCGGGTGCCCGACGCTGAGAAGCCTCGGCGTCAGCCAGATCGGAGAACAGATCAACAAGAAGAGGAGCGCTCGACGAATCGACGTCGAGCGCTCCATGGGTGCGGGACTCCCCGCGGCGATCGGGATTGCGGTCATGGATGAGCTACGCAGCGTGAGTGCGAATGGTGACGAGCCACACGTGCGCGCTCCGCTGTGGACTCTTCACACTGGTTCGTGGCAATTCGCATTCGATTCACTAATTCCCCGGCCGCATCTCGTGGCGTTCCAACAGCAGGGGAACGGATTTCAACGGATCGTACGGAACCGGCCTGACACGGCTCCGGCGGGCAGACCACTACCTCCGCCCCGGCATCCTTTTTCAGCCAGCCCATCAAGTCATTTTGAGCCGCGGCGCACAGCCCCGGCCCGCGACCCAGAATCAGTTGGCCGTTGTCGTTGTGGTTCTCCGCGACCCCCGCGCCTCCGCGAGAAACAAACAGCGGCTTGGTGTTCTCGCGGAGGCGCGGGGAACGCGAGGAACCGCTCTACCGGGGGCAGTTGTCGTATCCGTTCGAATCCGTTGCACCAGTGTCATCCGTTCCCGTGCCGTTGGGACGCCACACAAGGCAAGAGACGCTCAGTTCGTTGAATTTCTGTACGTGCGTAGACGAATTGTAGCGAAGCTGGCCCCTTGATCCGCCTTGACCAATTCACTCACTCATTCCCTCACCAATCACCGCCCCTCTACCCCCGCGGATCAATCGCACCGAAATCCACGCGCTCCTTGCCGCGCCGCAGGAACAGGCGGTCGTACATCAGCGCCGCGACGATCGCGCCGAGGATCGGCCCGATCCAGTACACGATCTGCCCCTCGAAGATGCCGCTCGCGACCGCGGGGCCCAATGAGCGCGCCGGGTTCATCGAGCCGCCGGTCAGCGGGGCGATCGCGAGCATGCCCGCGGTGTAGGCCAGCCCGATGGCGAATCCGCCAACCTTCGGCGAGTGCGGGTCGACCGCAGTGCCGAATACGGCGAACACCAGAAAGAAGGTCGCGATCGCCTCGCACGCGATGGCCTGCATCATCGAGACGTCGAGCGCGATCGCCTGCCCGCCCAGCCGAGTGTCGACGCCGAGCGCGTGAGGGAAGATTCCCTTGAGCGCGTAACCCGCCAGCACGGCGCCAAGCAGCTGCGCCACGATGTACAGCATCCCCATCATCGGCTCGATGCGCCGCGTGACCAGGAAGCCGAGCGTCACCGCCGGATTGAAGTGACCCGCGATGCGCATCGTCGCCGTGACCATGATCGCGAGGATCAGCCCGTGCGCGATCGCCGAGGTCAGCAAGATATGGTTGCTGCGGGAAAGCGACGCCGACATGATCGACGCGCCGCCGACGAAAACGAGTGCGAAGATGCCGATGAACTCCGCGGCGAAGTGCCGCCAGCTGTCGCGCATGTTTTTGTCCGGGCTCGATGTGAGGTCGCGCGGGCACGAGATCGCCCGCGCGTCAACGTTAACCGGCCCGCCGCGCGGACGTCAGACCCCGTCGTGCCGCTTGAGCACGACCGCGGCGTTGATCCCGCCGAACCCGAAGCTGTTGCTCAGCGCGTACTCCACATCGGCGTCGCGCCCGACCTTCGGGATGTAGTCGAGATCGCACGAGACGTCGGGCGCGTCGAGATTGAGCGTGGGCGGCAGCCATCGCCGCTCGAGCGCCAGCGCGGTGATCGCCAGCTCGATGGCGCCCGACGCGCCGAGCGCGTGGCCGTAGTACCCCTTCGTGCTGCTCATCTGCAGCTTCGGCGCATGGTCGCCGAAGGTCTGCTTCACGGCGAGCGTCTCCGTCGGGTCGTTCAGCGGCGTCGAGCTCCCGTGCGCGTTCACGTACTCGATCTCTCCGGGCACGATATGCGCATCCTCGAGCGCGAGGCGCATCGAGCGCGCCGCCTGCGAGCCGTCGGGCCGAGGCGCAGTCATGTGGTGTGCGTCGTTGCTGCTGCCATAACCGACGACTTCGGCGTAGATGTGCGCGCCCCGCGCCAGTGCGCGGTCCAGCTCCTCGAGAATCAGCACCGCGGCGCCCTCGCCCATCACGAAGCCGTCCCGGTCCTTGTCGAAGGGACGCGATGCCGTCGTCGGATCGTCGTCCCGCGACGACATCGCGCGGATGATCGCGAACGCGCCGTAGCACAGCGGCGCGAGCGGCGCCTCCGCAGCGCCGGCGAACATCACGTCGGCATAGCCGTCCCGGATGGCGCGGAAGGCGTCGCCGATGGCGACCGTGCCCGAGGCGCAGCTCATCGCGTTGGTGCTGTTGGGCCCCTGCGCGCCGAGCTCGATGGCGATGTTGCAGCTCGCCGCACCGCCGAACACACCGAGCGCGAGGCCAGGCTCCACGGACTTGAGGCCCTGGGAGAGGAAGACGCCGAGCTGCTCCTCCGCGAAGCGGATGCCGCCGAGCGCGCTGCCCATCATCACCCCGACCCTCTCACGGTTCTCCAACGCCATGTCGATTCCCGAATCCTCGATCGCCTGCTTGGCGCAGGCGACGGAGAAGGTGCCGTACCGGTCGAGGCGCTTCACCTTCTTGCGCTCCACGTAGTCCGCGCCGTCGAAGTCGTTGACCTCGGCGGCGTTGTGGCTGCGGTACATCGTCGGGTCGAATCGCGTCATGCGCGCCACGGCGGACCGCTCAGCGCGCAGTCCCTTCCAGAGCCCGTCTCGCCCGGTACCGATCGGCGTCACCGCGCCGATCCCCGTCACCGCCACCCGCCGCCGATCAGACACTCCACCCTCCACGAAAGCTCATGAGGCGCCGCCGATCAGGCCGCGCTCGGCGTGCCGTGCCAACCCCGCCAGCGTCCGGCTCGCGATGCCGTGCACGAACACCGGGCCGATCACCAGCGTCGCGGCCGGTGATCCGATTGCGGGCCACGCGGGCCCATCCCAAACATGCACGATGCGCACGTGGGTTCCATCCCCCGCGGGCTCGAACGTCCACTCCACCTCCATGCCGCGCGTGATCCCCTCCACATGGGTGAAGCGGATCGCGGGCGCTACGGTTCCGATTGGCGGATGCACGCGCATCCGCGACCGCCACCATGTCGGCCAGCGTAATACACCAAAGGGGCGCGATGCGCTCATTTCGACGATGCCGCCTCCGTCGGTGCGGCGCTCCGTGAAGCGCACATAGCGATAGTGGGGCAGGAGCGCAGGCCAGCGCTCCACCTCCGCGGCCAGGGCGAAGATTCGCTCCAGTGGCGCCCGGACGAGCTGTTCGTCGACCGTCGTCATCTCGCGGCCGATCGGCATCGGACCGAGCTCGAGCGGAGGTTGCAGTGTCATGGTGTGGTCTTGCTCCATGAGGCAGTGACGCGAAACCCGATGTGCCGGCGGACCTGGGCACGGCGGCCAGTGGATGACTGCACGTGAACGGAGAGCTCTTCCGCGGTGAAGCCGCGCAGCACGGACACGAATCCATCGTGCCGGGTCACCGGATGAAAGCCGAATGGCCAGGCGACGAGCCAGAATCCACACGCCGCGAGCCAGCTCCGCCGGAGGTCGCTGACGATGACGAAACGGCTCGCCACGCGATCGAGCTCTCGCAGCACGGCGGGGATCTCCACGTCCGAGAAGTGATGGAGCAGCTGCGAGCAGGTCACGACGTCGATGCTGCCATCGGCGAAGGGCAGTCGGCGCGCGTCGGCGCAGACGCTTCCGTCGAGCAGCGGTTCCGTGACGCGCGCCAGCGTCTCGGCCTCGTCCACGCCGAACGTCGTGAGCGTGACGCCGAGCGCACGCGCCCGCGCCCGTGCGGCGTGCGGGATGTCCGCGAGCCCGGTGCCGACGTCGAGCAGCGAAGCGCTGGTTCCGAGCGCGGGCAGCACGCGCGAAAGTTCCGAGAGCACCGCGGCCATGCCGCCGAACACCGTGTTGGAGCGGCGCACATCGCGCAGCGATCGCTCGCGGATCTCCGGGTCGGTGGAGGGATCGTCGAGAATCTCGAACCCGCGCCGGCGCTCGGGCACGAGCACGCGCTCCCTACCGTTCGAGCTGCGCGTAGCCGCCCCGATAGTAGAGCAGGGGACGCGAGCTTCGCGCCGACGCGCTCTCGACCTCGCCGATGAACATCGTGTGGTCGCCCGCCTCGTGATGCGCCACGAGCTTGCATTCGAGGTGCGCGAGCGCGTCGTCCAACAGCACCACCCCGCTCTCACCGCGCCGGTAGCCGACGCCATCGAAGCGCCGTGTCGACTCTGCCGTCGCGAAGCGTCGCGAGAGCGCCTCCTGCTCGGCGGCGAGGATGCTCACACCGAACGCCGCGCTTCGCGAGAGGACGTCGTGGATCGACGCCGCGCGGTCGACGCATACCTGGATCAGCGGCGGATCCAGGCTCACGGAGCAGAAGGCGCTCACCGTCATCCCCACGTCGCTCCCCTCGGCGTCCAGCGTCGTCACGACAGTGATGCCCGAGGCGAACCGGCCGAGGACACTGCGGTAGGAATCGGGATCGATCGTCATGCGCCGGATGCGGGTGAGCTGCCTGAGGGCCGAAAGAGATTCAGGAGGTAGCCCGGGCGCAACACTTCGCGCGCGGGCACGAAGTCGCCCGTCACGCCGACGAGCAGATCGGCCATGTCCTTCCGCGCCTCGAGCGTGCGCGCGAAGTAGTTCATCGCCGGCGCGTGGCCCACCGCCGCCCCGATCAGTCGCTCCACGATCCACTTGCCGGCGAACGCCGTGCGCCGCGCGCGGTGATAGCGAGCGAGCGCGCCATCGGCGTCGCGCACCGAACTGGCGCCCAGCGCCTCGAGCGCGAATGGCGCGAGCAGCTCTCCGCCGCGCAGTCCGGCGTAGATCCCCTCGCCGGTGAACGGATCGAAGAAGTCCGCCGCGTCGCCGACGAGCGCGGCACCGGGCGCCCAGGCACGTCGCGCATGCGATGCGAACGGACCCGTGACCTGCACCGGCGACGCGAGCCTGGCACCACGAACTCTGGCGGCGAGCTGCGGACGCGAACGGAGCCACTGCATGAAGAACCCCTCGCGATCGGCGCTCACCGCGCGCGCGTCCGAGAGCGGCACGACCATCGAGGCATTGACGAGGCCCGCGTCCACCGACGCGATGCCGACGTAGCCGACGTCGCGCTCGACGTGCAGCTCACCCCACTCCTGCATGTCGCCGAAGCCCTCGAGATGGGCGACCAGCGCGAGCCGCCGAGGCCAGCGCGACACACGCGAGAGCGCGAGGCGTCGCGCGACGAGCGAGCGCAGTCCGTCCGCACCGATCACGAGCGGCGCATGCAGCGTCTCCGTCGCGCCTGCGCCGTGCATCACGCAGACGCCCACCACGCGCCCGCGCGCATCGCGCACCAGGTCCGTCACGCGAACGCCTTCGCGCACCTCGGCCCCGGCGGCGCGCGCGCGATCGAGGAGGATCGGATCGAGCACCGTGCGTCTGAGCGCGAGGCCGCGATCGCGAAAGGCGCGAAAGCCGTGTCCCGCGACGAAGTCGCCGCGCAACGTCGCGCCGTTCGGGGCACGCACGACCATCCCCGTGAGATGCGCCGCCGACCGCTCGACCGCGTCGAGCGCGCCCATCCAGTCGAGAAGGCGCGATGCCTGCGGGCTCAGATATTCCGCGCACGGCTTCGTGCGGGGGAACGTCGCGCGGTCCAGCACGAGCACGCGCGCTCCCGCGCGGGCGAGCGCGAACGCGGTGGACGATCCCGCGGGCCCTCCACCGACGACGATCACATCGGTCGCGTACGCGCGGAGCGTCATGTCGTCGGTGTGGAGAGTTGGACCCAGACGATCGATGCCGCAACGGCGCCGCCCACCAGCGTCGCGACGAGGTTCACGGCGTCGTTGTCCATCACCGCCAGACCGCCGGCATGGCGCGTCGTGGCGCCGCAACTGTGCACGGTGCGTTCCGTGCTCGTTCCACAGATCTCGCACCACCGGCGGTCCTGCATCGTCGCGCCGACCACCGAATCGGCGAGCGCACCGCACACGCCGCCGATCGTCACGGCGAGCACCGGAGCGTCGATCGAGAGCGCCCGGGCGCCGAGCGCGACGAACGCACTGCCCGCCACCATCGCCGCGATCCCGATTGCGTTGACCCCACCAGAAGTGCCCGGCGGCACCTGCCGGCCCGTGACGATCGAGCGCGGCGGTCGCGTGGCCAGGCTCCCGATCTCGGTGGCCCACGTGTCCGCGGCGGAGGCGGCGAGAGCTCCCAGTGCGATGGCGGCGACCAGTGCCTCGGCGGAGACGGAGAGCGTCGTACTCGTCGCGACAATGGCGGCCGCGGCAAACAGCCCTCCGTTCGCCAGCACCTGAATGGCATCGCGAGCACCGCCCTTGGCGACGACGTCTCCGGTGCGCACCGCCTTCTCCGCGCTTCGCAGCCGGGATAGCGCCAGCGACACGGCGAAGTAGGCGATGAGCAGCGCACCCCAGGACCAGCCCGCAGTCACTGCCATCGTGCCGATCGAGATGGCCGCGAGCATGCCGGCGAGGCTCAGCGCATGCGCGCGCCGCGCAGCGAGCGCGACCAGGCTGGCGACCAGCAGTCCCGCGAGGGCACGACCGATCACCGGGAAGACATCGCGGCGTGCGTGTTGACGACCATTCGTATGGGGGAACGCGGCATGGTGAGCTATACCCTTTCTCCGGCGAGAGTTGCGCGGCGAATGTGATCGGTGCCGCGAGCCGCGGCAAGCGTGTGCCGAGAGGAGAAGGGATTGAGCGCGCCTCTGGTTCCCGTTAGCTTCAACGGCTACGCAAGTCCCTCCCGCCTCCGCCGTTCCCAGGTCAGTCGCAGATGCTCGCCACGGTCGACGCCCTACTTCCGCTCAGCCTTCTCGAAGCCGTTCGCGATGTCGATACACCGCGCGACGTGGATACGCCCGAGGAGATGCTCGAGACGGAGTTCGTGGACGAGCTCCGCAATAAGCGGCTCGGGCTCAGCGATACGGTCTACACGCAGATCAAGCGCTACACCGAAGCGGTGCGGCGCAACCAGCGCACGGCCCAGGACGAGGCGATCGCGCTCGCGCGACTCATCGGCCGCCGGCCCGATGCCGAGGCGGTGCTGCGCGCCGCGGGCCGCTTCCTGGCGCGCGAGGCGTACATGACGGTGTCGCCGGTGACGCGCGGCCTGCTCCGCTTCATGCCGTCGATCGTCTCGCGGCCCATGGCGCTTCGCAGGGTGCGGGCGATGGCCCGGCGATATCTCAACGGCAACGTGCGGCGCGTCGGGACGTCCGTGCTGCTCGAGATCCCGCGCTCCATCACCGTGGGCGTCGCCGCGGGTGGCGCCGGCTGCGCGTTCTACGAGGCGACCCTGCGCGAGCTGCTGCGGCTTTTCGTGGGTACGACGGGCGCCGTGGAGCACACGCGCTGCGAAGGGCGCGGCGAGGGCTCGTGCGAATGGCGCGCCGACTGGCGCGGAGCCGATCACGCGCAGGCGGCGTGAGCGCACGTAGCAGCACGTCACGATGCTGAGACCAGAAACCCTTCCAGCGCTCCAGCGCGCGCTCACGGACGCGGGGCTCGACGGTTGGCTTCTATACGACTTTCACGGAATCAACCCGATCGCCACCGGCCTGCTCGCGCTCGAGGGGATGGTGTCACGCCGCGTCTTCGTGTGGATTCCTCGCGAGGGCGTGCCCCGCGCGCTCGGCCACGCCATCGAGGCGGGACCGTGGCGGCAATGGCCCGTCGAGTGGCCGCGCGGGACGTACAGCTCCTGGCGCGAGCTCGAGTCGGCGGTGAGTGAGATGGTAGGCGGCAAGCGCATCGCCATGGAGTACTCGCCCGGCGATGCAGTCCCCTATCTCGACCGCGTGCCGGCCGGCGTCCTCGAGATGGTGCGCGCCGCGGGCGCCAGCGAGGTCGTCTCCTCCGGCGAGCTGGTCACGCAGTTCTATGCCGTCTGGACTCCGGCGCATCTCGCATCGCACCTGCGCTCGGCCGAGACGATCAAGGCGATCGCGTACGACGCGTTCACGCTGGCCGGCGAGCGCTCGCGAACGAAGCAGCCGATCGCCGAGCACGAGCTGGTGCAGTGGATCCTCGAGCGATTCGCCCGCGCGAACATCTCCACCGATCACGGGCCGAGCGTGTGCGCCGGTGCGAACTCGGCCAATCCGCATTACGAACCGTCGGCCGACCGGGCGCGCCCGATCCTCGACGGCGAGGTGTTGCTCATCGACCTGTGGGCGACGGAGGCCGGCGGCATCTACGCCGATCAGACCTGGATGGCCACGCTCGGCGCCCCGTCAGCGCGCGCGTCGGAGATCTGGTCGATCGTGCGCGACGCGCGTGACGCGGCAATTGCTCTGGTGCAGCGCTCTGCCGTAGAGGGCCGCGCCATCCGAGGGGCCGACGTCGACGATGCGGCGCGCGGCGTGATCGTGGCGCGCGGCTACGGCGAGCGGTTCATCCATCGCACCGGCCACTCCATCGACCCGCGCTCGCTGCACGGCTCCGGCCCGCACCTCGACAACCTCGAGACGCGCGAGGAGCGCATGCTCATTCCAGGCATCGGCTTCTCGATCGAGCCGGGCCTCTACATCCCGGGCGAGATCGGCATGCGCAGCGAGGTCAATGCGTTCCTCGAGCCGGGCAGGGCGTTGATCACGCCGACGGAGTATCAGCGGGAGCTGATCGTGGTGTGAGGCTCACCGGTCACGGATCACGGATCACGGATCACCGGTCGGCAAACACAACACGGATCACAGATCACGGATCACCGGTCGTCCAGATCGCCCCGTCCTCCAACCCCAGCCGCCAGTATGCCATGCGCCGCACGCCGAGATTCGTCGCCTCGCGCTCGAGAGCGGTGACCAGCTCGGCGTCGCTCACCCAGAGCTCCCACCCGTCCGTGCCGGCGCGGACGGCGTGCAGAGTGCCCGTCGCCGGGTCTCGTGAGAGCGCGGTTCCCGCTTCGGTGGCGAGACGGCGTGCGTCGTCGTAGCCGATCGTCGTCGCCACCATGTTCGGGCGCCACAGGTAGCCGTACAGCGGCAGCGCGGCCACGAGACGGCTCGCACCGCGCTCCGCCACGCGCATACCGAGCGTGCGGCGCACCCATTCCGGTGCGGCAATCGCGCCAGGAGGCGAGGTGGACCAGTGCTGATCGTAGAGCATGACGAGCAGCAGGTCCGCACTCCCGTCGAACAGCCGTGCCGGATATCCGACGGTATCCGATGCGGGCACGGCGATGACGACCGGCCCGACGCCCGCCGCGCGCACCGCGCGCGCCATCTCCGCGACGACGAGCCTCGTCGCGTCGCTGTCGGCGCCCGTCATCCCTTCGAAGTCGAGCACTACTCCACGCGACCCATCGCGTCGCGCTTGTGCCGCCACCGCGGACGATGAGCGCCGGAGCGCCGCACCGTCGAGCGCGAGGCGGCGAATGACGTTCGGATGGAACGCGCTTCCCACGAACGACGTGACGATGGACATGCGACGCCGCGCCGTGGGTGCCACGAGAGCGCCCGTGTCCGGATAGAGGACGAACGGCGCACCGGTGAGGGTGTCGAGCGGAATCCAGCCGACGACGATCGCGTCGAGCTGTGCGCCGTGCGCTGCGACGCTCACCGCGCTGCGCGGGTCCCACGGCGCCGTGAATCCCCACCGCTCGATGGGCGCGGAGCGGGAGATCGGAAGCGCTGTGCAGCCGGCGACGAGAAGGACGATCGCGGCGACGCTGAGTCGAGCTGCTCGATAAGTCACGCGCGGAGGGCAAGAGAGTCTGTCAGGAAAGGTGCGTCACGGACGCGCTTCGCGGCCAGCCACCCGCGGCTCGCCGAATCTCCCGACCGCCGCAGCCGCTGGCTCGCCCCTTGCCCGTCAGCCCCGCACCTCGACCACTTCTTCCCCATCTCGTGATCGCTGCATTCCCACCGCGCGAAACCGCGCTCCATCTCGTCATCGCCCTCATCCTCATCTCCGCGCTCGCGTGCCGCGACAGCGGGGCCTCGAGCAACGAGCCGACCGGCCGCTCCGAAGGCGGCTCGGCGAGCGACCGGACCCTCGCGCCAACCGGCGAGGTCGTGATCGCGCGTCCGTCGCAGCCGTACGCGGCGATTTCTGTCGTCGATGGCGGCTCCGTCACCGGCACCGTTTCCCTCGCCATGCCGCTCACGCCTGCTCCGTCGGTGCCGACTGGTCCGGACAGCGCGCTCTGCGGATCTTCGATCCCGGATGAATCGGTCGGGCCACCGGGCAGCGTATCGGGCGGTGTGGTGGTCTGGCTCGACGACATCCGCCGTGGGAAGCCGGTGCCGCTGGAGCGCCGCCTGGAGCTCGAGAGCAGTCGTTGCCGCCTCTCTCCACGCGTGCAGGCCGGCGTCGTCGCCAGCGCGGTGAACGTGATCGGGCATGACCGCTTTCGGCAGCACCTGCGCTTCCTCACCGCTGGCGAGAAGGCGCCGCGCGCGGCGGTGTTGCTCGGTCAGGACGAGCAGGTCATTCCCACGGAGCTGCCGCTCGAGGCGCCGGGCCTGGTGATCGTGCGCGACACCGACCACGCCTGGCCGACGGCGTACCTCGCGGTGTTCGACCACCCGTACTTTGCGGTCACCGCGCCGAACGGCACCTTCACGATCGACGGCATACCACCGGGGAAGTACACGGTGATGGCCTGGCACGAGCGCGCGAAGAGAGCGGAACAGGTGGTGGCCGTGTCGTCAGGCGGCACCGCGCACATGAGCATCGCGCTCCAGCCCAGGTAGCGCGTGCTCCGTCGACTCGATCAGTCCCGCAGCTCCGCCTGATACAGCCGACCATACAGGCCCGACTGCCCCACGAGCTCCGCGTGCGTGCCCTCTTCCACCACGCGCCCATGCTCCAGCACCAGCACGCGATCCGCGCGCCGCACCGTACGCAGGCGATGCGCGATGATCAACGTGCTCCGCCCGCGGAGCAGCTCTTCCATCGCCTCTTCCACGAGTCGCTCCGACTCGTTGTCCAGGCTCGACGTCGCCTCGTCCAGCACGACCACCGCCGGATCCTTGAGGAACACGCGCGCGAGCGCGATCCGCTGCCGTTGACCGCCCGACAACTTGATTCCGCGTTCGCCGACGCGCGTCTCCATCCCGTCCGGCAGCCGGTCGATGAACTCGATCGCATGCGCCGCGCGCGCCGCGGCCAGCACGTCGGCGTCGCTCGCCGTCGGACGCGCGTAGGCGATGTTCTCCCGCACGGAGCCGCTGAACAGCGCCGGCTCCTGCGGCACCAACCCGATCGACCCGCGCAGGTCGGCGAACGACAGGTCGCGTACGTCCACACCATCGAGCGAGATCCGCCCGCCGGTCACGTCCCAGAAGCGCGGGATCAGCGAGGCCACCGTCGTCTTCCCCGCGCCCGACGGACCGACGAGCGCCACAACCTCGCCAGGCGAGATCGCGAACGTGACGTCGTGCAGCACCTCGGGCAGCGCCGCATCGTAACGGAATCGCACTCCCTCGAGCGCCAACGCGCCGCGCACGGGATGCATCAGCGGCACGGGGCGCTCCGGCTCCGCCACGGTCGGTGACGTCTGCAGCAGCTCGAACACGCGCTGCGCCGCACCCACTGCCTCCTGATAGCTGCCGAACAGCGACGCCAGCGACCCCACGGCAGCGGCCACCGTGATGGCGAGCAGCAGGAAGGAGACGAGCGCGCCCGGCGTCAGCGAGCCCTCGAGCACGAGCCGCCCGCCCTGCCACAGCACAGCGACGACGCCGGCGAACGCGACGAAGCCGACCACGCCGAACAGCGTCGCCCGCATCTTCGCGCGCGCCACCGCCGCGGCGACGACGCCCGACAGCAGCTCGCCATACCGGCGCGTCTCTTCGCGCTCGCGCACGAAGCTCTGCACGGTGCGGATCTGCGAGAACGCCTCGTCGGCCATTCCCATACTCTCCGCCACCTTGTCCTGCAGCCCGGTGCTCGCTCGACGCAGCCGCTTGCCGAAGAAGAACGCCGAGCCCACCACCACCGGCACCACGGCGAGCGTCGTCGTCGTCAGGCGGGGATGCGTCAGCGTGAGCAGGATCACTCCGCCGACGAGGAAGAGCACCTGGCGCGAGGCCTCGGAAATCCACGTGCCGAGCAGCGTCTGGAGCACCGCGAGGTCCGCCGACAGGCGGCTCGTCAGCTCGCCGGTGCGGCGCTCGGTGAAGAATCCGGGCGAGAGCCGCACGAGATGCGCGAACACGTCCTCACGTAGCTTCGCGATCACCCGCTCCGACGTGCCGGTGAGCAGATAGACCTGGATGAAGTTCATCGTGCCCTGGAGGGCGAACGCCAGGATCAGGCCGATCGCGATCCGGTCGAGGAGTGCGCGATCGCCCTGCTCGAACGCGGCATCGAGCAGGTATTTGACGACCAGCGGGAACGCCAGCCCCACGCCTGCGGCGACCACGAGGCACAGCGCGCAGATCGCCAGCCGGCCGGCGTACGGACGCACGCGCGGCAGGATGTCGATGAGCGGCGCGGGGGACACTGGCTTACGCGTGCGCGCGACGGCGCTCGGCGCGTCGGGCGTGGTGCCGGGTGGGCTGGTCACGTCAGCGCGCTGCGGTTCCGTCGGGCCGCAGCCAATGGCGCAGTGCGTAGAGCGACTGGTTCATCGACCGCCCCGCCGCGCTCTGCGACTCGAGCCAGTGCAGGAACGCCGGCGCCCGCTCCGCGCGCACCTTCGGCGGCGCGCTCCAGTCGTTCGCCGTCCAGACTCGGACGTGCAGCACCTCGTCGGCGCCCGGCACGCCGATGAGAAGCAGCGTCTCCACCGAGCCGCCGCCCGGACCGATCAGCAGCGGCAGCTCGCGCGGGGCGCCGGTCGTTCCCGCGGCGTCACGCATCGCGCTGCTCGCTCGGGCGAAACGTCGTGCTCACGCCGCCGCCCGGTCGACGACCATCGCCGCGAACAGCAGGGCGAGGTACAGCAGCGAAAACTTGTACACCGACCACGCCGGCTTCACGAAGTCGCTTGCCCGCATCACCTTCAGCACGCCGACGCGCAGCCACGCGCCCAGCACCGCCGCCATGACGAGGTACGGAAGCCCGAGCGCGCCGAACGCCACGGGCAGCAGCGTCAGCGGGATGAGGATCAGCGTGTACCACAGCATGTTGCGCATCGTCTCGCGCTCACCCCAGACCAACGGCGCCATCGGCACGCCAGCACGCCCGTAGTCTCGCTGCTTCAACAGCGCGAGCGCCCAGAAGTGCGGCGGCGTCCAGTAGAAGATGATCAGGAAGAGATACACGCCGAGCAGATCGATGCGTCCCGTCACCGCCGCCCATCCGACGAGCGGGGGAAACGCGCCCGCCGCACCGCCGATGACGATGTTCTGCGGGGAGCTGCGCTTGAGCCAGCGCGTGTAGACGAAGACGTACGTGTAGAAGCCGGCCAACGCGAGCACGGCGGTGAGGATGTTCGCCATGCGCGCCAGGAGGAACGTCGCCGTCGTGGCGCACAACACCCCGAATGCCAGCACTGCCTCGGCGCGCATCCGGCCACTCGGGATCGGACGCAGTCGCGTGCGCGCCATCCGGTCGTCGATGTCGCGATCCATGTACATGTTGACCGCGTTCGCGCCGCCCGCCATCAGGTAGCCGCCGACGAACACCGCGAGCACCAGCTGCCAGCTCGGGCTTCCGGCGACGTACATCGGCGCGATCGTCGTCACGAGCAGCAGCGAGATGATCCGCGGCTTGGTGAGCGCCACGAGATCGCGCGCGAAGCTCTGCCAGGCCGGCTTGGCCGCCGCGACCTCGCTCATCCTTCGGCTCCGCGCGGCGCGGATGACGCGGCGCCGTGCGTCATGCGTGGGCGCGGCACACTCCCGGCCGCGCGCGGCGCCTCGGTGAGGAACACCGCCGCGGATCCACCGCTCGCGATGCGCGAGAGATACGCCAGTGCGAACGTCGAGATCCAGATGCTCACGCCGGTGGCCTCGTGCAACGAACGGAGCACCGGCGGCAGATGGCCGAGCACCATCGCCGCGGCGACGCCGAGCTGCACGAGCCCGAGCGCAGCCGCGATCGTCACGGCACGGCGCGCCACCAGAGCCTCATTCCGTCTGTACACTCCGACGAGCAATCCCATCAGGTGCAGAACGACGAGGAACGCCAGCACGCGATGCGTGAGCTGCACGTGCACCGACGCGGGCAGTACGTCCGCGTTCCGCCCGCAGAGTGGAAAGTCCTGGCATGCCACCGCGGCACCGGGGAACTTGGCTGTCAGCCCGCCCATCACCACCGTGAGGAGCGCCATTCCGGCGCTGGCGAACGAGCCGCGCGTGGTCCTGGCGGAAACTCCACCCATGCGCGCCAGCGTGCCGC
>JBDSDB010000239.1:0-4773 GCA_039920785.1 Gemmatimonadaceae bacterium
CGGTGTCCTGCACGAACACGGTTGCTGTATCGGCAGCGCCGTTGCCATCGCGGTCCTCGAGAATGACCACACGGTCTCCCCCACTGCGCGGCACGCGCCCCTGCTTGAAGGTGCGGTAGTTCACCGCCTCGGTGACCCACACGCGGCCGCGCGCATCGACGTCGAGGTTCGTCGGATTGAAGAGCATCGGCGTCTCGGCCCACAGCGTCACTTCGAGATCTTCCGGCACGACGAACCGGTCGGTCACCAGTTTGGCCGGGGAATGCAGGACGGACGTACGCTCCGGCGGCGCCGAGGCGACCTGCGGCGGCAGCGGGCGACACGTCGCCGCAAGTAGTGCAGGCAGGAGCGTGCGCGCCAGGATGCCGCCGCATCTCTTCGCGAAGTGAGCGTACTTGCATGTCATCGAGCGGACTCCGCGAGCTCTCGCACCCACATGTTGCGGAACCTCACCGGGCTCCCGTGTGCCTGAAGCACGATCGGCAGGCGATCGGCGTGCGCGACGTAGGGAGGGCGCGCCTTGTGGGCCGTGGGTCCGGTGAGCGCCACGTCGTGTTGCGCGAGCACGCCGTTATGGAACACCGTCACGCGCGCAGGCGTCTGCAACCCACCATCGGTGCCGAAGCGTGGGCGTCTGAAAACGATGTCGAACGTCTGCCACGTCCGCGGTGGCAAGCTCGCGTTCACAAGCGGCGGATACTGCCCGTACAGCGAGGCGGCCTGTCCGTCGGCGTAGATCTTCACGCCGTTCCGATACGAGTCGAGGATCTGCACCTCGTAGAGGCCCATGAGATACACCCCGCTGTTGCCCCGATAGTACGTGGTGTCGCTCTCCGCGTCGGGCGCCATCCACTCCACGTGGAGCTGCACGTCGCCGAAGGCACGCCGGCTCTGGATGTCGCCCGACCCGGGGACGATCTCGAGGTGGCCTCCGTGTACCCTCCACGGAGCCGGGGCTCCGTCGGCGCGCTGCCATTGCGATGCGCTCTTACCGTCGAAGAGCACCACAGCATCCGACGGCGGAGCTACCGACAGATTCTGCGAGGCTGGTGTCACGCTCGGTGGGAGGGGCCGGCTCGTGTCGTGCACGGCCCACGCGAGCTGCGGCTGCGCGACGATCGTCTGCGCAATGAGCGTGTTCGCGGGAAGGAATGCCGCCATCGACGCGATCGAGGCGGCGAGGGATCGAACGCGCATGTGTGTCGTCATGACTCGACGGAGCTGGAGGTAGCTCGGAAGCAGTAGGCCCGAGAGGGATTGCTCACGAAGATCCGGTGCACGTCGGCGTCGGAGAGCCCCGCCTCGCGAAGCTGCGGTACGAACTCGGTGAGGAGATATGTCATCCCCGGCGCGCCGCCGTACGACCGCCAGTAGCTGCGCCGCGCGGCGTCCATGCCGAGAAGGATCTGAGAGCCGAATCCGCGCTCGACCAAGCGGGCAATGAGATCCCGTGTCGGATTGCCATCCGTCGCCTTCCAGCGGAACGCGGAATCCAGCTCGACGAACGCGCCAGTGCTGAGGATCTCCTCGTGGTACGCGACGTCGGGCTTGCGGTCGGTGTGCGAGAGCACGACGTGCCGGCTGGCGACGCCACCCGCGGAGAGCGCCTCGAGTTGTTCGAGCGCCGCGGTGCCTTGCTCGGTGTGCGTGAGGATGGGGGCACCTGTGACCCTGTGCGCAATCGCCGCCGCACGGAACACCTTCCGTTCGAAATCATCGAGCCGATCCAGTCCGCCGGCGACCTTGATCAGTCCAGCGCGATGTGCGGTGCGCCGCACCTCGGCCATCTGATAATCGTTCGCATCGATCCCCTCGACGATGTCGGCCACGAGCCGCGCCGCGAGAGCATCCTCGGAAAGCGCGAGGAGCGGATGTTCGGCTGGGTAGTACTTCCGGAGATGCACGCCGGTCGGACACAGGATGTGCACGGCGGTGCGACGCGAGACGTCCGCCAGCTTCATCACGTTCCGGCCGCACGCCGCGGGCATCGAGTCCACCATCGCGCGCCCTCCAGCCGCGTGGAACTCCGCGAGATCTTCCGAAGCGCGTTCGACGGAGTCGAGGAGGAACTCGGGGAACGCGTCCGTGACGTAGCCGCGATCGATGATGATGTGCTCATGCGCGTAGCACACGCCGAGGGAATCAGGTGGCACGTCGCCCAGCACGGTGCGCACGAAGCTCATCGTGCCTCGCGCTCCTCGCCGCGTGCCACGGCGCGAGCGTTCTCCCGCCACGCGCGCGCGGCGACCGCGGCGACGGCGGCCGGCGTCTCCAGCACCGCTCCGAGCACGGCGAGCGCGTCCTGCAGCCGCGGCACTGGTACGTCGCGCGCACCGCAGTCGCGCTCCAACGACAGGCTGGCCGCCAGTCCCGCGGCTTGCCCCATCGACATCGTCTGCGCCATCGATCGGCACGACGCGTGCGCATCGTGGGTGGCGCTGAAGCAACGCCCCACGACCCACACCTCGTCGCGTCCGCGCGGTACGAGGGCGCGGTACGGCACGTCGTACGCGCGCCCGTCCGGGATGTAGGCCCATTCGGTCTCCTCATCCCCCGCCTGGTTCAGTCGGTGGTCCTCTAGCGGTGCACCGCACAACAGCACGCGATCGTCGAAGCGCCGGACCTCGAGGCAGTCTTCGCGCGTGAGCCGGTATTCGCCATACACGCGCCGCGACTCGCGCACGCCGATCTGGGTGCTCAGCCCGATGATGCTCGCGTTCTCGTAGCCAGGAACGCAGTCGCGGAAGAACGCTTCGTATACGTACGCCTGACGGCGCCCCTCCATCTCGGCCTGGGTGAGCTGCGCCGCATCGGTGGTGTCCACGGCGGCGACGCGCACCGCGACGGTCGCAATGCACCCGGCCTGTACCATCGGGTGCGCGCTTCCCGCCTTGCGCGGGAGCGCGTGCCGGCCCGTCTCCACCGCGCTCGCCATCCGCTCAGCGAGCATGCGCTTGCCGCCGGCGCGCTCGAACAACTCGAGGTCCACGTTGCTCATCCGGAACGTGGTCGTGAGCGTCTGCGCAGGCTCGACGTCTCCCGCGCGCTCGTACGCGAGGCCGGCCCAGTGACAGAGATCCGCGTCGCCGCTCGCGTCGATGAAGCGGCGCGCCCGCACGCGGAAGGACCCCTGCTTGGTAAAGACGACCACGCCCACGATCCTGCCGTCCGCCCCGAGCTCGGCATCCACGACCATCGCGTGCAACAGCATGCGCACGCCGGCGCGTGCGAGGAGCTCGTCCCACACGAGCTTGAGCCGTTCGGGATCGTACGTGACTCCCGTGCCGGCTCCATAGGTGTTCGGCCGGAGGTACATCGCGCCGACCGACTCCAGCGCGTTTACCACGCGGTCCGGAATGCCGCCCACCACCTTGCGAGGCTCGGGGCCGGGAGTGAAGAAGCCGTAGAACGTGTCCAGCGCCTGCGTGGACCACCCGCCGAAGAAGCCGTAGCGCTCGAGCAGTAGCACAGTGTGAGCGCCGCTCTCGCGTGCGGCGAGCGCTGCGGCGCATCCTGCCGATCCGGCGCCCACGACGAGCACGTCGACCTCCGCCAGCACGGGCACGCGGGCGTGGTCGAGCATGTCAGGCACGGCTGACCTGCTCGTCCGTGCCGAGGTTCGCGTACAGTGCAGCGAGACGTCGCCCGTGCTCATCGTACGCCGCGTTGAACAGCGCGGCCGATCGTGTCGCGCCCACCAGCGCCGGCGCCGTGAGCACCGTCGGCGGCTGTCCCGCGCGCACGAGCCGAAGGGCCACCTCGGCCTTGATCGCGTTGACCAGCACGCACCCGCCCACGGTGGACGCCGGGCTCACCGGGGTGTCGAGGCCGGGCACGCGCACGCTCGCGTCGCCTACCGGCGCGCCGGTGTCGAGCACCAGGTCGGCGACGTCGTGGAGCTTCGTGCCGTGCGGATGGCGGCTCGCGCTCGCGTCCGCGTGTCGCCGGCTCACGATGGCCACGACGCGGACGCCGCGTTTCCGGAAGCCGTCGGCCATCTCGATCGGCACGAGATTGCATCCGCTCGATGAGATCACGAGCGCCGTGTCGGCGGGAGAGACATCGAAGTTGCGGAGGATCTGCTCCGCCAGCCCCGACGCGTTCTCCAGAAACATTGCCTGTCGCTGACCGTTCGCGCCCACTACGAGGTTGTGAAACGAGAGCGATAGCTCGACGATGGGATTGAAGCCAGGGAAGGATCCGTATCGCGGCCACATCTCCTCGACCATGATCCGGCTGTGGCCGGAGCCGAAGAGGTGCACCATGCGGCCCGCGAGGATCGTCTCGGCAAACCAGTCCGCGGCACGCTGGATCTCCGCTTCCTGCATCGCCACGGTGTCCAGGATTTCCCGGCACGTTTCGAGATACTCGAGGGTCGGGGTCATGCGTCTTCACCGTGAAAGACGTGCCGTGCGGCGCCCAGCGCACCGGCGAACTCGCCCAGCGCTGCAGGAACGATGGCCACGCCGCTGCCGAGCGGCCGCCACTCGATGCGATCCAGATGGACGCGCAGTGGGTCGAACAGCGCATCGCCGGCGAGTGCGATGCCCCCGCCGATGACGATCACCTCCGGATCGAGAACGTTCACGAGCGACGCGAGCCCGACGGCGAGGCGCTGGACCGATCGCTCCCACACCTCGCGCGCGCGCGGATCGCCGGCGCGACAGGCGCAGACGAGCTGCTCGGTGGACGTGAATCGTCCACCGCTTCGCGCATGGACGGTGCAGTCGCCGATGGCGTCCTCGAGACTCCCCGGTGTGCCGACGATGTCCG
>JBDSDB010000240.1:0-5855 GCA_039920785.1 Gemmatimonadaceae bacterium
AGCAACTCCACCGGCGAGAGATTGCCCGCCGATCGACGCAGCACGAGATCGGACGCTGGAAAGGCATCGGGCGAATGCACGGCGCGCATCACGATGTACTCCGCCGTCCACGGACCGATCCCGGGGAGCGCCAGCAATTGACGCGTGAGTAGTTGGACGTCGGCGTCCGGCCCGATGAAGAGCCGGCGTTCCGCCACCTCGACGGCAACTCTGTGAATCGTGGCGGCGCGGCTTGCCGGCATCCCCAACGCCGCGATGACCGTCGGCGACGACGACGCGATTCGCTCGGCCGTGGCAGGAAGCCGCGAGAGCAACGGGTGGCCGGTGTCGCACGGCTGGCCGAATGTGGCCGTGACGCGCGACATGAGCGTCGACGCGCCCTTGACGCTCACCTGCTGCCCGAGGATCGCGCGCACGGCGAGCTCGAAACCGTCGGCGGCGCCGGGCACGCGCAGGCCGCGCTCCTCACCGCGGATTGGCGCGAAGCCGCCGCGCTCCAGGTGCGATGCGATCGTCTCCGGTTCGGCATCCAGATCGAAGAGGCGACGAATGCACGCCGTCACCGCGGGAAGGACCGGTAGCAGGGACGCGCTGACCTGGAGGTGAACCACCGGGGTCCCCGGGTGCCCGTCCGCCGCGGAGCGGGTCACACGCGCAATGCCAGCATGGCCGTCGATGCTCAGCGTCCGCGAGTACACGCCGTCGTGCACGCATTCGGTGGCCGGCGCGGCGCGCGCGGCCAGGAACGCCAGCAGGGCATCCCAGGCGAAGGGAGTCCGATAGGACAGCGGCAACGGAACGGATTCGGGCGACATTCGCTTAAACACTCCAACTCGTTGACATACATCAGCTTGGCGCAGCGGAGCCCGAGCGCGTTCCCGCAGACTCGGCCGGCGGCGAAACGTGCTCAGCCTTTGAATCGTCTGGTAGAGGTCAACGCTGAGGGCGGAAAGTCGCGTACCGCCAGGCGAATCTTTGCAGCCCGAAGATCGCGGTACAGATGCCGGAGAGTCGCGTCCGGCCAGCTGATTCTGAGAACGCCTCTGATCTCTCCGGATCAGGGGCGTTCCTGTTGTCCGGCATCCGCGAGACCGAAAACGTAGTGGGCGATGCGGCCGAGCGTTTGCGGCCCACCTTCCGGGATGCCGTACCGCTCCACCCGTCCTGAACGCTTCGGCGTCGCGAAAGGTCATGGACCAGCCTTCGGGCTCCTGCCGCCACTGTCGATCTGTCCTCCTCCCGTTCGTATAGAGGGTGAGCCGCCGACACGACGTCGGCGGCGACTCTACAGGAGGGACAGATGCGCAAGCTCATCGTGATGAACAACGTGACGCTCGACGGCGTCATGCAGGCTCCCGGCCGGCCGGACGAGGACGTTCGCGGCCGCTTTGCCCACGGCGGGTGGGCGATGCCCTACAACGACGCGGTGAAGGGGCAGACGATGGGAGAGGGTATGTCGCAGAGCACCGATCTCCTGTTCGGACGCCGTACGTACGAGGACTTCTTCAAAGCGTGGCACGGGCGAACGGACAATCCCTTCACCGCGGTGCTCGACAATTCGCGCAAGTACGTGGCGTCGCGCACGCTCACGGAGCCGCTGCCCTGGACGAACTCGACGCTGCTCGAAGGAGACGCGGCCGATGCAGTCGCGCGGCTCAAGCAGGAGCCCGGCCTGGATCTCCTGGTCATGGGAAGCGGCGTGCTGATCGCGTCGCTGATGCAGCGCAACCTCGTCGACCGCCACATGCTCCTCATCCATCCACTGGTGCTCGGCACTGGACGCTGTCTCTTCACGCACGATGGGACCGTAGCCAAGTTCCGGCTCGTGAAGAGCGTGCCGACGACGACTGGCGTGATCATCGCCACCTACGACGCCACCTACGAGCCGGCCGATCGCACCGCGGCCGAATCCGCCGCGTAGCATCGCCATCCACGCGCGTGCAGCCGGACCCCGGCAGGAGAATCCACCGATGAAGCGGTATCTGATCAGCATCTATCAGCCCGGCGACGGGTCACCGCCGCCGCCCGAGATCCTCGCCCCCGTGATGCGTGAGATGGGCGCCATCAAGCAGGAGCTCGAGGCCGCGGGCCAATGGGTGTTCGCCGCGGGGCTGCATCCGCCCAGCACAGCCACCGTACTGCGCGCCGTCGGAGACGACGTTCTCCTCACGGACGGGCCGTTCGCCGAAGGCAAGGAGCACCTCGGCGGCTTCACCATCATCCGGGCGCCGGATCTCGACGCCGCGCTGCAATGGGGTCGCCGCTATGCGCGGGCGTCGCCCGCCCTCACCATCGAAGTGCGCCCATTCCAGGGCGACGACGCGGGCTGAGCGAGCGTGTCGGCGCTGGCGTCGTCAGAGATCGAGCGCGTCTTCCGCGAGGAGTACGGCCGCGCCGTCGCAGTGCTCGTCCGCGTCTGCGGAGACATCGACGTCGCCGAAGAGGCCGTGCAGGACGCGTTCGTCGCGGCGCTGGATCGGTGGCCGTCCACCGGCGTGCCTCCGAGCCCGGCGGGGTGGATCATCACCACCGCGCGCAATCGCGCCGTCGATCGCTTTCGTCGAGAGTCGTCCAGGGACGAGCGATACGCAGACGCCGCGCTCCTCTACGCGCCCGCCGCACCGGTGGAATCGATGGAGGAAGAGTCCGTGCGCGACGACCAGCTTCGTCTGATCTTCACCTGCTGTCATCCGGCGCTCGCCATCAGCGTGCAGGTCGCGCTCACGCTTCGGCTCGTCGGTGGGCTGACCACGGTGGAGATCGCGCGCGCGTTCCTCGTGCCCGAGGCGACCATGGCACAGCGCCTCGTCCGCGCCAAGGGAAAGATCCGCGATGCGCGGATCCCGTATCGCGTGCCCGACGAGCACGAGCTGCCGGTACGTCTGCGCGCGGTGATGGCGGTGATCTACCTGATCTTCAACGAGGGATACACGGCGAGCGGGGGGGACCGGCTCGTGCGCGAGGATCTCTGCTCGGACGCGATCCGACTCGGGCGACTCCTCGCCGAGCTGAAGCCGAACGAGCCCGAGGCCATGGGACTACTCGCGTTGATGTTGCTCATCGAGTCGCGCCGCGCCACGCGCACTTCGGCCGACGGCGCGCTGACGCTGCTCGCGGATCAGGACCGCGAGCGTTGGGATCACGCACTCGTCGCCGAGGGGCAAGCGATCGTGCGGAGCTGTCTGCGGCGCAATCTGCCAGGACCGTTTCAGATCCAGGCCGCGATAAACGCGGTCCACAGCGATGCACGCACCGCGGATGAGACGGACTGGCCACAGATCCTCGCGCTGTACGACCAGCTCCTGCAGATCGACCCGAGCGCAATCGTGCGGCTCAATCGCGCGGTCGCGGTCGCCGAGATCGACGGAGCGGACGCCGCGCTTCCACTCCTCGATGGACTCGGCCTCGACGGCTCGCACCTGTACCATGCGATTCGCGCGGATCTACTTCGACGGCTGGCCCGCTATCGGGAAGCGGCGGACGCATACGACCTGGCGATCGCCCTGAGCGAGAATGCTGCCGAGCGCGCGTTTCTGGTTCGGCGGCGTGGAGAGTTGTTCTGAGGTGATCTGCAGAAGTGAGTCGACGCGACGACACTTCGCGCTCGAGGATCACGGCTCTCAGATCGCCGCCCTGATGCGTTCGTTCGTCGGGCGACACCTCACCACCTGGAGCGCCGGTAAGAACTGCATGCCATACCCCATCGGTTCGTTGAATCCCGGCGGGCGCGCCAGGGTTGCCCTGGCCGGCTGGCTTGGCAAGATTGGCGAGCCACCCCGGAGGGTGACTCGTTGAAAATTCATGAGCGCCCGGAGCTGAACGTGATCGAGTGGACGGTGACCGTCGGCGGGGGCACTACGACCGCCGTGTACGAGCCTGGAACCGGGAAGAGCGCGGAGCTTCCGCTGTTCGTCTGCGCACACGGCGCGGGCGGGAACATGTCGGATCGCGGGATGCTCGCCACGGCGAATGCCTTTCGTGAGCATGGACTCGGTGTGGTGCGCTTCAACTTTCTCTATAAGGAACGGGGTTCGGGTCGCCCCGATCCGATGCCGGTTCTCATGGAGACGACGGCGGCCGTGGTCGCGCGCGTGCGCGCGGAGCTCTCGCCGGAAAGGCTCGTCATCGGTGGCCGATCGATGGGTGGACGTGCCGCGTCCATGCTGGCGGCCGATGGCTACGCTGCCGATGGATTGCTGCTGCTCGCGTATCCGCTGCATCCGGCCGGTCAGCCCGAGAAGCTGCGTGATGCGCATCTGCCGAAGATCCGGATGCCGGTGCTCGCCTTCAGCGGAACGCGCGATGCGCTATGCACGCGAGACTTGATGGAGCGTGCATTGGAGACGGTGACGACGTCGTGGGACATGCGCTGGATCGAGGGGGCGGATCACAGCTTTCATGTTCTCAAATCGTCGGGGACGAACGATGCGGCCGTGATGAACCTGATTGCGGCGTCCAGTGCTGCGTGGCTCGCTGAGCTTCCCTACTCGCGCGGCGTCTTCCGTCGCTCCAGGTAGTACGACTCGACGAACCACCCGCGAGCACGCTTCAGTGACAGCTTGTCCGTGGCGTGCCCTGCGTCCGTCAGCATCCGCTTGAGCTGAACGAGCGCTTCGACAGGAGGTGTTCCCTTCCCGCGCGCTGACCGCGCATGTGTCCTGACCATTCGCTCGATCGAGCCAGCTCCAGGCTCGACATCGCTGCGGACGTCTGGCGGTTCGACGCTGCCAATACGCTCACTGGATCCGGTGGCCGTACCCGAGACGGCGACGTTGCGCCCGGCGAAGCGCAGGTCGGGCTGAGGAGCTCGGCGCGCCTTGTGGAACAGCGACCAGAGCTCCTCATCGCTCAACGTCTCCCACCCGGATGGAAACTCGGGCATCCGGCGTTTTTCCGACTTGCTCGCGAACGTGAGCCAGCCGGCCTCCAACCCTCGGGACACGCTTCGGCGCTCGACGGCGGCCGGATCGGGCTTGCGCCTGACCTCGAATACTTCCCACACGGTCCCGTCAGAATCGATGAGTTCGCGTGAGGGCATGGGATTAGCGAAGGGGAAGCGACTGATTCAGCGCCGATACATGCGCGGGCCCAGTCGCGACCAACCTCGCCTGTTTTTCGCCGCGCGGCCAGAGCCTCGACCCGCTTCGGCACTTCGTCTCGCCTTCCCACCGATGCCTGAGCTTCCAGAGTCCGGAGCACAGTCGGGGTACGCCGAGCAGCGTTTCCTGCTGCAGCTCAACGACGTCCTCCGCCCGCTCGCCGATCCCGAGCAGATTCAGTTCGAGGCGGCTCGCGCGCTCGGCGAGCATCTCGGAGCCAGCCGGGTAGGGTACGCGGAGATTTCGCCCGACGGCTCGACGTCATTGGTGACTCGCAACTTCACCGATGGAGTGCGCGGCATCGAGGGGCGCTTTCTGGTTGACGACTTCTCGCCCTCACTCCTTCCGGCGCTCCGTGCCGGACGCACCGTCGTGCGCGGTGACATCGCGAACGACCCGCAGCTGAGTGTCGCTGAGAAGGCCGCGCACGTGGGGCTGGAGGTCGGCGCCACGGTGGACGTGCCGCTGCTCAAGGCGGGTCGGTTAATGGCCGTGCTCTTCATGCACCATCGGCATGCACGCGCCTGGACAGCCGACGATCTCGCGCTGCTCGACGCGGTCGCCGCGCGTACGTGGGATGCCGTCGAGCGGGCGCGCGCCGAGGCGGCGTTACGCGATAGCGAGGCCCAGCTTCGACTTGCCCTCGAGGTCGCGGAGCTCGGGACCTGGAGCTGGAACCTCGAGACCGGAACCGGTGACATCGACGCGCGCGGCGCGGAGATCGTCGGCCTTCCTGCGGGAGCGCTCACCAACGTC
>JBDSDB010000241.1:0-22550 GCA_039920785.1 Gemmatimonadaceae bacterium
TTTCCGGTTCCCGGAATCTGCTGCACCTGCTTCTCGACCTGGAACTCGAAGTACGGCTGATCACCGACCGGCGCGGTTCCGCCGACGACGCCCTTGCTGGTTCCGCCGGCGACGCCCTTGCCCGAGAAATCGGCTTCGTCCGTCACCTTCTTGGACAGATCGATGTCGGGGAGCACATCCGGCACCTTCACCGGTGCGGTCAGCACCAGGAATCCCTTCGGTGGTGGGGGCGCCATGACGACGTCCTTGGGCGGTGGAGGAACTTCCTTGGGCGGTGGCGGCTCCTCCTTCTTCTTGATCTCGACGAACTCGACCTTCTCCTGCTTGGGCTTCTCGAGCTCCTCCTTTGCCTGCAGCGTGCCGTACACGGCCGCCGTGCCCAGGAGGGCGTGCAAGATGCCACTGAAGATGAGACCGCCCGTGGTACGCTGCTTTTTTGGCTTCGACTCGATCAGGTTGTTGAACATGTCCGCGCAAACCTACGTGGTGAGAGGACGGGACAACTCCGATGCGTGATTCAACCTACCGCGCACCCTTCAAGGGGGAACCATTGATTAATTAAGATTTCGTGAAGTCAGAATTAGTGTCCGATATCGCGCTGCGCCCCATTGCGCGGCTCGCTTTCGCCGGGCACACCGATTCTTTGTCGCAGCTGCTGTTCCTCAGCGCCCGTCACGCACATCGCGGGCCTCGCGCGCGTCCGATAGCTCTTTCCGCAGTAAGTCCGCCGCGGCGTGTGCACTCGCCGAGATGAGCGGCAGCGTCACAGTGAACACCGATCCGCGGCCCAGGCGCGACTGGACGACGATGCGCCCTCCATGCGCCTGCGCGATCCACTGACTGATGGCGAGCCCCAGCCCGAAGCCGCCCCGCTCGCTCGTGCGTGACCGCGCGCGATCGGCGCGCCAGAATCGCTCGAACACGTGCGAAAGGTCGGCCGCGGACATGCCGATCCCCGAGTCGCGCACGGTGAATGCGATCTCCTCGCCGAGCCGCTGACTCAGCGACAGTTCCACGCGGCCGCCGCCGGGCGTGTACTTGATCGCGTTCGTCACGAGGTTGAGGAAGAGCTGGCGGAGACGCCGCGCATCGCCGTCGACGACTCCCTCCTCGAGCACGGAGAGCGTCACGGTGAGTTTCGCGTCCTCACCGAGGATCGTGGCCGTCTCGTAAACGTCGCGCACCAGGGGACCCAGCTCCACGGGCTCCCGATGCAGATCGAAGCGCCCCTCGTCGGCGCGCGCGAGCGTGAGCAGGCTGTCGACGAGATCGGACATGCGCGCCGTCTCCTGCAATGCCTCCTCGAGCGCCTGCATCGCCTCGCTCCCCTGCGCGTTCGGGTGCATCGCGCGCTCGACGTCGGCCCGCATCACGGTGAGCGGCGTCTTGAGCTCGTGCGACGCGTCGGCCGTGAAACGCCGCAGTGCACCGAACGACGACTCGAGGCGCGCGATCATCGCGTTCAGGGTGTGGCCCAGACGCGAGAGCTCGTCGTTGCCGAGATCGGCGGGCAGTCGCCGATGCAGCGAACGACCGTCGGTGATGGCCTCGACCTCATTGATCAGCTGCTCGATCGGCTCGAGCGCGCTGCCGGCGAGGAAGTACGACGCCGCCACGGACGCGATGAGGATGAGCGGCAGGACGAGCAGCATCGTGCCGACCAGCAGCCCGCCACTCAGGTCGGCGACGTTGGTGGAGACGCCGGCCACGATCCGCGTGATCTCCGGGGGGAGAGACGGGTCGCGCCGCGCGACGAGCAGCAGCTTGCCGGCGAACAGGGGATCGCCGATGGCCACCACGGCGCCGTGCGTGTTCGGCAGCAGGCTGTTCGCGGCGCGAAAGACCTCCGTGCGGTCCTCGAGCGGAAGCTGGCGAATCGCGATCGACGTGTACAGTTGCCGCCCGCCGCGATCGTAGACGATGTAGTAGCCCGGCATGCGTCCGACCACCGACAGCATGCTCTCAGACGGGGAGAGCAGCGTGAGCTTGATCCCCGCGGAGTCCGACGTGCGCTCGACGGTGAGTGGGATGTCGTTGAGCGCCGTAGCGCGTAGCTGGGTGAGCACGCGGTCCGCCTGGCCGGCCGCGACCGGGCCGAGCGCCTCCACCTGGTCCACGGCGCGCACGGCGTAGAGCGCGGCCGCGAAGACGATCAGACCTCCGACGAGGGCGAGGCCGTACGTGACGGTGAGCCGCGCGCGCAGGGTGGCCACATCACTCCTTCAGCACGTAGCCCACGCCGCGCACGGTGGTGATCAGCTTCCGAGCGTGGCCCGCGTCGACCTTCTTGCGGAGGTGGTTGATCACGACGTCGACGATGTTGGTGCCCGGATCGAAGTGATAGCCCCACGCATATTCCGTGATGAGCGTCCGGCTCATGACGCGGCCGGCGTGGCGCGCGAGATACTCGAGCACGATGTACTCCTTCGGCGTGACTTCGATGGACTCGCCGGCGCGACGGATCTCGCGCGTCGCCTGATCGATCTCGAGGTCGCCGACGCGGAGCACGGGCGACGCGAGCGCGCGCGGCCGGCGCGACAGCGCCTCCACGCGGGCGAGCAGCTCCTCGAAGGCGAACGGCTTCGTGACGTAGTCGTCGGCGCCGGCGCGCAGGGTGGCCACCTTCGCGTCGACCGCATCCTGGGCGGTGAGCACCAGCACGGGCCGCTCGAACCCCTTGGCGCGAAGCGACTGCAGCACGTCGAGCCCGTTCTTACTCGGCAGGCGCATGTCGAGAATGATCATGTCGTATGCCTCAGAGCTGGCGCGACGCTCCCCCTCCGCGCCGTCGGTCATGAGATCGACAGCCCAGCGATGCTCCTCCAGCCCCCGCTTCACATACTGGCCGACCGTGGGGTCGTCCTCGATGACGAGAATGCGCATCGCCCCTACTCGAGGCCGCCGGGGCGCCGAAAGCCGTACTCACGGATCTTCCGGTACAGGGTCTTGGAGCTGATGCCGAGCGCAGACGCGGCGCGGCCCTGGTGCCAGCTGGTCTCGTGCAGCACCGACTCGATGTGTCGCCGTTCGAGCTCGGCAAGTGAGAGCGCGGGAGTGGCGGCGCGCTCCTCGGCGCCACGCACCGGAAGCGCGAGTGGCAGGTCGGCGGCACGGATCACCGGCCCCTGCGCCAAGAGGACGATGCGCTCGATCACGTTGCGCAGCTCGCGCACGTTGCCCGGCCACGGGTAGCGGGAGAGCAGTTCGACGGCGTCGGGTGCGAGCGCCGGGGGGTTCGCCTTGCCGAACTGCTTGAGGAACTGTCGCGCGAGCAGCGGGACGTCCACCGACCGATCGCGCAGCGGAGGCAGCTCGACGGAGATGGTGTTCACGCGATAGAACAGATCGTCGCGGAAGGTGCCCTCCGCGACGCGGCCCGCCAGATCGCGATTGGTGGCGGCGAGCACGCGAATGTCCACCTCCACCTTCTGCGTCCCGCCGACGCGATAGAAGCTGAGCTGGTCGAGCGCGCGGAGCAGCTTGCCCTGCAGCTTGGGCGAGAGCTCGCTGATCTCGTCGAGGAAGAGCGTGCCGCCGGCGGCGAGCTCCATCAGTCCGAGCTTCCGCTCCTCGGCGCCGGGAAAGGCGCCGCGCTCGTGGCCGAACAGCTCACTCTCCAGCAGCCCCTCGGACAGCGCGGCGCAGCTGACGTCCACGAACGGTCCGCTACGGCCCGAGAGGCGATGGAGCATGTGCGCCACGAGCTCCTTGCCCGTTCCGGATTCGCCGCTGATGAGCACGGGAGAGTCGCTCGGCGCGACGCGCGCGATCACCTCGAGCACGGCCTGTAGCGGAGCATACTGCGACTCGATCTCACTCACGCCGCTGGCCCGGTCGAGCTGCGAGTGCAGGAGCGCGTTCTCTCTCGCGAGGCGGCGCTTCTCCCATGCGCGGCGCACGAGCACGTCGATCTCCGCCATGCGGTACGGCTTGGCCATGTAGTCGTACGCGCCGAGCTTCATCGCACTGATCGCCGTTTCGATCGTACCGTTCCCCGTGATGATGATGACCTCGGGGGGGTCGGCGTCGGCACGCACCTGCTTGAGCACCTCGAGCCCGTCGAGCTCGGGCATGACGATGTCCAGCAACGCGACATCGAACGCCTCGGCACGCAAGGCGTCGAGGGCGGCCCGCCCGTCCGTCACGGTGCGCACTGCGTAGCCGCGACCGATGAGGAAGTTGGTCAGGATCTGGCCGAGGTGTACCTCATCCTCGGCGACGAGCACCTTGATCTTCGTTTCGCTCACGCGCTCTCTCCTCGTTCGTCCGCCCGCGGGAGTACGATGCGGAAGATGCTTCCCTCCCCCGGCGTGCTGTCCACCTCGATCCGTCCGCCATGCTCGGCCACGATCGCGTAGCAGATCGAGAGACCGAGCCCGGTGCCGCGCCCGGGCGCCTTCGTCGTGAAGAACGGCTCGAAGATTTTCGGCAGATCGGCGCCGCGGATGCCCTCGCCCTGGTCCAGCACCTCGGCGACGACGCTGCGCGCGTCCTCGCCCCAGTGCGTGCGCAGCGTGACGGTTCCCCGCTGCTGCATCGCGTCCATCGCGTTGAGCAGGAGCGACATGAAGACCTGGATCAACTGCTCCTCGTTCGCCCGCACGACGGCGCCGAGCGAGCGATCCAGCTCCACACGCACGTCGAGCCGCTTGAAGCGCGTGTGATGATTGAGAATGAACAGCGTGCGCTCGATGGCGGCGTTCACGTCGACGAGCGACTTGTCGCTGGCCTTGGGGCGGCTGAAGTCGAGGAGCGAATCGACGATGCCCTTGCAGCGCTGGACCTCGCTCTGGATGAGCTTCAGCCCCTCGGCCAGCGGAGGGGGAACGTCGGCGAGCGAGAACTCGAGCCCCTCGGCGCAGGCCGCGATGGTGGCGAGCGGATTGTTGATCTCGTGCATGACCCCGGCGGCCAACGTCCCGATGGCGGCGAGCTTCTCCGCCTGGGCGAACCGGTCCTGCGCTTCGCGCCATTCGGTCACGTCCTCACCGACGGTGATCACATGCGTGACGGGGCCGTCCTCGAGCCGCATCGGGATCTTGGAGATGCGAAAGGTGCGCAGCTCGCCCGACGCCTTCGATTCCATCTGGAAGATCTGCAGGCGGCCCGTGGCGAAGACGTCGTCGAACTCGCGCCGCAACGTATCCGCGGGCTGGCGATGCAGGATGTCGAAGATGGTTCGTCCGATCGCCTCTTCACGCGACACACCCTGCATCCCCGTCTCGCGCTTGCGGTTCCACACCGAGATGCGGTACTCGCGGTCGATGACGTAGAGACCGACGGGCAGCGAGTCGATGATGCGCTCCGTGACGCGGCGCTCGCGATCGATCTGGCGCGTCCGCTCCATGACCTCGGACTCCAGCCGTTGCGCATAGGCGGCCTGTCGCAGCACGGGCGCGAGAATGTCGGCCACGGTGGAGAGGAAGGCGTGCTCGTCGGGCGAGAGGTCGGGAACCGGCGCCAGCACGAGTGCGCCCAACGGGTGGTGCGCCGCATCGAGCCGCACGACGTGGATCTCGGCGTCGTCGCGACCCGACTCGGCGAGTCGGGCGCGCACGACGGACACGCTCGGCGGCGCCTCGCCCGCGCGAGCGCGACAGCGCAGCTCGAGGGTTTCCGTGAGCCAGAGCGACGCGCTGGCCGCCCGCACGGTGGCCGCGACGCGGCGCATCACGCCGCCGAGCACTTCGGAGGGCTCGTCGCCGGTGGCGAGCGCCGCCGCGATCTGGGCCAGCGCGCTGAGGAGGGCCCCGCGCGCATCTCCGCGGTCACTCTCGAGGAGACTGGCCGCCGTCTGCGACGACTTCAGTCGATCATCGTTCGTGGGCGGAATCGAAGCCAGAGAGACGCTCGCGAGGGGGAATGGCGAATCTAGACTCGAACACCGGAGCGGACAAGATGACCGACGCCACGCCCCGGTGTGGAGCGACTCAACGCGCGTCGGAGGGCTTGGCCAACCCTTCCCACAGCCCTTGCAGGTACATCGCGCCGAGTGCGCGATCGTGGAGGCCGTAGCCCGGTCGACCCTCCTCGCCCCAGATCATGCGTCCATGATCCGGGCGCATCGGTCCCGCGAAGCCGACGTCGCACAGGGCGGCCAGCACGTCGCGCATGGGCACGTTGCCGAACCGCGAGGGATGCGGCGCCTCGTGGAACTGACGCGCGCCCGTGATGGCGACGTTGCGGCAGTGCGCGAAGTGAATCCGGCCCCGCGCGCCGATGCGCCGCGCGATGGCCGGAAGGTCGTTGTTGGGATCGGCGCCCAGCGATCCCGTGCAGAACGTCACGCCGTTGGCCGGGCTGTCGACGAGATCGATGAAGCGCTCGAACGCCGCGCCGCTGGTGATGATTCGCGGCAGTCCGAAGATCGACCAGGGTGGATCGTCCGGATGGATGGCCATGCGCACGCCGGCGCGCTCGGCCTCTGGCGCGACCCGCTCGAGGAAGTAGCCGAGGTTGTCCCACAGCCGCTCCTCGTCGACGTCCTTGTACGCGGCGAGGAGCGCCGCCAGAGCGTCGGCGTCGTACGCCGCAGACCAGCCGGGAAGGTCGCCTGTACCGCGCGACAGATCGATGCGCGAAAGGGCGGCGTGGTCGTAGGACAACGCGGTCGATCCGTCGGGCTGCCGTTCGGCGAGATCCGTTCGCGTCCAGTCGAAGATCGGCATGAAGTTGTAACACAGCACGGGCACACCGAGCGCGCCCATGGCGTGCACGCTCGCGCAGTACTGGTCGATGAGCTTGTCGCGCGTGGGACGTCCGAGCTTGATGTCCTCGTGCACGGCGATGCTCTCGACGACGGCGAAGCCCAACCCCGCCTTGTCGATCATCTCGGCGAGGCGCGTGAGCTTGGACGCCGGCCACACGTCGCCGATGGCGACGTCGTACAGCGCGGTGACGATTCCGGTGACGCCGGGAATCTGCCGGATGTGCTCGAGCGGGACTGGGTCGTCGGGACCGAACCAACGGAACGTCATCTCCATCGATCAACCGGGCGAGAGGAGTGTGCGAGTGCGGCGGGCGAGTGCGGAGTCGGACGATGCGTCGAGCGCGGTCAGGACGGGCGGACGACGAAGTGATACTCGGTTCGCGAGCGGAGTTCGTGCCCAGGCCGCAGCACCGTGGACGGAAAGCTCGGCTGGTTCGGCGAGTCGGGAAAATGTTGCGTCTCGAGCGCGAGCCCGGATCGCCTCGGGTATCGTCGTCCGCCCTTGGCGACGAAGCTGCCGTCGAAGAAGTTGCCCGAATAGAACTGGATGCCGGGCTCGGTGGTGAACACGTCGACGCCGCGACCGGTGGTTGGCTCGTGCACGCGTGCGGCGAGCACCAGGCTCGTGTCGTCCATGCGGTCCAGCACGAAGTTGTGATCGTAGCCGCCGGAGAAGCGGAGTTGCTCGTCGGCGTCGGCGATCCGCGCGCCGATGGGGTGCGGCGTGGTGAAGTCGAACGGTGTGCCGCGCACATCGCGCAGCTCGCCGGTGGGAAGCAACGTCTCGTCGACGGGAGTGAACTGCGATGCAGCGAGCTCGATCTCGTGAGCGAGGATGTCTCTGCCGGACTCGCCGCGCAGATCGAAGTAGCTGTGTTGGGTGAGATTCACCGGCGTGGGAGCGTCGGTGGTGGCGAGATATTCCACGACGAGCGCATTCGAGTCCGTGAGCGTGTACGTCACTCGCACGATGAGCGTGCCCGGATAGCCTTCGTCGCCATCTGGGCTCACGTGGCCGAGGACGAGCCCCACACCCCTCTCGTGCTCGAAGGGCTCGACGCTCCACACGACCTTGTCGAAGCCGCGAATGCCGCCGTGGAGATGACTCGTGCCCTCGTTGCGGGCCAGCGTGTAGTCGTGGCCATCGAGCGAGAAGCGGCCGTCGCGGATGCGATTGGCGTAGCGCCCCACGAGCGCGCCGAGATACGAGCGGTCACCCCGATACTGCTCCAGAGTGTCGTAGCCGAGGACCACGTCGGCCATCGCGCCGTGCCGGTCGGGCGCGAACAGCGACTGGATGACACCGCCGTACGAGAGTACCGCGGCGCGGACGCCGCCGGCGCCGGTGAGCGTGAACCGTTCGACGAGCTCGCCGTCGGGCATCGTGCCGAAGGGCTCGCGCTGGACACCGCGCATCACTCGGCCGGTTCGCCGATGGCGGTGGCGAGGACGCGCTCGGGAGTCCAGTCGGCGATCGGACGCGCAGGGGACAGCTTTCCGCGGCACATCACGGCGAGCCGGTCGCACAACCCGAACAGCTCCGGGAGGTACGAGCTGACGATGAGGATCGCGCGACCCGCCGCGGCCTGACGTGCGATGATGTCGTAGACGTCGGCCTTGCTCCCGATGTCGATACCGCGCGTCGGCTCGTCGAGCAGCAGGACGTCGGCCTCCTGATGGAGCAGCCGCCCGATGGCCACCTTCTGCTGGTTGCCGCCGGACAGGGATCGCACCGGCTGCGCGTGACTCCGCGCGCGAATCCGCAGCTCGCTGATCCAATGGCGCGTGCGCTCCGCCTGCCGGCCGATGTCGAGCAGACCGCTCCATGCGACGCGCTGCGGACGCGTGGCGCAGAGGTTGTCGGCGATCGAGAGCGGAAGCGCGAGCCCCTCCCCTTTTCTGTCTTCGCTCACGTAGCCCACGCCTTCGAGCACGCGCTGGCGAGTGCTGACGTCCTTCGCCTGCTGGACCGCGCCGTGCAGCGCAATGCTCCCTGCCGATGCTCTGTCCAACCCATAGACGGCGCGGACGAGCTCAGAACGGCCGGAGCCGAGGAGGCCAGCGATGCCGAAAATCTCACCGCGCCGGAGATCGAAGCTCGCCTCGCGCAGGCGCGGCAGCGCCGTGAGTCCGCGCACGGAGAGAACGATCTCGCTTCCCTGCACGTGTTGCCGCGCGGGGAAGAGCCCGTCCGACGTGCGGCCGACCATGCGCGCGATGAGTTGGTCGTTCGTCGTGCCGGCGATCGCTCCGCTGCCCACGCTGCGCCCATCGCGGAGCACGGTGTAGTTGTCGGCGATCTGCCGGACCTCTTCGAGGAAATGGCTGATGTAGATGATGGCGATGCCACGCGCGGCGAGTCGGCGGATGAGGGCGAACAGCCGGTCGACGTCGGCGCCCTGGAGGCTGCTCGTCGGCTCGTCCATGAGGAGCACGCGCGCATCGCTGGCCAGCGCGCGACAGATCTCGACGATCTGTCGCGCCGGCAGCGAGAGATCGCCGAGGCGCTTGTCCGGATGGATCTCGGGGTGCGGCAGCTCGTCGAGCAATGCGCGCGCCCGCGCTCGAGCGCCGGCACGATCGATCCAGCCGCGTCGCGAGACCTCGTTGCCTAGCAGTACGTTGTCCGTGACGGACAGATGCGCGCAGAGTGAGAGCTCCTGATGGATGAGCGCGACGCCGCGACGGCGCGCCTCGAGCGGCGAGGGCGGCGAGTAGGCGAGCCCGTCGAGCACCATCTCACCCCGGTCGGGCCGGACGTCGCCCGACAAGATCCCCATCAGCGTGCTCTTGCCCGCGCCATTCTCGCCGAGCAGCGCGTGTACCTCGCCGGGCCGCACCGCGACGTCGACTCCGTCGAGCGCGAGGGTGGCGCCGTAGCGCTTGGCGATGCCGGCCACACGGAGGCCGGCGTTCGCGGCCGCCGCCGTGCCCCGTTCCACTCGCTGCTCGGCGCGCGCGTCGATCACGGGGCGTTCAGGTAGCGGTCGATGGGTGGATTGACGAGCTCCTTGGTCGCGGGCTCGTCGAGCGACTCCGGCGTGACGAGTGCGACGCCGGTGTCGATGCGCTTCTCGACGGCCTGGCCACGGATGTGCGCGACCATCGTCTTCACGCCGAGGTAGCCCATGCGCATGGGGTTCTGCACCGCGATGCCGTCGAGCTGCTTGGCGCGCAGCGCGTCGAGCAACGTCTGGCTGGCGTCGAAGCCGACGAACTTGATCTTCCCCGCCTTCTTGATGTCCTGCAGCGCGAGCAGCATGCCGACGGTGGACGACTCGTTCGCCGTGAACACGCCGTCGAGGTCCGAGCCGAAGCGGTTGAGCAGGTTCTCGGCGGCGCGCTTCGCCGTCTCGCGCGTGGCACCGGCATGCTGGTCCGACGACACGATCGTGATCCCGGGAAACTTCGCCTTGAGCTGCTCGAGGAATCCGCGCTCCCGCTCCTCCGTGCTGTTCGAGCCCTCCTGATAGCGAAGCACGAGCACCTTCCCCTTGCCGCCGAGCAGGGCGCCCATGCGGTCGGCGAGGATCACACCGCCCTTGTGGTTGTCCGTGGCCACGAAGCTGACGATCTGATCGGACTCGAGTCCGGAGTCGATGATGACGGTGGGCACGCCGGCGCCCTTGGCCTCTTCCACCGGGCGCACGAGGGCGCGGTTGTCGAGCGGGGCGAGCACGATGCCCGAGACACCCTGGCTCGTGAACCCTTCGACGACCTGCACCTGCTGCTCGCGGTCGTCCTCGCGGAGCGGACCCTTCCAGATGATCTTCACCGAGTCGCCCGCGGCCGTGAGCTCCTGCGCGGCCTGCACGGCGCCCGCGTGAATGCTCTTCCAGAACTCGTGGGTCGTGCCCTTGGGGATCACGGCGATGGAGAGCGACTTGCCGGCAGCACCGGCGGTCGCCGCCTGCTTGGATCCCGCGTCGCCGCATGCAGCTGCGCCGCCGGCGGCGAGCGCGATGAGAGTCGCAACAGCTGAACGTCGAAGCGTAGTCAACGAAAGTCTCCAGATGATTGAAGTCGGACGACGAGGAGCGACCGTGTCGTGCGCCCAATGTACAGATCGACCGCGAGATGCATCAGAGCTCAGAGGAGCACGACTCCCTTGACGTAGTCGGGACGCCGATGATCGCCGGCGAACGCGTCGGGAACGGACTCGAGCGTCGAGTAGCGGTGCGTGATCAGTGACCCGACATCCACGGCCCCACTCTCGACGAGCTTCAGCGCGTGCGCATAGGTGAGCGGGCGGCGGTCCTCCGCATGCCCGCCCGACGCGCCCGCAGGGGACACGAGCGTCGGCTCCAGGAACTGCAGCTGGTTCATCACACCGAGGTCCACGCCGGAGTGACCGTGACCGTACATCACCACGGTCGCCTGCTTTCGGATGAGCGCCGGTATGGCCACGAACAACGGGCCCGAACCCGTCGCCTCGATGAGCAATTCGGCGCGCCGGCCGTCGGTCCGTTCGGCCACCGCGTCGACGAGATCGGTAGCAGTGGGATCGATCGGGTCGGCACCGAATCGCTCGGCGAGCGCACGCCGCCGCGCGTTCGGCTCGCTGAGCACGAGGACGCCATCGAAGTGAAGCACGTTGCGCAGATACTGTACGAAGAGCAACCCGGCCGGCCCACCGCCACAGACGAGAATCGATCGCACACCGTGCCGCTCGCCGGGCCGGCCGAGCGCGTAGCGCGTATGCGCGCGCGCGATCATCTCGCACGAGTGCACGATGCAGCCGAGCGGCTCGGCCAGCGCCGCGCGCTCCGCGGGAAGGTCGCTCGCGACACGCACCGTGTTGGCGGCAGGCACTGTGACGTACTCGGCGAACCCGCCGGGCAGGCCCGTGATGCCGTGCTCGGCGTAGTGCTCGCACTGGTGCGAGTCACCGGTACGGCAGTACTCGCAGACGGTGGCGCGCTGCTCGCTGACGCAGGTCCGCCCCTGATCGATGATCACACGATCACCTGGGGAGACGTCGCGAATCGCGGAGCCGACCTCGGCGACGTCGCCGGCGATCTCGTGCCCGAGGATCTGCGGGCTCTCGGTGAGTGGGCGCGGCCGGCCGCGACTGTCGTTGTTGTAGTTCGCGTGACCCGCGACGATGTGGAGATCGGTGCCGCACAGGCCGACGGCGCGCACACGCACGACGACTTCGTGAGGCGCGGGGGGCTGCACTGGGACGTCGCGGACCTCGATACGGCCGACGTCGACCAACACGGCAGCGCGCATGCGCGAGGGCGTGGGGCGCGGCGCGTCGGTCACGTGGCGTTGCGCGTGCTCATCGGCGGCGCAGCCACGCCGGCCCACGCCTCGCCGTCGGGATACGAGAACGTGTCGAGCGACTCGGCGCGCATGGTGATGCTGTAGCCCGGTGCGACCGGGGGCATGTAGCGCCCGTCTCGGATCACGACAGGGTCGAGGAAATGCTCGTGCAGGTGATCGACATACTCCACGATGCGGTCGTCCATCGACGCGCTCACGCAGAGATAGTCGAAGATCGAGAGGTGTTGTACGTACTCGCACAGGCCCACTCCACCGGCGTGCGGACAGACCGGAATGCCGAACCGTGCGGCGAGCAACAGCACGGCGAGTACTTCGTTCACCCCGCCGAGCCGACACGCGTCGATCTGACAGAAGCTGATCGCGCCCGCCTGCATCAGCTGCTTGAAGATGATGCGATTCTGGCAATGCTCTCCCGTGGCGACCCCGATGGGCGCGACGGCGCGCGCGATGGTGGCGTGGCCAAGCACGTCATCGGGGCTCGTCGGCTCCTCGATCCACCAGGGATCGAACCGCGCCAGCTCGCGCATGCTCGTGATGGCCTCGTTCACTTCCCACACCTGGTTCGCGTCCATCATCAGCTTGCGATCGGGACCGATCTCTTCGCGGATGATCGCTGCGCGCCGCAGATCGTCGGCGAGGTCGCGTCCGACTTTGATCTTGAAGTGCGACCAGCCCTGCTCCATCCCCTCACGGCACAGCCGGCGGATCTTGTCGTCCGAATAGCCGAGCCATCCGGCTGACGTGGTATACGCCGGATAGCCGATGCGCTGGAGCTCCGCCTCACGCTCGTGGCGCGAGGGCGCGTGACGCCGAAGGATCTGCAACGCCTCCTCCGGCGTGAGCGCGTCGGTGATGTACCGGAAGTCGACGCAGCGCACGATCTCCTCTGGCGTCATGTCGGCGAGCAGCTTCCAGAGCGGTTTGCCCTCGACCTTCGCCCACAGGTCCCACACCGCGTTCACGAGGGCGGCGGTCGCGAGATGGAGCACGCCCTTCTCCGGGCCGACCCAGCGGAGCTGCGAGTCACCGACGATCCGCCGCCAGAAGGCGCCCATGTCGTCCGTGATCGACTCGAGCGTCAATCCCTGTACGAGCGGCGCGAGCGCCTCGACCGCAGCGACACACAGCTCGTTGCCCCGCCCGATCGTGAAGGTCAGACCATGTCCCTCCACGTCATCGCCGGCATCGGTATGGAGTACGACGTACGTCGCCGAGTAGTCCGGGTCGACGTTCATCGCATCCGAGCCGTCGAGTCCGCGCGACGTGGGAAAGCGGACGTCGCGCACCGCCACTCGCGTGATGGTGCGCGCGCTGGCCGTCGGCATCAGGCGTACGCCCGCAACTGCTGGCGCGAGCTGCCGAGCCCCTCGATCCCCAGCTCCACGACGTCGCCGGGCTGGAGGAAACGCGGCGGTGTGTGCCCCATCGCCACGCCGGCCGGCGTGCCAGTGGAGATGACGTCGCCCGGCAGGAGCGACATGAACTGGCTGATGTAGCTCACCAGCATCGGCACGCCGAACACGAGGTCGCGTGTCGTGCCGTTCTGCTTGCGCTCACCATTCACGGTGAGCCACATCGGGAGGTCGTGCACGTCGCCGATACCGTCGGGCGTGACGATGAACGGGCCGATCGGCGCGAACGTGTCGCAGCTCTTCCCCTTCACCCACTGCCCGCCGCGCTCGAGCTGAAAGACGCGCTCGGAGTAGTCGTTGTGCAGCACGTAGCCGGCGACGTGTGCGAGTGCGTCCGATTCCGACACGTAGTTGGCGCGCTTGCCGATGACGATCGCGAGCTCCACTTCCCAGTCCGTCTTCGTGCTGCCCTTCGGGATCACGACGTCGTCGTTCGGGCCGACCATGGCGCTCGTGGCCTTGAAGAAGATCACGGGCTCGGCCGGCACGGCCATCCCGGACTCCTTCGCATGGTCGCGATAGTTCAGTCCGACGCAGATGATCTTGCTCGGCCGCGCGAGCGGCGCGCCGAGGCGCACGTCGTCGCCGACGATCGGCGCGCGCTCGCCTTCACGGTCGACCCACGCGGCGAGTCGCGCGAGCCCGTCGGCGCCGAAGAACGCCTCGTCATAATCGTGGCCGAAACCGGATGCGTCTACGCGCCGGCCGTCCGCCAGGATGACACCAGGTCGTTCCTGCCCAACCGAACCAAACCGAATCAATTTCATGAGTTCACATCTTGAGCGAGATGAAGCCACCGTCGATGGCGTAGTTGCTGCCGGTGATGAACGCGGCAGCATCGGAGCAGAGGAAGAGCGCGAGGCCGGCCACTTCGTCGGGCCGGCCCATCCGGCCGATGGGCTGGGTGCGCGCGAGCTGGTCGAACACCTCCGCCTCGCGGCCCGGATAGTTCTTGGCGAGGAAGCCGTCGACGAACGGCGTGTGGATGCGTGCCGGCGAGATGCAGTTGCAGCGGATCTTCTGCGCGATGAAGTCGCGCGCGACAGAGTACGTCATCGTCAGCACCGCGCCCTTGCTCATCGAATAGGCGAACCGGTCGGGGATGCCAACCGTCGACGCCACCGACGCGATGTTCAGGATCGCCCCGCCGCGGCCCTTCATCGCGATGACCGCGAGCCGGAGGCAATTGTACACCCCTTTGACATTCACGGCGTAGATGCGGTCCAGGTCTTCCTCCGTCGTCTGCTCCACCGTTCCGATGTGCGCAACGCCGGCGCTGTTGACGAGCACGTCCAGCGGGCCGTAGCGATCGCTCACCTCGGCGAATGCGCGCGCCACGTCCGCCTGTTTCGACACGTCGCATCGCACCGCCATCGCCTCGCCGCCGGAGTCGCGGATCGTCTCGGCGGTCGCGTCGGCAGGGCCGATGTCGAGCAGTCCCACGCGCGCACCACGTGCCGCGAAGACCAGCGCGATGGCCTGTCCGATGCCGGAGCCGGCGCCCGTCACGATAGCCGTGCGGCCGGCAAGAGTCGCGTCGGCATGGAGGTGCTCAGACACGGGCGGGGAGATCGAGTCCATAAAATCGGAGCGCGTTGTCGGCGTAGAACGACTGGCGAGCGGCCGCGGACCAGCCAGAAGTGAGCTCGTCGACGATCGATAGCCAGAGCTCCGCGCTGCCGCCGAGCGTCGCCACCGGCCAGTCGGATCCGTACATCATCCGCTCGTGACCGAAGCAGCGGACGACGTGCTCCGCGTACGGCCGCAGTGCGTCGGCGTGCCGCTGATCGGCGCGCGCCTCGGTGAGCAGGCCGGAGAGCTTGCACGACACACGCGCGAACGAGGCGAGCCGCTCGATCCCCTCGGCCCAGGGCGCGTACGCATCGTCACGGATCGCCGGCTTGCCACAGTGATCCAGCACGAAGCGAGTGTCCGGACAGCGATCGACGAGCTCGATGGTTTCGTCGAGCTGATCTCCGGTGATGCACAGATCGAACGGAAGGCCGCGCGCGCCGACCTGCTGCACGCCGCGAACGAATGCGGGATCCACCGCGAACCCCGGCGCATGGCGCTGGATATTGTGGCGCACGCCGACGCATCGCGACGACTCCGCCACCACATCGAGGGCGGCCGCGCGCCCGGGTTCCGCGAGCATGTCGACGTACGCGACGATGCCGATGATGCGCGCGTCGTCTCGCGCCAGCGTCTCCACCCACGCGACTTCCTCGGCGCTGGAGACCGGTGCGCAATCTGCCTGCACGAAGACCACGGCATCCACCGCACCTGTCCGGAACGGTTCGAAGTCGGCGGGGAGGAAGCGACGCTGGAGCGCTGGCTCATCGTCGAGCCAGGGATACCGCAGAAGCGAGCGGTCCCAGAAATGGACGTGCGTGTCGACGACGTTCATCGGATTGCGGCTACGCGCCGGCGGAGAGCGCGACGGCCGCCGACCTCTCGGCCCAGGTCGCCCGCGCACGATCGAGCGCGACGGCGAGCACGATGATGACGCCGATGATGATCTCCTGAATGTAGTTCGGCCATCCCATCTGCTGACATCCATTGCGCAGGAAGGCCATGATGAGCGCGCCGATGATCGAGCCGGCAATGCTTCCCTCTCCACCACTCAGACTTCCGCCGCCGATCACCACGGCGGCGATGATGTCGAGCTCGGCGCCGTTGGCCACCGTGGGATCACCCTGTCGAAGCCGTGACATCTGCATCACGCCCGTGAGCCCGAAGAGGCATCCGGCAATTCCATATATCGCGATCCGGAGCCTGCCCGTGTTCACGCCGCACGCGCGCGCGGCGGCTTCATTGGACCCGAGCGCGAAGATCCGCCGGCCGAACACCGTACGACTCAGCACCACGGCGGCGATCGCGGCAAGCGCGAGTGTCGTCCACACGCCGATCGGCAGCACGAGCCAGGCCTGCTTGGGGAAGGTGACGAGCAGATCGTTCACCCACGATGCCGGCACGTTCACGGTCTGCTCGTGCGCAAGCCACTTGGCGACTCCGCGCGCGATGCCCAGCATGCCGAGCGTGACGATGAAGGGCACCACGCGCAGCGTGGTGATCATCGCGCCATTGAACACGCCGATGAAGCCACCCGTCGCGACCGCCGCGAGCAACGCCACCGACGGCGGCCACCCCGCCCCGATTCCCAGCGCCGTGATCACGCCGGTGAGCGCGATGGTTGCGCCGACCGAGAGGTCGATCCCGCCGCTGATGATGATCATCGTCATGCCGATCGCGCCGATCGCGGTGATGACCGTCTGCGACAGCACGATCCGCAGGTTGAACGCCGACAGGTAACGGCCGGGCGAGTCGGTGAGCGCCGCGAAGATCAGGATGATGGCGATGAGTCCGAGCGCCGGTCCGATGCGAACGATCCAGCGCCGGAGCATCGCAGGCGCCGCGAGCAGGCGCTCGTCGGGAGGCATCAGAGTCGCGGTGGCACGTTCGGAGCTGGACAACGGCGATGAATCTCGAGTGGGGTGGACTGTGCGAGACCTGACGACGACTCGCGACGGCACCGCGTCCAGCCGGAACCTACCCGACCCATCGAGCCACTATGGCGCAGCGCTGAACGCGTACAACCCGAAGAGCGTACCGACGAACCCTCCTGCGACCTTTGTGCTCAGTATGGTTCCGTCCGCGTCGCCCTGCAGTAACGTCCAGTCACCCTCGCGAAGACCATAATAGAAATCGTACCGGCCGCCACGCGCCTGGATCTTGAGAAACACTGGGCGGCCCGCACTGAGCGTCACCGGGACGGACGCGACCACGCCGTCGTCGGGACCCGTCGCCGGACCCGCATGCTTCTCCAACCGAATCTGCGTCTTGCCGCCGACTCGGGCCACCGCGAGAAAATAATAGTGCTGGTCGTTCTGGAAGGCGAGCAGACCAGCCTTGTCTCCGTCGATGCTCGGAACGTAGCGCATGGCGGTGGACGCCGAGGCGACGAGGTGCTGCTGCCGTCGTCCCACGAACGAGGGCTGTGAGGCGACATCGAATCCGGCGTGCCGAGGCTGGAGGGTCAACGCGCCCGGGCTCGACGTGAAGTCGTACCACCGGGTGCGCGGCGTCCTGATCATCTGCCAGTACGGCGCGAGCTCCGGCCCGTCGAACTCGTCTCTGATCCGGAAATTCCCGCTGGTCGGGATGGCCGGCGCAGGCTGCGCGGGCAAAGCTGGCCGCACCGCCGAGTGCGGCACGACGGCGTTTCCGGCGAGGATCACCGGCCACTCGTTGACCCACTGCACCGGCAGGAGAAAGGTCTCGCGGCCAATATTGTACGTGTCGTCGCCGTACGGACGCGTGCCGAGGAAGACGGCCCACCAGTCGCCGGCGGGCGTCTGCACGAAGTCCGCATGTCCCGTCGACGTGATCGGGTTCGGGCGCGCCGCATCGAGGTGTCGCTGGGTGAGGATCGGATTGACGGGACCGGGCCGGTATGGACCAGAAACCGAATCGGCGCGGAAGACGACCTCCGAGTGATTGAACTCCGTGCCGCCTTCGGCGCAGATCAGATAGTATTTTCCGCCGCGCTTGATGATGTGCGGCGCCTCGATCCAGATCGGCTTCTTCGAGAGATCGACGCCACCGTTCACGAGCAGCGTCTTGGGACCGGTCATCTTCCCGGATGCAACGTCGAACTGCTGCATCCAGATGGCGCGGTGACCGTTGTAGAGCGGTGGACCGGCGGGCGCCGAGTTGAAGACGACGTACGCTTTCCCGTCGTCGTCGAAGTAGAACGACGGATCGATCCCATCCACCGTCGGGAGCCACGTGGGATCCGACCAGGGTCCGGCGGGGTTCGTCGCCGTGACGAAGAAGGTGCCGCCCCGATCGATCAACGTGGTGAGCATATAGAATCTCCCGTCGTGGTGCCGGATGACGGGAGCGAATATCCCGCGCGAGATCCCCGCGCTGTCGAGCTGGAGCTGTGACGGACGATCGAGCACGTTGCCGATCTGCGTCCAGCTCACCAGATCTCGGCTCCGAAAGATCGGCACGCCGGGGAAGTACGCGAAGCTCGAGTTGACCAGGTAGTAGTCCTCTCCAACGCGCGTCACGCTCGGATCAGGATAGAAGCCGGCCAGGACGGGGTTCGCGTATCGGCCGCGGTCGCCCGCGGTGGCGCGATGGACGGAGTCGTCGCCCTCGTAGCTGAACCAGTCGAACCGCGCGGCGCGCGACGCTGGAGCCGAGCTCGTTCTCGCCGACGCGCACCCGCCGAGTGCGACGTGCGAGAGCAGGATGACTGCGAGGATTCTGCTGATCGTCTTCACGGAGTGTTCGACACGGTAGGGTTGCTCCCATCGGAGATTAGCGGACTTTCAGGTGGACCAAGGTAGCTCTGCTTCGCGCCTCCGGCGTCCACCACCAACTTCTGCAAGACGATCCCGGGATCGATCATCCAGAACTTCAGCGTGTGCGAACCCGGTCGCCGCAGCTCGTGGCGCGTCTGGCCCAGCGTCTGGGCGTCGGCGACGGCGCGCTCCCACTCGCGGGTGGACGGATCAGCGCCGACGTGCACGAGCTGCGGTGCTTCGTCATCCAGCGAAACGGCGTACCGCAGTCCCTCACGCGCTCCGGTAAAGGCGAGCACGGGCGACAACGTCGCCTTCACGGTCACAGTACCGCTGTCGTACGTGAAGATGCCGTACTCGAGATGCGCTCCTGCGCCACCGGGAGTCTGCGCGGATGCGGTGACCGGCGTCGGTGTCATACCGGAGATCGTGCGGCCGACGCCCGGAATACGCTGCCACGTCACGCTTCCCTGCCCGACGGCGCTCGTGAAGTGCTCAGCCTCCATCGACACGACACCACCGGATTCGAGGAATCCGGTGAAGCGTCGCGCGTTGGGCGGCTCGACGTTGCTCGCCATGATCTGCACGTCCGATCGCGCGCCGTCCGGTCCGGTGATCGCAAGCGACGCACGCTGCTGTCCGCGCGGCGCACGGTTCCAATCGATGCCGACCGTGAGCTGTTGCTGCGTCGCGACCGTGCCCGACGTGGGGTTCACGATCAGCCACGGCTGCGATGCCTTCACGCCGAAGGTGAACGGCACCGACCCGCGATTGTAGATATCGACCGTGTAGCGCTGGTGGCCCATCCGGTCGAACGCGGGAAGCGTGTGCGTCGGCTCCGCCGCGGACGCAGTCTCGCCTTCGACGGCGACGCCCATCTCCGCTCGTGCGGGAAGCGAGACGCGCTCCACCTTGGGCATGGAGTTGCTCGGTGGCTCCTGCCAGTACGTGTAGCCGATGTGCGTCTGATCCATCATGTGCGACCACTTTCCGTGCGCGAGCTCGGTGTTGTAGTAGCGCGTGATCGCCGAGTCGCGGGCGAAGAGTGACTCGGCTCGGGACGCGAGATCGTTCGCCGCGGCGCGGCCCTGCGCGGCATACAGCCGGTTTCTTGCGACAGTGACGTAGAGCTCGTGCAGATTGGCCCCCGCCTCGACTGGATGGCGCACGAGCTGAAAGAACGCGTCGTGGTGCTCGGGTGGTAGCGCGCTCGCCAGTCGAGCGGTGCGCGCCAAGAGTCCATCCCACTGTGCGAGCACCGAGTCCGCCTCGTGGTAATTGGCCAGGCTATAGGTATCCGGCGCGAGCAGCTCGGGCTTCTTCCGGCTCAACAGGCGCGTGGTAACGTCGACGATGTCGGCGACCTCACGCGCGTGCGCGGTCCCGAACTGCTGCGCCGCCCACGAGCGCGTGTACTCGGGGAGACGGTCAGCCGGCCAACGCTTGGGGTTCCACGCGTAGTCGAGGAAGAACGAGATCGGCAGCTCCATCGGCTTGAGATCGCCGACGTTCACGATCCAGATGCGGTTGGCGCCGTACTCCGCCGCGAGGTGCATCTGCTCCCACACGCGCGATACCTGGTTCGTGTTGATCCACTTGTAGTTCCTCGGCCCTCCGACGTAGTCGAAGTGGTAGTAGACGCCGAAGCCGCCGGGCCGCGCAGTGTCCGCCCGCGCTGGAAGACGCCGGATATTGCCCCAGTTGTCGTCGGCGAACAGGAGCGTCACGTCGTCGGGAACGCGCATCCCCTTGTCGTAGTAGTCCTGCACCTCTTTGTAGAGCGCCCAGAGCTGCGGCGTCTTGGACGCGTCGCGCTTGGTCACGTCGGTGAGGATGGTGCGCTGATCCGCGACGATGCGCTCGAGCAGCGCGATGTTGCTTCCCTCGGTCATCGGCATGTCGCCGTCGCCGCGCATGCCCAGCGTCACGATGTTCTCACGCGTGCCCATGCGCTCGATGCCCGCGCGCCAGAACGCGCGCAGCGTCGAGTCGTTCTTCTCGTAGTTCCACGGCCCTTTGCCGTACCGCTTCCACTCCTGCTGCGCGCGCGTCATCGGCTCGTGATGCGATGTCCCCATCACCACGCCGTACTCTTCGGCCAGGCGCGGACTGAGTGAGTCGTCGTCGGCGAACGCGTTGCCCCACATGGCGGGCCACAGATAGTTGCCCTTCAGTCGGAGCAGCAGCTCGAACACCTTTTCGTACGCGAGGTGGTTCACGCCGCCGAACTTCTCGCGCGTCCAGCCTGAGAAGGCGGGCGCCTCGTCGTTGATGAAGATGCCGCGATAGCGCACCGCGGGCTCGCCAAGCGTGAAGCGCTCCGGGGCAACGAACAGCTCGCGCTGCGTTCGGATGGGAACGTCCGCCCACCAGTACCAGGGCGACACGCCGATCTTCGCCGAGAGATCGTAGATGCCGTAGATCGTGCCGCGCTTGTCGCTGCCGGCGATCACCAGCGCGCGCTCCACGCCCGGAAATGGATTCGTCACCACGGCGCGAACGAACGTCTCCCATTTGCCAGTCACGCCGGAGACATCGAGCTTGCCGGCGCGCACGAGGCCGTCCACGAGCGGGCTTCGGCCCAGCGTACCGACCAGGACGATCTCTCGCGCCCGTGGCGCGGAATCGGACACTAGCTCCGGCGCGGCGGAGGTAACCGCGCCGATGTCGTGCTGAAGATCTCTCGCCGCACGCAACACGCCCGCGTGGTCGCCCGAGCTGGCCACGAGCGGAGCGGAATGCCCTGCGGACGAGAGCGCGAAGCGGCCAGGTGCCGTTGCATCGAACGTGTGGTCGGTCGTGTCGACGGCAACTGGTTCCGCGGGATCAGGATCCCACGGCTCACCGCCCGGCCATGAGACCGCCTGGATGACGCCGGCGCCGTGACCCACGCCCCAGCGCGAGGTGGCCTCGATGCCATTGAAGTACTGGAGGTACGAGAGGTCGCGCGTGTTGATCGTGCGCAACGACGTCGCGTTGCCAAGACGGACGTTGTCGAAGTAAACCCAGAGCTGGCTCGGAATGATGAAGCTGTCCGGGCCTCTGGGCGCGATCCAGTTCGACTTGAGCGACTGCACCGCGTCCATCGCGGTGAGGAAGTGACGCTCGAGCATCTGATCGCGCGTGATCACGCGAGGATCGGGTCGCGGACTATTGGGCTCGGGGCGCGTGCCTCCGCAGCCGGCGACGAGGAGCAGCGTTGCGATGATGAGCCCGACTTCCGACCGACGCATGACCAGTCTCCTCGATGATCGCCGCGCGGCGTTGGCCGCCACGCAGCCGCGCATGACTACTTGACCGGATGGTCCTCGGGATTCCAACGAAGAATCGCGGACTGGATGCCTTCCAAGTGCGTTCGCATCTGCCCGACGGCGAGCGTCTCGTCGCGAAGCGCGATCGCCTCGAGGATCGCGAGATGCTCGCGATGCGCCTTTTCGTGCGAGCAGACCCTGTCGACGATGAGCCGCTGCTCTTTGGCGAACAGCTCGTGGAGCACAGTGAGCATCTGCGCGGTAACCGTGTTGCCCGAGGCGAGCGCGATCTGTTGATGAAACGCGGTGTTCACCGCGTTCATCGTCTCGGCGTCGTCTAGGCTCCGTTCCACAGTGCTGAGCAGGCGCTGCATCTCGAGCAGACGTGCCGGCGTCGCGTTCCGCACAGCGTCGGCGACCGACTGTACTTCGATCGGAATGCGCGCGCCGATCAGGTCCAGCAGCAGCTTCTTCGTGACTGTTCCCCCGTAGTCGGGGCTCGCGAGCAGCAGGAATTCTTCGCTGCGCGTGACGTAGACGCCGGAGCCGTGGCGGATCTCCACCACCCCCATCGCCTCGA
>JBDSDB010000242.1:0-29919 GCA_039920785.1 Gemmatimonadaceae bacterium
GCCGCGTACCTCGGAGTCACGTTGGGGGCCACGAGTTCGTGGGAGCAGAGCACCGTGTCCCTCCATACAACCACGGCGCAGCTGGACAGCGCGCTCGCGCTGTTCGCCGACGTCGCGCTGCGTCCGAGCTTTCCGACGTCTGATCTCGAGCGCGTGCGCAAGGTGCGGTTGACGGCGCTGCAGCAGGTCCGCGACCGTGCGCCGTCCATCGCGGATCGCGCCTTTGCGAGTGCAGTGTTCGGCGAAAAGTATCCATATGGACGACCGTTGGCCGGCACCGAGGGATCCGTCGCATCGATCTCGCGCGACGATGTCCAGCGCTTCTACGGCACCTACTTTCGCCCGAACAACGCCACGCTGCTCGTGGTCGGCGACGTCCGTCCCGATGATGTGGAGCGGCGTGCGCGCGATCTGTTCGGCGCCTGGAGCAGAGGAACCATCCCGGTGCCCGCCACGAACACGGCCAGCACGGCGAAGGGCACCACGGTGGTGCTCATCGACAAGCCGGGGGCGGCACAATCGTCGTTCCGCCTCGGCGGAATCGGCGCGCCGCGCTCGACGAGCGACTACTTCGCGCTGCAGGTGCTGAACACGGTGCTGGGCGGTGCGTTCACGAGCCGGCTCAACCAGAACCTGCGCGAGACGCACGGCTACACCTACGGCGCAGGCTCCGGCTTCGGATTGCGGCGGTCGGCAGGGCCATTCGTCGCGAGCGCCGAAGTGGTGACCGCCAAAACGGACTCGGCGCTGATCGAGTTCAACAAGGAGCTGCGCGCCATTCGCGAGAGCGTGCCCGCCGAGGAGTTGGGGAAGGCAAAGCGATATCTACAGCTCGGTCTCCCCGAGAACTTCGAGACGACGGCCGGAATTGCAAGTGAGTTCCTTCCGCTGCTCGCCTACGGCATCCCGCTCGACTTCCACGCGACTGCCGTTCAGCGCTACGGCGCGGTGACGCAGCAGGACGTGCAACGCGTGGCCCGGCAGTACGTGGATCCGGATAAGCTGACGATCGTCATCGTTGGCGACCGCAAGACGATCGAGCCGGGGCTTCGGGCGCTGAAGCCAGGCGAGATCATCATTCGCGACGTGCGCGACGTGCTCGGGGCGCCACCCACTCCGTGACGCGCAGAGCGACGCAGGAAACGGGGCGCACCCACTGGGTGCGCCCCGTTCCCTGCTTGGCGCGAGAGGTGCGAGATCGCGCCCTGCCCGGTACCCCAGGCCCGACCAGCCATACAACTTATTCCGATGCAGATACCGATCGAGACGTTCCGGCTCGCCAACGGGCTGTTCGTCACTCTCTCCGAGGATCACACGGCGCCGCTCGTCGCCGTGAACCTCTGGTACCATGTAGGCTCGGCGAACGAACGGCCGGGCCGCACCGGCTTTGCCCACCTGTTCGAGCACATGCTCTTCCAGGGATCGGCGAGCGTGGCCGCCAACGAGCACTTCGAGTTTGTACAGCGCGCCGGGGGCACCCTCAACGGATCTACCTGGCTCGATCGCACGAACTACTACGAGACGGTGCCATCCAACCAGCTCGAGCTCGCGCTCTGGCTCGAGGCAAACCGGATGGGCTACCTCCTGCCGGCGATGACGCAGCAGAAGCTGGACACGCAGCGGGACGTGGTGCAGAACGAGCGGCGGTGGTCCATGGACAACCAGCCTTACGGCACCTGGTGGGAGCGGCTTCCGGCGCTCGTTTTCCCGGCGAGTCATCCCTTCCATCACTCGCTGATCGGTTCGATGAGCGATCTCGACGCGGCCAGCCTGGATGACATCGCACAGTTCTTCACCACGTACTACACGCCAGACAATGCGGTGCTCTCGATCGCCGGAGACTTCGACCCGGTCGAGGTGCGGACGATGGTCGAACGGCACTTCGGGCCGATCCCGCGCGGTGGCACCAAGCCAGCGCTCCCCGATATGGCGCTCGACTCCACGTTGGGTGGGCCGGTACGCGAGGTCGTTGCGGACGACGTGGTGCTCTCTCGCATCTTCGTCGCGATGCGCTCCCCGGTGTTCGGCAGCGTGGAGTACTACGCCGCGAGCATCGCCGGTGCGATCCTCGGTCTCAAGAAGGGGAGCCGGCTGCATCGGGGGCTCGTACGCGAGCGTCAACTGGCCGCGGAGGCGCAGGCCTTCACGTACGACCTCACGAAGGGAAGCGACCTGTTGGTACTGGACGTCACGGCACGCCCCGAAACGTCGTCGGAACAACTCGAGCGCGCCGTGCACGCCGAGCTCGATCGGATACAGGCAGAGGGTGTCACCGCCGAGGAAGTGGCTCGCGCGATCACGCTCATCGAGACCGACCTGTTCGTCTCGCTCCAATCGGCGGGCGACCGTGCCGACAAGCTCTCGCTTTTCGCAACCTATTTCGGCGATCCCTCGCTCGTGAACGTGCAGGCGGAGCGATACCGCGAGGTGACGGTCGAGCAGGTCAACGCCTTCGCGCGGGAGCGGCTGGGTCCCGACAATCGCGCGAGCCTGCTCTTCGTGCCGCGTGAGATGGCGGAGCTCGCGTCGAGCAACGAGCTCACCGAGTCGGGCGTACGATGACGGACGCTTCCACCAGCGAATCCACGAGCGCACGGGCAACGGTGAGCGCGCCGACACCGAGACCAGGACCGACGGCGCCGCGCAGCTACAGCTTCCCGCGCTTCGAGCGCATGACGTTGTCGAACGGAATGCGCCTCGTCGTCGCGCCCGTCGCCAAGCTCCCTCTCGTCACCGTCTCTGCGGTCGTCGATGCAGGTGCGGCCGCGGAGCGCGAGGGAGAGGAGGGCGTCGCATCGCTCACCGCGCAACTATTGCTGGAGGGCGCCGCCGGCCTGGATGGCGCCGCGCTCGCGGATCGGTTCGAGCGTATCGGCGCGGCCGCCGACGCGCACGCGGACTGGGATGCCGCAACGATCTCGCTGACGGCGTTGACGGACCGACTGCCCGAGGCGCTCTCTCTCGTGCGGGATCTGCTTCGCGCACCGGAGTTCCCAGAGCGTGAAGTCGTCCGCTTGAAAGACGAACGCCTCGCGGAGATTCTGCGCTTGCGCGCCGAGCCGGGCGCTCTGGCCGACGAACAGTTCGATCGCGCCACCTACTCGCCGACGGCGCGCTACGCGTGGCCCGCTGGCGGAACCGCCGCCAGCGTGCGTGCGCTCACGCGCGATCTGATCCGCACCTTCTATTCGCAGCACTACCAGCCTGGCGCGACGACGCTCGTCTTCGCCGGCGACGTCACGGTCGGTGACGCGGTGGCGCTTGCCGAATCGCTGTTCGGCGACTGGAGCGGCGAGGCCCTGCGCGACGTTCCGCGACCGTTCGATACCGCGCCGCGCACTGGGGTGGTCCGTGTCGTCGGTAAGGCGGACGCGCCGCAGTCGGAGATCCGTGTCGGCCACGTCGGGCTGCCACGGAAACACCCCGACTACTTCGACGCCATGGTGATGAACGCGATCCTTGGCGGACTGTTCTCATCGCGCATAAACCTCAACCTCCGCGAGGCGCACGGTTACACCTACGGAGCGTTCTCGGCGTTCGAATGGCGACGAGCCGCGGGCCCGTTCACGATCCACACGGCGGTGAAGAGTGACGTCACCGGTGCCGCGGTGCGCGAGATCCTGAAAGAGATCGACGGTCTGCGCGCCGCGGAGGTCAGCAACGACGAGCTCACGTTGGCGACGAGCTATCTGGATGGCGTGTTCCCCATCCGCTATGAAACGACCGCGGCGATCGCCACCGCGCTGTCGAACCTGGTGATCCACGGTCTCCCCGACAGCTACTACGACGAGTACCGCGAGCGAGTGCGTGGCGTGACGCCAGGTGGCGTGCTGCGCGCGGCCCGACAGCACCTGCACCCCGACGAGTTGCGAATCGTCGTGGTCGGCGACCCGACGGTCATCTCGACGCCGCTTGCGGAAGCCACGGGCGCGCCGGTCGAAGTCGTGAATCCCGACGGTGTCGAGACGACCGCCTGATGAAAAAGAAATCTCCCGCAGTGGTCACTTCCGCGGAGCTCGGCACGCGCGCCGTGGGTGCCAAGCCTGCGGCGCAACTGGCCACTGAGCGCATCCACACGGGGCGCATCATCAAGCTGGACCGTGACAGGGTGCGCTACCCGGACGACACCGAAGCCGAGCTCGAGATCGTGCGCCATCCAGGGGCGTCGGCCGTCGTCCCCTTCCTCACCGATCCCGAGGGCGACGATCCACAGGTCCTGCTCCTCCGCCAATACCGATACGCGGCGGAGGGGTACATCTATGAGATCCCCGCCGGCCGTCTCGATCCGGGTGAAGACCCTTCGACCTGCGCCGCCCGCGAGCTCAAGGAAGAGACCGGTTGCACGGCGCGTTCGATCCAGCCGCTGTTCACGATGCTCACGACCCCCGGATTCACCGATGAGCGCATTCATCTCTTCATCGCCACCGAACTGAGCCACGGAGAGTCGTCGCGTGAGGCGGACGAGTTCGTCGACATCGTCGTGATGCGGCTTTCCGAGGCGCTCGAGCTCATCGAACGCGGCGAGATTCCGGACGGTAAGACGGCGCTCGGACTCCTGTACGCGGCTGGATTCAAGACGGGCTAGCGTGCACGGCATTAGCGAGTGGTGTCAAAAAACCTCTGAAATTGCTGCTTCAGTGCGAGACAACTCATTGCCCCCGGCCAGTGTCAAAAGTGGACACTTGGCGGGGGCATTCTCGTGTGGTGTACTGAAAAGGAGACGGGCGGCAAAGCGCTGACGAGGCTCCGGAATCGGGAGGCGATCCGTAAGTATAGCACTAGCAACGAGTTGCGCTCAGATCGATCAACATGGGAATCGGGCATGGCACCTGCTTTAGTAAGGGTCGCAAAGAGAAAGAGCGATGAGTGAGCAGGACGTGGTTCGTCGGAGCGCAACCCTTTCGCAGGCTTTGGGGGATGAGACAATGGCTGACGTCGCAATGAAGCGGGTCGCCCAACGTGGGCCGACGATCCGTGAACAGTTGAAGGCGATGGATGACGGAGATGTCGTCACGTCGTTCCTCGACGGTGAGGAGCGTGCCTTCCAGGAGTTGGTGGAGCGGTATCAGACGCGTCTGCTCAACTTCATCTACCGCACGATCGGTGATCGCGAGAAGGCGGAGGATCTGGTTCAGGAAGTGTTCATCCGCGTCTACCGCCATCTGCACCGCTTCGACCGCTCGAAGAAGTTCTCCACGTGGGCGTACACGATCGCGTCCAACCTGGCGAAGAACGAGCTGCGCAATAGGTCGCGGAACCCGCTCGTGCTCTTCCAGACGATGAAGGGCAACTGGGACGACGAGGATCGGCCGCTGCAGTTCGAGGACACGACGGCTCGTCCGGACGACCTCTTCCGTAAGCGGCACCTGCGCGAGCTGGTCGCCGAGACGGTGGCGAAGCTGCCGGCGCACCATCGGGAGGTGTTCGTGCTTCGCGAGCTCGAGGGCAAGTCGTACGAGGAGATCGCCGAGATCACGGACTGCAACCTCGGTACGGTCAAGTCGCGGCTGAACCGTGCGCGGAATGCCTTCGCGGAGATCATCGAGCCCTGGGTGGACTGACGGCGCGACGAGATTGAACGATGGAGGGTGAAATGGGACGCGCCGGCCGGAGGTCGGTGCGCCCCATTCGTGTGTCCCGAGGCTTCCCGAGACCGGTCGAGAGCTGCAACTTTCGCGGGAACAGGGGGTGGTCCTCCGGGTACCGGAAGGCACACGGGATCGACGATCACTCAAGCCAACGCGCCGCATGAACTGTCGGGAGTTTCGACGCAAGCACGACGCCTACGTCGACGACACATTGAGTGGAGTGGACCTCGAGGCGATGGGGCGGCATCTGCGGTTCTGCGAGTCGTGCGCCCAGCGAGACACGCGAATTCGACGCTCACTGCTGATTGCGCGAAACCTGCCGAGAATCGAACCATCGGCGTCGTTCCATGACCGCCTGCAGCTGCGTCTCGCCGAGGAGCGAGCCATGCAGGGCACTCGGCAATCTTCATACGACGCCGTAGCGAGGCGCCACCACGGTCCGCTCTCGGCGAGTGCCTACGTGGCGCTCGCCGCTGGCATCGCACTCGCGGCCGGCGTGACGATGATCGTGACGATCTCCAGCGACGCCGATCAGGCCCTTCGCCTCGCTCCCGTTGTGGCCTCGCAGCCCGAGCCCGAGCCATCGTCGCTCGCGACCCCGACGATGGTCGCCTCGATGCCCGCGGGAATGCCGATGTGGTCCGCCGTGTTCGTGGCGCAGCAAGCGCCCGCACACTTCGCAAGCGACGTCTCGGGACGCTGAGCAGCGGTCCGCCGGACCGATCCAGGAATTCCGTTCGCGGGCCAGACGTTCGCCCCTATATTTCTCCCATGGCGTCATCCGGGGAGAAAGTGCTGCACACCGCTATCAAGAATCGCATCTTCGATCCGGTCTATTTCCTGTTCGGGGACGACGATTTCCTGAAAGAGGGCGCGAGCCGAGATCTCGTCGAAGCGGCGGTCGATCCGTCGACGCGCGACTTCAATCTCGAGATTCGCCGCGCGAACGAGCTCGATGCGGAGGGTCTCGACGCGCTCCTCAGCACCCCCCCGATGTTGGCCGAACGTCGCGTGGTCGTGCTCCGTGACATCGACAAGCTGAAGAAGGGCGCTCGGGCGCTGCTGGAGCGCTACCTCGCGAGGCCCGCGCACGATACGGTGCTGGTGCTCGTGGCTCCGGCGGGCGCAAAGGCCGACAAAGGGCTGAGCGACCGCGCGACGGCGGTGGAGTTCGTACCGCTCACCGGCGAGCGACTGCCGAGATGGATCGTCCATCACACCAAGACGGCACTTGGCCGTGCGATCACACCCGAGGCGGTCGCCCTCCTCGCGGAGGCGGTCAACAGCGATCTCGCGCAGATCGCCGTGGAGCTCGAGAAGCTGGCGAGCTACACGAGCGGCGCGATCGACGAGAGAGCGGTCTCTGACGTGGTGGGCGTACGCCGCGGCGAATCGCTTGGCGACTTCCTCGACGCCGTGGCGGCGAGAGATGCGCGTGCCGCGCTCGGTCTGATCCCCATCGTGATGCAGCTGCCGAAGACGACGGCCGTCTCGGCCATCATGGCGCTCACGACGCAGACGCTCGCCATGGCGTACGGCGAGGCGGCGCTCGCGTCGGGCGTCAGCCAACGGAATCTGTTCGGCGAGTTGATGACGTTGCTCAGGGAGACGGGCGCGTATCCGGGCCGGCCGTGGGGTGAAGCGGTCAGCGCCTGGGCGAAGCACGCACCACGCTGGAGCGCCGCCGATCTCGATCGTGCGCTCAGCGCCCTGCTTTCCGCGGACGCCGCGCTGAAGGAAACGCGGCTCTCCTCTCCGGAACAACTCCTGACCACGCTGGTGCTCGCCCTCTGTGGTGGCGCCGTGCAGCGCGCCGCCTGAGGGCGGCGCTTCCCGACACCCGATCAATGCGCAGTCTCGTCAGTCGCACCGCCATCGTGCTCTCCGCCGCGTGCTGTTTCATCACGGAGACGAGTGCCGCGCAGAGTGCCGGAGTCATCGCGTTGCCGGCGACCGACTCGATCTTTCGGCGCGCACGCCGGCTCGTGACCGACGGCAATGGCCTGGCGGGGCGCGCCCTCGTCGATTCCATGCTGCGGGTATCTCCCGAGGGAACGCCACCGCATGGCGACGCCCTCTTCTGGCGGGGCGCGCTCGCCGAGACCGCCGCTGCCGCCGAGCGCGACTACCGCAGGGTCGTCGTGGAGTACGCGCTGTCGCCCTACGTCGACGACGCGCTCCTGTCGCTTGCCGAGCTGGAACAGGCGCGAGGAGACCGGACCGCAGCGTTCCAGCACTTGCAGCGCTTCGTGCGCGAACATCCGGCGAGCCCCGCGCGCGCGCGCGCCGGCCTCGCGGCGGCGCGCCTGGCGTTCGAGCAGCGTGACGTCGCGCGAGGGTGCACGATGATTGCCGATGCGCGCACCTCGGCGGGCACGAGCGACGTGGAGCTCCGCAACCAGATCGAGTATTACGGCGCGCGATGCCCAGTCGCGCCCGCGGCATCCGCGAGCGCGACGACGGTGGTGAGCGGCGCGAGTCCAGCGCCGATCACAACGACGACACCGCGAGCGCCCACGCTGGCCGACGAATCGAAGCCGAAGTCTCCCGCGGCGAGTGGAGCGTCGAATGCGGCCGCGGCGCCGACGAAGCCGGCGGTGAAGCCGGCGGTGAAGCCGGCCGCGAAACCGGCGCCCGCAGTGGTCGAGAGCTCGCCGCCGAAAACTTCCACCGCCGTCGCCACCACTGCCGTGCCCGCGACGTCACGCGGTACCTGGACGATCCAGCTCGCGGCTTACAACACGCGGCCCGACGCGGAGCGACTGGTCAAGAAACTGGCGGAGCGTGGCGTGAAGGCGCGCATCAGCGGTGAGGCGAAGCCGTTCCGGGTACGCCTGACCTTCTTTCCCACTCACCAGGCGGCGACCGATGAAGTGGGGGAGCTGAAGCAGCGGGGCATCATCGGCTTCGTCACCGAAGAGGCCGGGCCGCGCGGAGCGCCGAGCCCGTGAGTGGAGCGGTCGCAACGCCGCTGATGCAGCAATACCGGGAGATCAAGGCGCGCCACCAGAGCGCGATTCTGTTCTTCCGAATGGGCGACTTCTACGAGATGTTCTACGAGGACGCCGAGACGGCGGCGCGCGTGTTGGGCCTCACGCTCACGTCGCGCAACAACGGCGGTGCGGCGGAAGTGCCACTCGCCGGCGTGCCGGTGCGCGCGGGGCAGGATTACCTGCGACGTCTCGTGCAGCAGGGCTACCGCGTGGCGATCTGCGAGCAGGTGGAAGATCCCAAGGTCGCCAAGGGGATCGTACGGCGCGAGGTGGTGGAAACGGTATCGCCGGGCGTCGCCTTCGCCGACGATCTGCTGGACGGGACGCGGAACAACTTCATCGCGGCGATCGGCGCGACGACATCGACGACATCGAAGACACCGACACCGACGACATCAAAAAGTGCGCGGGGCGGCGATGCGCGCGCGGTGGTCGGACTCGCGGCGGCGGACATCTCGACGGGCGAGCTTCGGCTCTGCGTGGTCCCGCTGGAGGAGCTCGACGCCACGCTGGCGCGGCTGACACCGCGAGAGCTCCTCGTGCCGCGCGGGGAGAACGCTGTACCACGAACCGCGTCGCTCGACGGCGCACTCGTCACGGAGCGAGAGAGTTGGGAGTTCGACGAGCCGATGGCGCGCGAGGATCTGGCGCGCCAGTTCGGCGTCCGAGGGCTCGACGGCTTGGGGCTCGAGAGCGGCGACGAACCGGCGATCGGCGCCGCGGGTGCGCTGCTCCGGTACCTGAAGGAGCTCCAGCCGTCGGGTGTCCCGCACCTGGCCCGTCCGCACATCGAGCGGGTGGGGAGCACGATGCCGCTGGACGAGATGACGCGACGCAACCTCGAGCTGGTGGAGTCGCTGCGCGGCGCGAGCACGGAGGGGACACTCCTCTCGGTGCTCGACCGGACGATCACGCCAATGGGCGGGCGGCTCCTGCGTCAGTGGCTGCTCGCGCCGCTCGTGCATCGCGCGGAGATCGAGGCGCGGCTCGACGCGGTGGAGGCGCTGGTGCGTGATCCGAGCGCGCGCGACGCACTGCGCGCCGCGCTCGACGGCGTGCGCGACGTCGAGCGACTGGGCGGGAAGGCCGCAGCCGGCCGCGCGACGCCGCGAGAGCTCGCGGCGCTCGGCGCATCGCTCGCGCGGCTGCCCGCGGTGGAGCGCGCGGCCCGGCGGCTCGAGAGCGCCGGCGCCATCGGTGTGCTCATGGCGCGGTGGGACGGGTGCGCGGAGATGGCATCGCACGTGCTCGAGATGCTCGTCGAGCGCCCGCCGCTGCAACTCGGCGACGAGGCGACGATTTCCATCGGGGTGGATGCGGAGCTCGACGAGCTCCGCGCGCTGCGCGACGGCGGCAAGGACGCCATCGCGCAGATCCAGACCGCGGAGCGTGCCCGCACGGGGATCTCGTCGCTCAAGGTCGGCTTCAACAAGGTGTTCGGCTACTTCATCGAAGTCTCCAACACGAACCGGCATCTCGTGCCGGCCGACTACCAGCGGCGACAGACGCTGACCGGCGGCGAGCGGTACGTGACGCCCGCGCTCAAGGAGTACGAGGAGAAGATCCTCACGGCGGCGGAACGAATCGAGGCCCGCGAGCGCGAGTTGTTCGAAGCGCTGCGCGCCGCGGTGGGCAGCGAGATCGGTCGCATGCAGTGCGCTGCGCGGATCGTCGCGGAGCTCGACGTGCTCGCCGGGCTCGCCGACGTCGCCGCACGCGAGGGCTATGCCCGGCCCACGCTCACCGACGACTTCGACCTCGAGATCGTGGCGGGGCGGCATCCGGTCGTGGAGCGGATGATGCCGCGCGACAAGTTCATCCCCAACGACGTCCGGCTCGTGAGCGACGCGCGGCTGGTCATCCTCACGGGGCCGAACATGGCAGGCAAGAGCACCATTCTCCGACAGGTCGGACTCATCGTGGTGCTGGCCCAGGTGGGGAGCTTCGTGCCTGCTGCCGCCGCGACGATCGGCATCTGCGACCGCGTGTTCACCCGCGTGGGCGCGAGCGACAACCTGGTGCGCGGCCAGTCGACGTTCATGGTGGAGATGGCAGAGACGAGCGCGATCCTGCACACGGCGACGCAACGCAGCCTCGTGCTGCTCGACGAGATCGGCCGCGGGACGAGCACCTACGACGGCGTCTCGATCGCGTGGGCCGTGAGCGAGCATCTGCACGACGCCGTGGGCTGCAAGACGATCTTCGCGACGCACTATCACGAGCTGGTGCAGCTGGCGGACGAATTAGTAGCAGTCAGAAACTATAACGTCGGCGTGCGCGAAGTCGGGGACCAGGTGCTGTTCCTTCACCGTCTTCAGCCCGGCGGAGCCGACCGGTCGTACGGCATCGAAGTGGGAAAGTTGGCGGGGCTTCCGCGTCCCGTGATCGCCCGTGCGCGCGAGGTGCTGGCGCTGCTGGAAGGCGAGGCTGAGCGCATGGTGTCGACGCTGGCGTCCATTGCGCCAGAGACGCCAGGTCCGGCGCGCCCCGTGCGCCGCGCGCCGGGGCCGACGACGAAACCAGCGATGGACCAGCTCGTGCTGTTCGCGCCAGCCACGCCGCACCCGCTCGTGGAGCAGCTTCGCCAGATGGACGTCAACACACTGACCCCACTGGGCGCCTTGACGCTGCTTGCCGAGCTCGCGGAGCGCGCACGTGCGTGAACCGCGCGAGTGCATGAGCCGGTGGGCCGATCACCGCGCGCGGCCGGTCGCCACGACTCGCTACATTGCGCGCATGGCGGACTCCGTGCGCTGCGGCACTGCGCTCGCGGCGCTCGCCGCCCTCGCGTTCTCTTCTGGCTGCATGGATCGCGACACGTCGCAGAAGGTGGCGCAGGCGTTCCAGGCGGGCACGGCGAAGCCGGACGAGAAGCCACTCATGCTGAACTCCGAGCTTCCGTTTCGCTATCCGCCCGTGCTCTACGCGCAGAAGGTGCAGGGGAACGTGACGTTGTACCTCCATATCGATCGCACCGGCCAGGTGCGGCCGGATTCGACACGCATCGAAGAATCGAGCGGATACGCCGCGCTCGACTCCGCGGCCGTCACGGGATCGCAGGAGCTCCGGTTCGTGCCGGCGAAGCTGCGCGGCGAGCCGATCAGCGTGTCAGTGCTGTTTCCGGTGTACTTCCGACATCCGGAAGCGCACGCATTGCCCGGTGACACCATCCTGACCAAGCCGCAGCCACCGGCTTCTCCGAGAGAACGATGAGCCCACCGACATCCTCGGCGACGCCAGCGGCGCGCCCGTTCATGCGGAACGCCAGGCCATACGACAGCGTGCTGGACACGATCGGGTGGACGCCGATGATCCGGCTGACGCGCATCACACGCGGAGTGCGCACGCCGGTGTACGGCAAGGCGGACTTCTTCAATCCGGGCGGCTCGGTGAAGGACCGCATCGGGCTCCCGATCATCGAGCAGGCCGAGCGCGAAGGGCGCCTCCGCCCGGGCGGCACGATCGTGGAGGGAACGAGCGGCAACACCGGCGTGGGGCTGGCGATCGCCGCGGCGCTCAAGGGCTACAAGTGCATCTTCACGATGCCGGACAAGATGTCGCAGGAGAAGGTGCGGCTGCTGAAGGCGTTCGGGGCCGAGGTAATCATCACGCCGACCGCGGTGGCGCACGATCATCCGGACAACTACGTGATGATGGCGAAGCGCATCGCCGAGGAGACGCCGAACGCGATCCTCGCGAACCAGTTTTACAATCAGACCAACCCCGAAGCGCATTACGCGACGACGGGCCCCGAGCTGTGGGAGCAATCGGAAGGGAGGATCACGCACTTCGTCGCCGCCGCGGGTACCGGCGGCACCATCACGGGCGTGGGGCGCTATCTCAAGGAGCAGAACCCGAGCATCAGGATCATCTCGGGCGATCCGCAAGGCTCGGTGCTCGCCGGCCTGTGGCGCAGCAAGGGTGCGCAGATGGCCGACGCCGCGCCGTACAAAGTGGAAGGGATCGGCCAGGACAAGCTGCCCGGTACGCTCGACCTCTCGGTGGTGGACGACTATCGCACGGTGACCGATCGCGACGCGTTCGCGATGGCGCGACGCCTGACACGCGAAGAGGGGCTGTTCGTCGGCGGATCGGCCGGCCTGATCACGCACGTGGCGATGCAGGTGGCGCGCGAGATCGACGATCCCAACGCGTTCGTCGTGACCTTCCTGTGCGACACCGGAGAGCGCTATCTCTCCAAGGTGTTCAACGACGAGTGGATGCGCGAGAACCAGCTGCTCGAGCCCGACCGCGTGACGCTCGGCGACCTGCTCGACCATAAAGGAGAACGCGCACCAGAAGCACTCGTGAGCGCGGCGCCGGGCCAGCTCGTGCGCCAGGCCCTGGGGCTCATGCGGCTGCATGACGTGTCGCAGCTTCCGGTGCTCGACGCCGGCGAGTGCGTGGGGAGCGTGACCGAGTATGCGCTCACGCAGCGCGGGCTCGAGAGCTCGCGCTTCCTGGACGCGGTCGTCGGCGAGGTGATGGACGAAGCCTTTCCCGTCGTGGACGCGACGCAGCACGTGGAGTCGGTCCAGAAGCTGCTCTCCAAGGCGACACCCGCGGTGCTCGTGCGCCGCGAGGGCGCGATCGAGGGGATCGTGACGCGCAGCGACATGCTCGCGTACCTGATGGCGCGATGACCGCGCCGACGTCGCGCTCACGTCGTACCGAGCGAACCTTCAGACACACCGAACTGTGCGAATCACGGTATTGATGGGCGGGAGCTCTTCGGAGCGCGACGTGTCGCTCGCCTCGGGACTGCGGATCGCCGAGGCGCTTCGCTCGCGCGGACACACCGTGCGAGCGATCGATACCGCCAAGGGGCCGCTCTCCGAGGCCGACGAGCAGCGCATGCTCTCCGAGCGCGTGGTGAAGCAACTGCCACCCACACCGGCCGAGTTGGCGCGCATGACCGCCGAATCGCTGGCGGAGATAGCGGCGCGTCTGCCGAAGCGCGACGACTGCGACGTCGCGTTCCTGGCGTTGCACGGCGGCCGCGGTGAGGACGGCACCATCCAGGCGTTGCTCGATCTCGCCGGCGTGCCGTACACGGGCAGCGGACATCTCGCGAGCGCGCTGGCGATGGACAAGGATCTCTCGAAGCATCTCTTCCGCGCGTACGGGGTGGGGACAGCCAACTGGTTGATGGCATGCGACCCAGCCACGCCGCCGAGCGCGGAGCTCGTGGAGCGCACGCTCGGTTGGCCCGTGATCGTGAAGCCGTCGAAGCAGGGCTCGACCGTCGGGCTGTCGATCGTGAAGCGGATCGACGAGCTCGCGCCGGCGATCAACATGGCGTTCGAGCACGACGACGAGGTGATGATCGAGCAGTTCATCCCAGGCCGCGAGCTCACAGTGGGCATCCTGGGCGGTGAGGCGATGCCTGTCGGCGAGATCATCCCGACCCACGAGATCTACGACTACGAGTGCAAGTACACGGCGGGGATGGCGGAGGAGATCTTCCCGGCGGCACTCACGGCCGAGGAAGCGGCGAACGCGCAGGACCAGGCCCGCCGCGCCTTCGCTGCGCTCAAGCTGGGGGGATGCGCGCGCATCGACTTCCGCATGACGGCATCCGGGGAGCTGTTCTGCCTGGAGGCGAACACGTTGCCGGGCATGACGGCCACGAGCCTCATCCCCCAGGGAGCCTTGGCGGCGGGCATTCCCTTTCCCGAGCTGTGCGAGCGCATCGCCACACTGGCCGCCAACTCATCGATTCCACCCGCCGTCTCCGCTGCCGCGCCATGACACCGACCAATGCAGACACGCCGCCGCTGGCGGCGGCACTTGCCGGCATTCCCGCGGGAATCCGGGCGACGGGACCCTGGACGGGCCGACGACAGCTGTTCGTTCGGTTTGCGCAACTCGCGGAGACGGCGACGATGTACACGGCCGACGCGCTCCGAGGAGAGTTGGCGCGTCTCGCGCAGCGGTCCGTCTACCATTCGATCTCACTCAGTGGCGGTGATCCGCTCGCGCAGGTGGAGTTCCTGGCCGCCGCGCTGGAGGGTGGCGCACCGCTCGCGGTGATGCTCGATCACGACGGCCAGCGTCCGGAATCGCTCGACGCGATCGTCGCGGCGCTGGCGCTCGTCCAGGTCACGCTGACCGGGGCCGAGGATGACGCCGCGGTGGAGCGCGCCATGGCGACGCTACGTGGCGCGGCGGCAAAACATGTGGCGCATGCCCTCGTACTGACGGTCGAAGCGGACGCGAGTGACGGCCGTCTTCTGAGGATCGTCGAGCAGACAGAGGCGGCGAGCCCGGAGGCCTCGGTGGTGCTGCATCCTGCGGCGGATAGCCTCATCGACGGCAATCGACGCTGGATGCGCTGGCTCGAGCAGGCCGCGGGGGTGCACAGCGACGTTCGCATGCTCCCGTCGCTGTCCGAGCCGACGGGGATGCGCTGAACGACGGCGAAACGCGCGAGGCGCGCTGAGCGGCTGACGCGCGAGTGGAACCGGAACCCGCAACGTGCGAGCCGGTTAGTACGTTGAGAAGAATACGCGGCAGCGCTATGCTACGAATGCATGCGCCTCGCCCGACAGGCTTCGCCTGACACGCAGCACTTCGAGCAGCTTCGCCAGATGGCCAACCCAACGCAGTACGACGACCATGACCGGCCGCGCATGACGCGGTCGGTGCAGGTGTTGCTCGCGATGAACGTCGCGATGCTCTTTCTGCAGTGGGCGGTCGTGAGCGACGCGGACGCGTTCGCGGTGCTCGGGTTCCAGTCGGGAAGCCTGCAGCGCACGCTGTGGAGCACGGTGACGTACATGTTCGTGCACTATGGCGCGTGGCATCTCGCGCTCAACATGTACGCGTTGCTCGCGTTCGGTCCGCGGCTCGAGTCAGCGATGGGCACGCGCGCGTTCACGCTCTACTATCTGTGGTGCGGGCTGGGCGGCGCGGTGGCGCACATGCTGTTCGTGCGCACGGGGCTTCTCGTGGGAGCGTCGGCCGGCGTACTGGGGGTGATGTTCGCGTATTGGCAGCAGTGGCCCGATGAAGAGGTCGCGCTGTTCGGCGTGATCCCGATGCGCCCCTGGACGCTGATGGTGCTGCTGGGCGGGGCGATCCTCGCGATCGGCACGATCGGCGCGGGCGCGGACGTGGCAGGCGGGGCGCGCATCGCGTACGCGGCGCACATCGGGGGCATCGCCTTCGCGTGGCTGTACATGCGGACTCCGCCAGCCGCCAGCATCGAGCGGCTTCGGCAGCGCATCTCGCCGGCGCCGGACTATCCGCACGACGAGACGCCGCGCGCCATCCCGCGTACGCTTCCCCGCGCGCGCGCGCAGCGAGACGATGTGGATGAGATCGTCGCAAAGAGCAAGGCGGTGGCGGCGCAGCAGCAACAGCGGCCTCAGACACGCGCCGTGGCGACTCCGGCTCCTGTGGCTGGTGCGGACGACGCGGCCGAGCTCGATCGCGTCCTCGACAAAATCTCGTTGGAGGGGCTCGCCAGCCTCACGTCGAGCGAGCGTATCCTTCTCGACGAGACGGCCAAGCGGCTGCGCGGAGAGGGGCGGTAATAGCGGTATATAAAGAAGAGCCCCCCGGACTTGCCGGGGGGCAGTACCGCCAGGCCGTTCTCCCGGCGGCAACGGCCGGTCCAGAGGGGACCGGCACTCTCTCAACATATGTGCGACGACCCACCGAACGCCAGAGTCACGTTGGACTTCGGTGAATGCTGGGGGGGTGGGGCGTGACTGCACGGCCTTGGGCGGCGTGGCTTCCCTGGGCCGTTCGCTTTCGCCCCACCTCCACGCAGCCTCTCTCGACGCGCGCGTTGCCCTACCGCCCCGCTCCAGGCGATCTTGCGAGCATGCCGAGACCAGACCTGCTGGAGACGTTCCAGAACCCCTACCCGGGGCGTGGCTACGAGATCGCCATGGAGTGCCCCGAGTTCACTTCACTGTGCCCGATGGGGGGGATCGAATCGGACGCGGCCGAGCTCAAACAGCTGGAGGGCGGGGCGCCCGACTTCGCGACGATGCACATCACCTACGTGCCGGGTGAGGTGTGCGTGGAGTTGAAGAGCCTCAAGCTGTATCTGTGGAGCTTTCGGAACGACGGCATCTTCTACGAGCGCGCGGTGAACCGAATCCTCGACGATCTGAGCGCGGCGGTGAAGCCGGTGTGGATGGAGGTGGTGGGCGATTTCAACATTCGTGGCGGGATCAAGAGCGTGATCACGGCGACGGTGGGAGCGCGCGCGCCCGTTCATTGACCGAGGCTGTGCGACGTGCTGCGGCGTGCGTCTGGATGGGCACGCAACTAAATGAGAGGAGTGACGTCCCGAGCACGCGGCGGGGTCGTTCCCGGAAGAACCTCGGAATAACCACCGTTCCCGCGCGAGCGGCGTGCGACCACCCCCGTCGTGCGACGCGCGACCGCTTGGACGTCCGCCACGACGCGTGCCAATCGCGGGACCACGCGCAGGCGATCGGCGTGACGAGCCGGTGACGATCATTCCCTTGCCGGACCTCCTTGTCGCGGCCTAGCTTTCGAGACCCTCCTCCAATTCCCCGAGAGAGTTTTCATGATGATAAGACGTCCGTTCAACGGCGTACTTGCGGCTATTGGGCTGCTGTTTGTATCAGCGACAGCGACCACGGTATCGGCTCAAGGCGTCACCACCGGTGGCATCACGGGCACCGTCACCGACGACACGGGCCAGCCGGTGGAAGGGGCGCAGATCCAGGTGCGCAACGCGATGACCGGCTACAACGTGGGCACGGTGACGCGCTCGACGGGCCAATACACCATCCAAGGCATTCTCCCCGACGCGAACTTCTCCGCGACCGTCCGGCGCATCGGCTTCGCTCCGTTGACGCGGTCCAGGATCTCCATCTCGCTCGGCCAGATACGGCGTGAGGATTTCAGGCTGGCGCGAGAGGCGGCGACGCTGTCCGTGGTGACCGTGATCGCGACCGCCGACGCAGTGATCAACGCGTCGAAGACCGGAGCGAGCACGACGATCTCGGATTCAGCGCTGACCAGGCTGCCGACACTCAACCGCAACTTCTCGGACTTCGTCCAGCTCGTGCCCCAGGTGGCCACGACGACCGGGTATCTGTCCGGCGGCGGAGTGAACCTCCGTCAGAACTCCATTCAGATCGATGGTGCCCAGTCGGGCGATCTGTTCGGCATCGGCACCACGGGCCAGCCGGGAGCGAGCGCGAATGCGAAGTCGATCCCCCTCGGTGCGGTGAAGGAGTACCAGGTACTCCTCGCGCCGTATGACGTCCGCCAGGGCAGCTTCGGCGGATTGCTGATCAACGCGGTCACGAAGAGCGGAACGAACGAGTTCCACGGCGATGTGTTTGGCTATACGCGCAACCAGAACCTGACGCGGAGCCAGCCCTATCTCACCGACTACAAGCAGCAGCAGTACGGCGGGAGCCTCGGCGGCCCGATCCTGAAGGACAAGCTGTTCTTCTTCGTGAGCGGCGAGCTACAACGCCGGCAGCTGCCGGCGACGGGTCCGTACATCGGCTCGCCCGACGCACCGGTTGCGCAGAGTTCGATCGACCAGCTGAACCAGACCCTCTCCAGCAAGTACAACTTCACCGAGAGCGGAACGGGTGAGCAGGTGCAGCGCGACAACCCGAACAGGAACGTGTTCGGTCGCATCGACACATATCTACCGCTCAACACGCGGCTCGTGCTTCGCCACAACTACGCGTACGCGGACAACATCACGTTCGGCCGGAGCGCGGCAAGTTCAGCGACACCGAACTTCACGCTGACCTCGAACAGCTACAAGTTCAGCAGCAAGACGAACAGCTCCGTCGCGGAATTCCTGACGAATCTGCCGAACGGCATCTACAACGAGCTCCTGTTCAACAACTCGACAACGAAGGACTTTCGCACGGTGCCTGTGCGCTTCCCGCAGCTGACGGTCCGCGGCGTGCCGCGCTCCGACGGTAAAACGGGGTCGGTCAACCTCGTCACCGGCACGGACGGACCGTCGCAGGGCAACTCGCTCGACCAGCACACGGTGGAGATCACGGACAACTTCACGATCCCGGTGGGCTCACATGCGATCACGCTCGGGACGAAGAACCTGTTCTACAAGGCGGTCAACCTGTTTGCGTCGAATGCCTTCGGCGTGTGGGAGTTCGCCTCGCTCGACGCGCTGAACAACGGCGTCGCCTCGCGGTACGCGATCGCCACGCCGGCGGCGACGGACCCGGACAACGGGATCGCGAGGGTCAAGGCGGCCAACTACAGCCTGTATGCGCAGGATGCGTGGTCCGTGACGCCGAGGTTGACCGTGACGGCCGGCGTGCGGTGGGACAAGCCGTCGTTCAAGAGCGCGCCGCCACTCAACCAGACCGTGCTCACCGAGTATGGCCGCGCCACCAACGTGCTGCCGCAGAACGCGCAGTTCTCTCCACGCGTCGGCTTCAACTGGGACGTGACGGGCGACCAGCGCAACCAACTCCGTGGCGGCATCGGCTCGTTCAGCGGCCCGCCTCCGTTCGTGTATCTCTCCAACGCGTTCGGCAACTCGGGGCTCAGTGGATTCAGCACGCTGACCTGTGACGGCAACACGGCGGGGTCGACCTCGCGTGCGGTACCGGCGTTCAACACGCAGAACATCACCGCCCCGCCGACCGCGTGTGCTCCGGCCACGGTGGCCGGCGTCACCAAGCCCGGGCTCACCGGCGCGCTCGGTGCGCGCATCAACACGATCGACCCCGACTTCAAGTTCCCGAAGTATCTGAAGGCGTCCGCCGGCTACGACCACCGCTTCACGGGTGGCTTCCTGAACGGTGTGATCGGGACGGTGGAAGGGCTCTACACGCGCTCACAGCAGAACGTGTTCTATCAGAACCTCGCGCTCGTCGGCGTGCAGAGCACCGATTCGCGGGGTCGCGTGATCTACGGCAACTTCAGCGCAACCGGTGCGACGCCGGTCACGAAGGGAAGCCGCACGGAGGTGCTCGATGCCACGAACGCCTCGGGCGACCACACGTGGAGCACGACGTTCCAGCTCCAGAAGGCGTTCACGAGCAACTACGAGGGCTCGATCGCGTACACGTACCAGCAGGCGCGCGACGTGGTCTCCACGACGAGCAGCACGGCGAACTCGAATTACCGCTATCAGCGCAGCACGAGCGGGCGGCTCGACGACCGGTCCGTGTCGAAGTCGAAGTACGATCAGCCGCACCGCATCATCGCCACTGGCACGTATCGCTTCCCGACGCTGACGGACGTGTCGTTCATCTACTCCGGCGGCTCGGGCGCACCGTTCGACTTCGTGTACGGCACGACCGGCGGCACGACCGGCGACGCCAACGCCGACGGCCAGACGCAGAACGATCTGATGTACGTGCCGAAGTCCGCGACCGACGCGAACGAGATCCAGTTCACGGGCTGGAACGGGACAGCCGCGCAGCAGGCGGCGGCGCTGGCGCAGGCGACAGCGTTCGAGAGCTTCGTGACGAACACGGAGTGCCTCAACAGCGCTCGCGGCGCGATCATGACGCGCAATGCGTGTCGCAACCCGTGGATCAATCAGGTCGATGTCTCGTTCGCACAATCGCTCTCCTCACCAAAGTTCCAGAACATCCAGGTGCGGCTGGACGTGATCAACTTCGGAAACCTGCTGAACAAGAAGTGGGGCGCGCAGGCGTTCTCGGACCAGAACTCGACGTGCGGCCAGATCTGCAGCGCGACCGTCGTGCTCACCCAGACGGCCAATCGACTGCCGACCGGCGCGACCACGAGCCAGGAAGCGACGGGTGTGTACACGTTCGATCAGGGGTACCGCCTGTTCAACGCGGACAATGTGTCGTCGAACTACACGATGCAGCTGTCGCTGCGGTACAGCTTCTGACCTGACGCCTTGGCCGCTTCGGCGACCGCGCAGCGAAGCACATGGCAGGGCCCGGGAGACACGTCCCGGGCCCTGCCGTGTTTTCAGGGATCAGGGCTTGACGCCGACCGGGGGGCGTCGTAGACTGACTGTCACAACTGATCCTCGTGGTGATTTGCCGCCCCTTGCCGCCACGTTAAACAATGAGCTAAAAAGCGACTCGCCTGGCGGCGCTGCATGTCCGCCAGGTTTTTTTGTGTCCAAATTCGTCACTTGTCCGCCCTTTCGCTCGCTCAATGCCTCCTCGTTCGCTCGCCCACGCCCTGATTCGCACGCGCCTCGCCGGCGCGCGCGGGATCGCAGGCGGCGCAGCGGGGCGGGTTTGCATGTCGAAGCGCGGGTGCATGCGCATCTCCATGTGCATGTGCACCGGCTGTCTCGAGGGCTGTCGCCCCGACACAGCACTGCGGCCGGGACGAGCGGAGAGGAGCTGAGCCAGAGCACTCCGACCACCCACGGGACCTCCCGGCCGCTCAGTTCGAAGCGGCCGTTTTTTTAGAGCATTCACCCGAGCCCGTTGTTTTCTCGTTCATTCGCGACCCTTCATCGAGGCACGACCGACCATGAGCACCGCCACCGCTACCGCGCCCGACACTACGACTGCCAACGCCAAGGGCTATGTCCACCCGGGCGTCCTGGTCACCACAGAGTGGGTGGCCCAGCATCTCGACGACCCAAAGGTGCGCATCCTCGAGAGCGACGAGGACGTGCTGCTCTACGACCTCGGCCACATCCCCGGCGCGCAGAAGATCGACTGGCACACCGACCTGAACGACTCCGTCGTGCGCGACTACATCGCGCGCGAGCAGTTCGAGTCGCTGCTCCGCCGGCTCGGTATCGACGAGTCGACGACCGTGGTGTTCTACGGCGACAAGAGCAACTGGTGGGCGACCTACGCGTTCTGGGTGTTCCAGCTGTTCGGCTTCACCAACTCGAAGATCGTCGACGGCGGCCGCGCCAAGTGGGAAGCGGAGGGCCGGCCCTTCTCCACCGATGTGCCGACGTATCCGCCCACCCAGTACGCGGCCGCCGAGCGTAACGACGCGGCGATCCGCGCGTTCAAGGAAGAGGCGCTGACGCACAGCAAGGGGAAGAAGCCGCTGATCGATGTCCGTTCGCCCGACGAGTTCAGCGGCAAGAAGACGCACATGCCCGAGTACCCGCAGGAAGGCGTGCTGCGCGGCGGGCACATCCCCGGCGCCAAGAGCGTTCCGTGGGCGCGGGCGGCCAATCCGGACGGCACGTTCAAGAACGCCGAGGAGCTGCGCGCGATCTATGAAGGTGAGGCCGGCCTCAAGAAGGGCGACGACGTGATCGCCTACTGCCGCATCGGCGAGCGGTCGAGCCACACCTGGTTCGTGCTCACCTACCTGCTCGGTTACGACACGGTGCGGAACTACGACGGCAGCTGGACGGAGTGGGGCAATTCGGTTCGCGTCCCGGTCGAGAAGTAGGGAACCCGGCCGTGACATCGCGTCGCTCCGTTCACGCGCATTCGAACACCATGCGCCGCGCGCGCTCCGCCTCCGGGTGGCGCGCGTGAGGCTGCGCGCGGTGGTCCGGGTGCCAGCGTCCACGTCGAACCTCGGGGCCGGGTTCGACTGCATCGGCGCGGCGGTGGACCGGTGGCTCACGGCCTCGGTCGTGGTGCAGAGGGAGCCGGAGCTACACACGGTGATCCAGCGCGGCGGGACGCTCCTGAACCTCGACGTGGCGTCCGACGAGGACTGGATCGCCGTCGGAGTACGTGCCGCGTGCGAGGCGGCCGGGCGTCGGGCGCCGCGGGCGCTCCGCATCCGCGTGAGCTCGCAGATCCCGGTGGCGCGCGGCTTGGGCTCGTCGGCCGCGGCGGTGGTGGCCGGCGCGACTGCGGCGACGGCGATCTGCGGCTTCTCGCTCACCGACGAGCAGTTGCTCGACGCGTGCGCGGGCGTGGAGGGGCACGCGGACAACGTGGCGGCGGCGATCTTCGGAGGTGTGACGCTGGTCGTGCCGGGAAGGGCGCGCCGAGTGGTGCCGCTGACCCTGGCGAGCGGGCTGGCTCTGGTGTTCGCCGTGCCGGAGTTCCGCGTGGAGACGCGCCACGCCCGCGCGGCGTTGCCGCGCGAGCTGTCGCACGAGACGGCGACGCGCGCGGCCGGCCTGAGCGCCGCGCTCGTGCACGGCCTCGCGACCGGCGACGGGGACACGCTCTCCGCCGCGCTTGATGACGTGCTGCATGTGCCGTTTCGGCGTGCGCTCGTGCCTGGGTTTGATCTGGTGTGCAATGCGGCGACGGCCGTTGGCGCGTTCGGTGCGACGCTGAGCGGCTCGGGATCCACGCTGGTCGCGATCGCGCCGGCGCGACAGGCGGGCGCCGTGGCCGCGTCGATGTGCGCGGCGTGGCGGGAACTGGGCGTCGAGGCGCACGGGTTCATCAATCCGTCGCGTGTAGACGGCCGGACTCTGGTGCTTCATCACGATTGCGAAGACGTGCCGGCAACCGCCGGCGCGGCGGGCTGAGTGGCCCGCCGGCTCGGTTCCAGTACGCTTTCACCCTCGTTCGGAGAGATGTCATGGCAGTCACGCTCTTTCTTCCCACCGTCCTCGCCAAGCTGGCCGATGGACGCGAGATCGAATCGACCGGCGACACGGTGGGCGAGATCGTCGCCGACGTGGCGACGCGCTACCCGAACCTCGCGCCGCGGCTGCGCGACGAGACGGGGAAGCCGTATCCGTTCGTGACGTTCTACCTCAACGACGAGGACATCCGCTTCAACGGCGGCTTCGACGCGAAGGTCAGCGACGGCGACGAGCTCACCGTCGTGCCGGCGATCGCGGGCGGTTGATAGCATGGCCACCATGACCGCACCGCTCGCGACGCAGCTGGAGGAACTCTCGTCCGACGAGATCCTCCGGTACAGCCGGCATCTCATCCTGCCCGAAGTCGCGCTCGAAGGGCAGCAGCGCCTCAAGGCGTCGCGCGTGCTGCTCATCGGTGCCGGTGGGCTCGGCTCGCCGCTCGCGCTGTATCTCGCGGCGGCGGGCGTGGGCACGATCGGCCTCGTCGACTTCGACGTGGTGGACGTGACGAACCTGCAGCGGCAGATCGTGCACGGGACGAAGGACGTGGGGCGCCCGAAGCTCGAGTCGGCGCGCGACCGGTTGAAGGACATGAACCCGCACGTGCAGGTGGAGGGCTACGAGACGCGGCTGACGAGCGAGAACGCGCTCGAGATCGTGCGCGACTACGACATCGTGATCGACGGCACGGACAACTTCGCGACGCGCTATCTCACGAACGACGCGTGCGTCATCCTCGGCAAGCCGAACGTGTACGGCAGCATCTATCGGTTCGAGGGGCAGTCGTCGGTGTTCGCGACAGAGGACGGGCCATGCTACCGCTGCCTGTATCCCGAGCCGCCACCGCCGGGCCTCGTGCCGAGCTGCGCGGAGGGTGGGGTGCTCGGCGTGCTGCCTGGCCTCGTCGGCACCATCCAGGCGACCGAGGGGATCAAGCTGCTGCTCGGCATCGGTGAGCCGTTGATCGGCCGCCTGCTGCTGATCGACGCGCTCCGGATGCAGTTCCGCACGATGCGGCTGCGCAAGAACCCCGACTGTCCGGCGTGCGGCACGCACGAGATTCGCGAGCTGATCGACTACGACCAGTTCTGCGGCATCGGCGGCGACCCGTTGGAGAACCCCGACGGCGTGCCCGAGCTGACGCCGGTAGAGCTCGCCGCGAAGCAGCAGCGCGCCGACGACTTCGATCTGATCGACGTGCGCGAGCCGCACGAGTGGGCCATCGCACGTATTCCCGGCGCGCGGCTCGTGCCGCTGAGCGCGTTCACCGAGAAGCTCTCCACGTTCGACAGCGCGCGCGACATCGTCGTGCACTGCAAGGTGGGCGGGCGGAGCGCCAAGGCGGTGCGGCAACTGCAAGCGGCCGGGTTCAAGCGCGTGTGGAATCTGGCGGGCGGCATCAACCGGTGGAGCGACGACGTCGATCACAGCGTTCCGAAGTACTAGCAGCTCGAGTGCACGACATTCACGAACTCTCACGACCCGTAATTCGCAGATGACTGACATCCTCACCGAAGCCGACACGAGTCGGTCCGCGTCCGACGCACTGTTGACGCTGGCCACCGCGGCGCTCCGGCCATATTCGCAACGCTGCAAGCTGTGTGGCGTCGAGAACGACGCGGCGCCCGTGGCGATCTGCGAGAACTGCCTCGGCCCGCTCGAGCCACTCTATCCCGCGTCGCGCAAGTTGCCAGACCGCGCGACGATCGCATCGCGTCCGCAGTCGATGTGGCGCTATCGTGAATGGCTGCCGTTCGAGGGTGAGCCAGTCGCGTCGCTCGACACCGGCTTCACTCCGCTGATCGATGCGCCGCGGCTCGCCGACCGGCTCGGCGTGGCGCGCGTGTGGGTGAAGAACGACGCCGTGTCGCATCCCACGTTGTCGTTCAAGGATCGCGTGGTGTCCACGGCGATCAACGCCGCGCTGGCGTTCGGGCTGGACACGGTGGGCTGCGCGTCGACGGGAAATCTCGCCAACGCAGTGGCGGCGCACGCGGCGCGCGCGGGTCTCACGTCGTGGATCTTCATCCCGGAAGATCTCGAGGTGGGCAAGGTGCTCGGCACAGCGGTGTACGGTCCGAACCTCGTGCGCATCAAGGGGCACTACGACGACGTGAACCGACTGTGCGCGCAGCTTGCCGACCGGTTCGGGTGGGGCATCGTGAACGTGAACCTGCGCGGCTACTACGGCGAAGGCTCAAAGACGATGGCGTTCGAGATCGCCGAGCAGCTTGGGTGGCGGTTGCCGAGCGCAGTGATCGCGCCGATGGCGGGCGGCTCGCTCGTGACCAAGCTCGGGAAGGGATTCAAGGAGTTCGCCGACGCGGGCCTCGTGAGCGGCAAGCAGCCACGCGTGTACGGCACGCAGGCATCGGGCTGCGCGCCGATCGTGCGTCTGTACGAGCGCAATGACGGCACGCTGGTGCCGGAGATCCCCAACACGATCGCGCGCTCGATCGCGATCGGCAACCCGGCCGACGGTGCGTTCGCCGTGAAGGTGATGCGCGAGTCGGGGGGCGCGGGCCAGCACGTGAGCGACGAAGCGCTCGTGGCCGGCATCCGGCTGCTCGCCGAGACGACCGGGGTGTTCACCGAGACCGCGGGCGGCGTGACGCTTGCGGGTGCGCTCGCGTTGGCCGCGGCCGGGCACTTTCACTCCGATGACGAGATCGTGCTGTGCATCACGGGCAATGGATTGAAGACGACCGAGGCGGTGAGTGACGTGCTGCCCGCCGCGCCGGTCGTCGCGCCGAAGGTTCGGGAGGTGGCCGCGTTGGTTGCCGCACGAACCGGATCCACGAGCTCCGCATCGTTCAATCGGGCGTAGCGCCGGCTCATGAACGCACTCGCCGGCGCGACGGTCGCGTTGTTCGAGTCGCGCATGGCGACGGAGCTCGCCGGGCTGGTCGAGCGACACGGTGGGCGCGCGCACCAAGTGCCCGCCGTGCGCGAGGTGGCGCTGCCCGCCGAGCATTCGGAGCATGTCATCGACGGGTTGGTGCGCGGGACGTTCGACGTGGCCGTGCTGCTCACGGGCGCGGGAGTGCGGCGCCTGTTCGAGAGCGCCGAAGAGAGTGGCCGCGGCGAGGCGGTCACCGAGGGATTGCGTTGCGCGACGATCGTGTGCCGTGGGCCCAAGCCGGCCGCGGTACTGAGGGCGCGCGGCATCACGCCCAACGTGCTGGTGCCGTCACCGCACACGACCGACGAGCTGCTTGCGGCGCTCGAGCAGATCGACGTGGGTGGGAAACACGTGCTCGTGACGCACGCCGGCGAGATCGTCGCGGAGCCCGCAGCGTCGCTCGCGGCGCGCGGCGCGGAGGTGACCGATCTCCAGACCTACCAGTGGGATCTGCCGCCCGCCGACGCGGAGCGGTTGCAGGCGTTCGTCGACCAGCTCGCGGCCGGCGCGATCGACGCCGTGGCGTTCACGACGCAGGTGCAGGTGCGCAACCTGTTCCAGATCGCCGAGCGAGCGGGCCAGGAGGACTCGTTGCGCGAGGCGCTGAGCGCACGCGTCGTGGTGGCGGCGGTGGGACCGACCTGCGCGGAGGCGCTTCGCTCGCACGGTGTGGAGCCGGACGTCGAGCCGGTGCATCCCAAGATGGGGCACATGGTAGTGGCGCTGGCGCGCCACTGGGAAGCGTACGGCGGAAAGGCGCCTCGCTGAACTGCTCTCGACGCACTGGCTGGATCCCTCGGCGCCGGTAAGTTGGGGCGCAGGAGGTGAGCCGATGCGTATGCTTCTCATAGTAGTGGGCGTCCTCGTCGCGCTCGGGGCTGCCGTGGTGATCGCGGGCTATCTGCTGCCCGTGAAGCACGGCGCGACCGTGGCGGCGACGATCCCGGCGTCGCCGGAAGTAGTGTGGGGTGCGCTGACGACGCCGGCCGAGTATCCCGCGTGGCGCCGAGATGTGGCGTCGGTGGAGTTGCTGCCTGGCGACTCGGGCCGCGTGGCGTGGCGCGAGTCGGGCAAGGACGGCGCGATCAGCTTCGTCGTTGAACACGCCGAGGCGCCGCATCGGCTGGTCACGCGAATCACGGACAAGTCGCTTCCGTTCGGGGGGTCGTGGGAGTACCTCGTGACGGCCGAGGGCGCGGGGAGCCGCGTGCAGATCACAGAGCACGGCGAGGTCTACAATCCGGTGTTCCGGTTCGTGTCGCGGTTCATCATGGGGCACAGCGCCACGGCGAGTGCGTATCTGAAAGCGCTGGGTCGGCGGTATGGGGCGGAGGTGGTGCCGGTGGTGGGGTGAGCGGCGGCGTAATGTATGTGATGTGTGAGGGGTTCCACGGGGTGTGGCCCACCCTTAGGATTATCGGAGTCGTGTTCGGCCGGTCGAGAGGCTGGGCGGGCGTGAGGCCAGGTAGCTCAGTTGGTAGAGCAGCGGACTGAAAATCCGCGTGTCGGCGGTTCGACTCCGCCCCTGGCCACTTCACATATGGTTGCCGCATCATGGTCAAGCAGGGACGGGACAGCTGCCATGCTCCGAATGACGTCACACTTCGCTCGGCCTGGCGGTGACGCGCTCGACAGAGAAATCTGCGGTGAACGAATACGCGCCGTCGGTGTGAAGCGCACATCCGGCGTGCCTGCCGGCTCAGCATGGGAGCGACGGACTCTGAGTCCGCACTCCAGTTGCTCAGTTGGTCAGAGCATCTGAGTGCTAATCGGAAGGTCGTAGGTTCAGGTCCTACCTGGGGAGCTGCTTTCAGAACCCCCGCCGCCGAATGACTACCCCTCGAGGGTCTGCTCTCGCGTACGCCGCGCGTCTCTCACAGTTCCCTCGCTACAGCTTCCTGTACCAGAGCTTCTTGAACTCGATCTTCATGGGCCCGCCTGTATGCAGTTGAAGTCCCAGCAACCCCTCCATCGCGCGCCCTCGTTCGTCCTCGTCAACAACCGCACTCATGACGCGCCCGTTGACTATCTGAATGATCGTGTTCCCGCGAGCGATGATGTGCAGCGCATTCCAGTCATCGGGTTTGATGAGCGCCTTGAGCGCGGTGTCGGCGCCGAACGAGCCGATCAGCGTGCTGCCGCCCGCTACGGCTGCATTGAACCGGACGAATGAGCCGCGAAGCGCGATGAACCCACGCGCCCGCTCCTCGTAGATCTGTCCAGTGTACCGATTGGCTCCATCGAGATCGGCTTGGTAGCCGCGCATCGCCCACTGTCCGACGTTCGACACGACAGCGCTGCGATACTGCACCCCGCTGTTGGCATTCGGCGTCATGCGGTAGTCGACCTTGAACTCGAAATCGCCGGTAGTGCCACCGCGCCAGACGAGAAACGTGTTCACCGCGACGGGCTTGCCAGGCGTACTCTCGGCGACGATCACGCCATCTTCGACTCGCCAGAACGTGGGATCACCGTCCCAGTTGGTGAGCGTCTTTCCATCGAAGAGTGCGACGAATCCTCTTGTGGAGTCAGCCGCGATCGGGCGGCCGGGGGCCTGTGCTGCAACGGCACACGGCAGCGCGAGTGATCCGAGCGCCCACAGTGAAACGTGCTGAACGAATCGATGCATCATTTGAACATCCGGTGCTTCGGATTGCCGAGAGAGAGGAGATACGCAAGGAGATCCTGAACTTCATCCGGCTTGAGGCGGTCCAGAAGGCCCGGAGGCATCATCGAGATTCTGGCAGGCTCCATGGACTCGATGTCCTCGCGCTTCACGTCGGTGAACTTGCCAGGATCGAGCATGTCGACGACGACACTCACAACTGGCCCATTGAGGTTCGCGACGCGGCCCGTTACCACCTCTCCGTTCTTCTTGCGAATGACGATGGCGGCGTACTGATCGCTGATTGCCTTGCTGGGCAATATGATTGCGTCGAGCAGATCGCGAACGCCGAACCGGCCGCCGACCGCTGTGAGATCAGGCCCCACCGACCCGCCGTCATCGACGAACCGATGACACGACGCGCAGGCCACCTGGCCATACAGGCTTCGGCCTCGCTCGAAGTTGCGCCCGCCTCTCAGTCCCCGCTCGACGACCGGCGCGAGCTCGTCCACCGTCCATTGCTTCACGAACGACCGCGACGCCAGGACCTGACCCGGTGAGCGCGATTCCGGCTGGAGGTCGAGGACGGGCTTCAGTGCGAGTTGCTCACTCTCACTCAGGTTCTTCACCGCGTCGCTCCTGATCGTATTCAACGCGCGCGCAAACGTGTTGCCACCTCGATACCCGGTCGCGGTGGACACGAACCAGCGGAAGTACTCCTCCCGCAGCGGCAGCGTCCAGCCGACTTTGAGCGCGCGCAGCGCGAGCGCGTACTCGATCTGCTCTTGCTGCGTGCTCGCGCGGCGAAACGCGGTCATCGCCTTCGACGCAATCGCGGGTGACTGCAGGTACACCAGCAGGTTGGCCAGCTGAATGTTGAGGTCGCGCGTCGCCGCCGGAAACAGCGGATCGAGCCGCGCGATGAGTCGCTGACGCGTTGCATCACTGGGCGGACCGAGTCGCGTAAACGTCAGCGAATATGCGCGCAGCAGATCGAGCTTGTCACTCGTGCCGATCGACGCCCACGCGATGCGATCCAGTGCACTGAGCATCCGTTCCTGCAGCGCGCGGTCAGGCCTCGGGCTGGTGGCTGTGCGATGGATCGAGTCTTTCCCGCTCACGCGGGCGAGTGCAACCATGGCAGCAATCGCGCGTCGCGCATTCGTCTCGGTCAGTGCACGCTCGCGCCATTGCACGGGCTCCTGCCATTCCAGTGCAACGCGGGCCGCAAATCGGATTGCGCGATCCCCATCGGACAGGTAGGGCCAGACCGTTGCCACGGCTCGAGGGTCGCGGCGGCCGTGAAACCCTTCGAGCTTCTGACGCAATTCGCGGTTCGCGCGGAACCTCGCGTTTGACGTGCTCGCTGTCGTTGG
>JBDSDB010000243.1:0-1897 GCA_039920785.1 Gemmatimonadaceae bacterium
GCGATCGTCGGCGCTCGAGCGCGCGAGTTGGCGCAGTGCCGGTGCGACGGACCGGTCGCCCCGCTCGACGAGCAGCCGCTGCGCGGTGATGCGCCACCATCCATTGGGATGCGCGAGCACCGGCACCAGCTCGGCGGACGACCTCTTCGAGAGCTGGGGCCGCTCGCCGCGCCGCGTGCTCGCGTGCACGACGCGCCAGATGCGTCCGAGCCCGATCGGCTGCTCCATGCCGCGCTCGATGATCTTCTGCTCGAGGTAGCCAGTGATGAACACGCGATGCTGGATGATGCCGCGGTACATGTCCACGACGTACATCGTGCCATCGGGCGCGGTCGCGAGGTTCACGGGCCGAAAGCGCTGATCGTCGTTCGTGATGAACTCCGAGCGCTCGTACGCGGCGCGCGCGCGCGGCATGCCGCGCGCATCGTCCTCGATGATCAACCGGCCAACGAGGTTGCCTGCGGGCTCCGTGACGAACACGCTCTTCCGCAGCTCGGCCGGCAGTCGGTCACCCACATACGCCGTTGGGCTCCCCGCCGACGTGTAGTGCGCCAGAGTGCTGTCGGCGACGCGCATCGTCTCTTCGCGGTAGCCGCGATTCACCGCGGGAGTCTTGTGGCCGGGCCAGACGGCGATGTTGCGGGTGAGCTGCTCGTAGACACCGCGCGGCGACGAAAAGCTCGCGCTGCGCGCGGAATAGTGCGACGGGACCAGGTCGGCGCGCAGCGGGTCCTCATTGCTGTTGCGATAGAGCCGTCCGTGCTCGTCGCTCGACACGCCCCACTGTCCTTCGTTCTGCGTCTTCCGGAAGATGACCTTTGCGTCCGCGCCGATGCGGAACTGCCCCGGGTAGTTGGCGTTGTGGATCCAGTTGTCGATCCCCCAGAGCAGACCGTTGGCGTTGTGCTCGGGGTTCGACTGTTTGGTGCCGTAGTCGCTGCGAACGAGCTCGCGCGAGTCGGCGCGGAGGTCGCCGTCGGTGTCGTGCACGAGCCAGAGGTTTGGCGTCTCGGCGACGAGCACGCCGTGCTCCAGCACCTTGATGGCGCGCGGCAGCACGAGGCTGTCCAGGAACACGGTCTTCCTGTCCATCCTGCCGTCGTCGTTCGTGTCCTCGAGCACCACGATGCGCCCGATCGGCCGGTCCTCGCCCGTGCCCTGCAGGTTCGGCATGTAGTCGCGCATCTCGACGACGTACATGCGGCCGTCCGCGTCGAAATCGATGGCGACGGGGTCCTGCACGAGCGGCTCGGCGGCCACGAGCTCCAGCCGATAGCCGTCAGCCGTCTTGAACAGCGCGTGCTCTCCCTCCGGTGTGTGGACGGGCGTGACCGCCGAGCCGGCAGGCAGCGCGGGCTTCGTCGTGTCGGTGGCCGACGCTGGCGTGGTCGCCGCCTGCGTCGCTCCCGTTGCGACCGCGAGCGAGGTCTCGCTGCGCGGATCCGCGGCAGGCGCCGGAGTGGAACGGCAGCTGCCGAGCGCCAGCGCGACACCGAGCATGCCGGCGCGGCGACCCGCCGCACCAGTGGAAGTGAAAAACACGTTGGTCATCGGTACGGGAGATCGACACGCGGGAACGGCTTGCACATGTAGCGCACGGCGCGGGGAAACCGTTGGCGAAGACCCCGCTGGACTGAAGAATTTATCGGGTGGACATGCCCCGAGCCACGCGTGCGCGATCGGAGACTACCGTACCTCGTCCGCGCGGTCTTGATTACGCGAATGGCTCAACGCATTCGCACGCGCTTCCTCGTGGTGGGGAGCGGGGTTGCCGGACTCCACACCGCGTGGCGCGCGTCGCAGCACGGCGACGTGCTCCTTCTGACCAAGCGATCGCTCTTCGACAGCGCCACCGCCTACGCGCAGGGCGGGATCGCTGCCGCGCTCGGCGCCGGCG
>JBDSDB010000244.1:0-30105 GCA_039920785.1 Gemmatimonadaceae bacterium
GAGTTCCACACCTTCGTGCACGACGGGCCGATCTACGCCAGGCCGATCGGCGTCGTGACCGGCGAGATCGTGCTCCGTGAGGAACGCTTCACCTACTGCGATCTGCTCCCTGCGTGACAGGCAGCCACCAAACGAGGGCGATCACGCCTCCGCATGGCGGGCCGCGCTGGGCGTGTCGCGGAGAAGCTCGATGAAGTCATGCGTATCGAGCTCAGGCCACCGCGCGGCACGCGCGGCGGGGAGCGCGACGAGATTCCCGTGGACGAGCGACCCGGGTTCGGCCGGTGTCACGAGCCCCCACGACCACACGAAGTAGAAGCGGAACCGCGCGCGCGGGCACTCGGCCGCGAGGAATTGCGTGGCGGCGTTCGCCGGCTCGCCCGTCGCGTGCGGCGCCGCGTAGACGTTCGACTCGAAGAGCACCACCGGCGCGTCCTCCCGGTCGAGAGCCTCGCGAGCGCCGCGGAAGACCCGGAGCTCGTTTCCCTCGACGTCGACCTTGACCACATCCGGCCGAGGGAGACCCTCTGCAATGAGCTCGTCGAGCCGCCGCAGGGTGATGGAAATCGGACGGGTGGGCTCCGCGTGGAGGTCTCGCACCCAGTCGCCCACGCTCCCCTTCTCATGATTGGAGCCCACGTACAGATCGGCGTGCCCCGACGCGTCCGAGAGTCCGGCCTCCACGAGCGTCGCCCATGGCGTCGCGGCCACGGTCCGGCGGAGCGCGGGCAGGAGCACTGGATTCGGCTCGAACCCGACCACGCGCCCCGTGTCGCCCACGAGGGCGGCGAGCTGCACGAGGAGGAACCCGCGGTTCGTGCCAACGTCGTACGCCACGTCGCCGGGGCGGACGAAATGCCGAAGCACCGCGACCTCCGCATGCTCGATCGGGCAGTCGGCGTGCGGGGAGTCCCGGTAGAACGGATGATTCGACACGTCGCGCAGGTCGACGAACAGCGGGCGGGTGCCCGCGATGTCGACGGGCGCGAGCTGGAGCCCGTGGGCGCGCTGCGCAAGTGCGAGCGTCAGGCGCGTGCTCCCGCGGACTGGGCTGCGCATGTGCGCGCGAACGAAGGACTGAAGGAGGGACACGGCCAACCGAGCGGGGGGAATCGGGAACGCGCCCAAGCTCGCGGGCGCACTAGGCTTATCGGGGTAACTCAGAGGCGACCGCACACCTCGCGGTCAGACGAGAGGTCCTGTGCCACATAGAGACGGCGTAAACGGGGTACCGCCAGGGTAACGAAGCCGATGGTCAGAACAGCGCGGCGTCCTGAATCTCCAGGCGCTGCGCAGCACACTGCGGACACAGCGCGACCTGGGTGTGACGCACGTGACCCTCGTCCCCTCGCTCGCTGACGGCCGCAGGAAACAGGACGATCGTGCTCGCGTCGCCCGTGCGTCCACAGTCCGCGCAGTGCAGTGTCTCCGTCGCTCCGCTGTCCATCGCTCTCTCCTCATCGGGTCGTAGCGTGCGCATCGCACGCGAGTGGCCTGCGTCGGGCGTGCAGGAGTGCAAGAGTCTCGCCCACTCACGCGCGAGTGCGCCGTCGCTTACACAGTCTCGCCGATGCAACAGCACTACGGCCGAGGTCGTTGAGCGAACGCTGTCGCAAAAGCGAGCTCGGCTTCATGTGGATGGATGTGCAAAGGTCGTGGACAGCACGCGTGCTGCCTTTGCAGGGGTACTCTGGCATCCCTGTCGGGAGAGAGCCCTCGCAGTCGCGCTCGTGAACGTCCCGCGATGCACCCGCGGAGAACAACAACATCAGTAGCGGCTACTCAGCCACCTCGGTACTCGGATTGGCACACGAGCTCCCGGTGTTCGGGGCTGAGATGACCTGCAGTACTGGGTATCCGGTACGGGTAGTTGGACCTCGCTACCGGCGCTGTTCAGACGTCGGCCAGCCCTCCCCCCGCCCGGCTCGCGATCGCCTGCATCAGGCTGCGTCGCATCGCCTCCCTCGCGAACGTCGCGTTGCGCACCGCCTCCGCGAGACGCGTGCGGCCGAGTCCGAGGCCCTCGCCACGCTGCTCCAGGTCGTCGAGGTGTCGGAACGACTCGATGTAGAGGCGCAGCAGCTGATACAGCCCCCCATCCTGCGACTGCACGATCGCGAGCCACTCGTACGGGCCGGACGCCTCGAGGCGTGATGGATCGACGCACGTCGCAGCCGCGGTGCGAATCGTCTGCCGCACGGCCGCCATGATGTGCGCGGGGAAGCGGTTGTCGCCCTGCGGGCGATTCGGTCCGCGTCGATCATCATGACCGCCGCCGATGGGAACCTCTCTCGAGGGCGAGTAACCTTCGTCGAGTGTCATGCGTGTTCTGACAGTCATGGGCGGGTTGGAGAGCTCACGGAGCCGGCGTCGAGCTCCGTGTAGTGCGCAAGCGCCCTCGATCGGCGCTTGGCGGTTCGTTGTCGTCCTCACAGGACCGACCCCGGCGTCGTGATGTGCGTCACGAATATTACGTGTATCGCGCCCGATGCGCTGTGCGGCTCACCTGAAGCACCGGTAGCGAGTACTTGGCCGCCTCGGTACCCGGATTGGCATGCAGACTCCCGGAACTAGAACGGAACGCTGTCCGCGAGGAACGCCTCTGATCAGGCGATCGGAGAGACGTCAACCGCAAACACCGTTGCCGAGCTCGTGTCCGAGTACCCTAACGACGCCGTCACCGACTAACGCTCCGTGAACCGACGCGCCAAACTGTGCATGGCACTTTGCGCCGGTACTCGCCCGCGGCGCCTTCACGCCCCACAAAGAGGATGAGCACGTGCTGGTGAGCTACGAAGAGCTGCACGGAACCATGCAGGATGTGCTGCTGCGCCACGGCATGGAGCCCGAGCGTGCGGACCACTGCGCACAGCTGTTCGCCGATGCGAACCGCGACGGCTTCGCCTCGCACGGGCTCAATCGCTTCGCGCGGTTCGTGACGATGATCGAGAGCGGAATGGTGGACGTGCACGCGCGCGCCGAGCGTGTCGGCGCACGCGGTGCCATGGAGCGGTGGGACGGGAATCGTGGTCCCGGCAACCTCAACGCGCACGCTTGCATGGAGCGCGCGATCGAGATCGCGCGCGAGCACGGGCTCGGCGCCGTCGCGCTGGCGAACACGAACCACTGGATGCGCGGCGGCAACTACGGCTGGCAGGCGGCCGAGGCCGGGATGATCGGCATCTGCTGGTCGAACACGCTGCCCAACGTTCCCGCCTGGGGCGCCACCGTCCCACTCATCGGCAACAATCCGCTGATCATCGCCGTGCCGCGCGCGGCGGGACACGTCGTGCTGGACATCGCCATGTCGCAGTTCTCGTACGGCGCGCTCGCTGTGCACCGGATGCGTGGGGACCCACTTCCCGTCGATGGCGGATACGACGAAGCCGGTCAACTCACGCGCGACCCCGCCGCGATCGAGCGGACGCAGCGGCTGCTGCCGATCGGATTCTGGAAGGGCTCCGGCCTCGCGCTCCTCCTCGACATGGTGGGCGCGATGCTATCGGGCGGCAAGGCGACGCACGACTTCAGCCGAGTCGCCGAGGAGGAGTCCGGACAATCGCAGCTGTTCCTCGCGCTCGACGCAGCGTCGATGGGCGCCCCCGGTGAAGGCAACGCGATCGCCGACCGCATCATCGACGCGCTCCACGACGGCGCGGCCGACGTGGGCGAACGGGTCCGCTATCCAGGCGAACGCACGCTCGAGATGCGGCGCGAGAGCCTCGCGCATGGCGTCCCCGTGGACGACGCGATCTGGACCGAGGTCCGCTCGCTGTGACCGACGCGTGACACACGAGCGCCGGTGCGTGAGCCCGGCGCCCGTGTGTGGCGTGAGTCGCGCCGTTGAGCGCTAGCGCTGCCTGGGGGCGGGTGCCGGAAGCGGCAGCGGTGCAGGAACGGCCGGCTGATGCGCATCCGTCACCGGGTGATGCGCATCCTTCACTGGGTGATGCGCATCCGTCACCGGGTGATGTGCATCCGCCTGCGCGTCATGATGCGCCGGCGTCTCAGCGTGATGCGCCTGAACCTTCGCATGGGCCGTCGGTGCGGCATGCGCATCCGGATGCGCTGGCTTCTGCGCCGTCTGCTCGGCCCGATGCTTCTGGGCATCGTGCTTCTTGTCCTTCTTCGTCTTCTCCTGGGCACTCGCGCTCACGGCGAGTCCGGCGGACAGTACGAGCGCGAGCGAAAGGCTGGTCTTCATCATGATGAGCGCTCCTGTGAGCGTGGCGATCGAGTCGTGAATGTCGCGTGCATTGCGTGACTGCGCATACCCCACCATTCGCAATGGGTGCGCCACGCGAGATGATCGACTGGTCGCTGCCGGAACTCGAGCGGAAACTGTCTCGTGCTCATCTGTACAAGAGCGATCGCTGCCGTGGCGTTACAATCCTCGTCACGGCGGCGCAACACTCGCTACTTCTTCCGCGTCGTGATCACGATGACGCCGCTCGCGCCGCGCATGCCGTAGAACGCTGTCGACGCGGCGTCCTTCAGTACTTCCACGCGAAGGACATCCTGCGGACTGATGCCGTCCAGCCCACGCGTGCCCGGCAGGTTGCTCACGACGCCATCGACGACGATCAAGGGATCGTTGTTCCCCGACGGTGAGCTCATGCCGCGGATACGGAAGGCGGGCGCGCCGTTCACGCGGACCACCTGCACGCCGGGCGCACGCGCCGCGATCAGGTCCTCGACGCGCGAAAAGTTCTCCGCTGGGGCGCCAGCCTGGGTGAGCGTCGCATCCGACGCTGGGCTCGTCTTCGGGTCCGCGACGCCGTCTGTCACAGGAGGCTTGTTCAAGGTACAATGAGTGCTCACCGCCATGAGCACAGTTGCACCGAGCGTGCGCATCGAACGCTTGGCGTATGTCCTCGTCGTTCGCATCGCTTCGCCTCCCTGGGTTTGTTGAGCGAAGGCCAAGATAGAGCGCGCGCGATCAAGCGACAGACCCCACCGAATCCATGAGAGCTCTCCAGATCGAGCAGCAGGGCCGCACTCGGCTCGTGAGCCTCGCGCCGCCGGACATCACGGCGAACGAGGTGCTCCTCCGTGTTCGCACGGTGGGCTTCTGCGGCTCGGACCTCAACACGTATCGCGGTCTCAACCCGCTCGTGTCGTATCCGCGAATTCCCGGGCACGAGGTCGCCGCCACCGTCGACCGCGTCGGCGCGAACGTGCGGCTCGATCGCGTCGACGTCGGCATGGAGGTGACGATCCTTCCGTACACGGCGTGCGGCGCCTGTCCCGCGTGCCGGCGCGGCCGCGCCAACGCCTGCCGCGACAACCAGACGCTGGGCGTTCAGCGTGACGGCGCACTCACCGAGCACGTCGCCGTCCCGTGGGAGAAGGTGCTTCGCGCCGACGGCCTCTCGGCGCGCGCGCTCGCGCTCGTCGAACCGCTCAGCGTCGGCTTTCACGCTATCGACCGCGGGCGCGTCGCGGCGGCCGATACCGTTGTCGTCATCGGGTGCGGCGCGGTCGGATTGGGCGCCATCGCCGGCGCGGCGGCTCGCGGCGCGCGCGTCATCGCGGTCGACGTCGACGACGACAAGCTCGCGCTCGGCCGAAAGGCTGGCGCGGCCGATACGATCGACACGCGCGCCGCGTCGTTGCACGAGCGCGTGCTCGCGCTCACGAACGGAGACGGCGCGGACGTCGTCGTCGAGGCGGTCGGCCTGCCAGAGACGTTCGTCGCCGCCGTGAATGAAGTCGCCTTCACGGGACGGGTCGTCTACATTGGCTACGCCAAGGCGCCGGTCACGTTCGACACCTCGCACTTCGTCAAGAAGGAGCTGGATATCCTCGGCTCCCGGAACGCGACGGCCGACGACTTCCGCGCCGTGATGGCGCTGCTGCGGAGCGGCGTGTTCCCCGTCGATGGCGCGGTGACGCGCGTCGTCGGGCTCGAGGACGCGGGCGCGGCGCTGCACGAATGGAGCGCGCATCCGGCCACCATCACACGTATCCACGTCGATCTCGCATGACTGAACCCAACGGCGTCTCCCGACGCGACTTCGTGCGCCGATCCGCCGCGCTCGCGGGCGGAGCGCTCGCCACCGGCGGCGCACTGCCGCTCGACGCGCAGCCGGAGGTCGCCGCGCACGCCGCGTCAGCGGGCGAAGCAGCACAACAAGTCGCGAGCTCGCTCACGCTCTGGTACCGGCGCCCGGCCAGCCAGTGGGTCGAGGCGCTCCCCATCGGCAACGGCCGGCTCGGCGCGATGGTGTTCGGCGGCATCGAGCGGGAGCGGCTACAGCTCAACGAGGATTCGCTCTGGAGCGGCGGGCCGCGCGACTGGAACAACCCCAAGGCGCCGCAGGTGCTCGCCGAGGTACGCCGGCTGATCGCCGAGGAGAAGTACGTCGAGGCCGACCGCGCCGCGCGCGGCATGCAGGGACCGTACACGCAGGCCTATCAGCCACTCGGCGACCTGCACCTCACCTTCGAGCACGGCGACTCGGCGCGCGGCGGCTATCGGCGCCAACTCGATCTCCGGTCGGCCGTGGCGGACGTCCGCTACCGCATCGGGACGACGAACTACACGCGCGAGATCTTCGCCTCGCATCCGGATCAGGTGATCGTCGTCCGGCTCGCTGCCGACAAACCCGGGATGATCACCTTCACCGCCTCGCTCGCGAGCCAGCTCCGGCACCGCATCGCGAGCGACGGCAGCGTGCTCAAGCTGCTTGGCCGGGCGCCGGCGAACTCGGACCCCAATTATCACGACAGCGCCGTCCCCGTCACATACGACGATCAGGCCGGGATGAGCTTCGAATCGCATCTCTCGGCGGTCGCTGTCGGGGGCAAACAATGGATCGACGGGAATGAGCTGCACGTGCAGGGCGCCGACGAGGTGGTGCTCCGCGTGAGCGCGGCAACCAGCTTCAACGGCTTCGCCAAGCATCCGGTGCGCGAGGGCAGGGCACCGGGCCCGATCGCCGCGGCGCAGCTCGCCGCCGCCTCCGCCAAATCGTTCGCGGCGTTGCGCGACGCACACATTGCCGATCATCGCGCACTGTTCGAGCGTGTCTCGCTCGAGCTCCTGCCGGCCACGCCGCCCGCCACGCCGCCGGCCGCGCCGCCTCAGGACCTGCCGACCGACGAGCGCGTGCTCAAGGGCGGCGCGAAGGACCTTCAGCTCGTTGCGCTGTTCTTCCAGTACGGCCGGTACCTGCTGATCGCGAGCTCGCGGCCCGGAACCCAGCCCGCCAACCTCCAGGGGATCTGGAACGAGCAGACGCGTCCGCCCTGGAGCTCGAACTACACGATCAACATCAACGCGCAGATGAACTACTGGCCGGCCGAGACGACCAATCTCGCCGAGCTGCACGAGCCGTTCATGGAGTTCATCGAGCACGTCGCTGTGAGCGGGCACAAGACCGCGCAGGTGAACTACGGCGCCCGCGGGTGGGTGGCGCACCACAATAGCGACATCTGGGCGCAGTCCGCGCCGGTCGGCGCCTATGGCAGCGGCGATCCCGTCTGGGCCAACTGGCACGGTGGCTCGGCCTGGCTGTCGCAGCACATGTGGGAGCACTACGCGTTCGGCGGCGACCGCGCCTTCCTGAGGGATCGTGCCTATCCCGTGATGAAGGCGGCGGTGGAGTTCTATCTCGACTTCCTCGTCCCGAACGAGAAGGGGTTCCTCGTGACGTCACCGTCCGCGTCGCCCGAGCTGCGCTTCAAGGTGGCTGGCGGCGGCACGGCGGCGCTCAGCGCGGGCGTCACGATGGACCGCGCGCTGGTGTGGGATCTGTTCACCAACTTCATCGAGGCGTCGACCATCCTGAGCGTCGATGCGCCGTTCAGGGAGCGCGTGCGTCGGACGCGGAGCAGGCTCATCCCGTATCAGGTGGGCAGCCGCGGACAGCTCCAGGAGTGGGCGAAGGATTTCGAGGAGCAGGACCCGCAGCATCGCCACTTCTCGCACCTGTTCGGCGTGTATCCCGGCCGCGAGATCACTCGCGAGGGCACACCGGCAATCTTCGCCGCGGCGCGGCGCGCCATGGAGCTGCGCGGCGACGCCGCGACCGGGTGGTCGATGGCGTGGAAGCTCAATTTCTGGGCGCGCATGCGGGACGGCGACCATGCGCTCCTCCTGCTGACCAACCTGTTGACGCTCACCGGCAGCAGCCAGACGAACTACGGCACGGGCGGGGGCGTCTACCCCAACCTGTTCGACGCGCATCCACCCTTTCAGATCGACGGCAACTTCGGCGCGACGGCGGGCATCGCCGAGATGCTGCTCCAGAGCCATGCGGGGGAGGTCCATCTTCTGCCGGCCCTTCCGGGCGCCTGGGCCGTCGGTCGCGTTCGCGGTCTCAAGGCGCGCGGCGGAGTGGAGGTGGACATCGACTGGAAGGGCGGCGCACTGGAACAGGCGTGGCTGACGGCGCGGACGGCGAAGGCGGTCCGGGTTCGATATGGGGCCGATGTCGGCGAGTATCGACTGCGCGCGGGAGAGCGGACCCTCGTTCGCCTGCCTTCCAAGTAGCTCCGTGGCCGGCTCATGCACGCTACTGACCAGATTCGGTGCGCCGGCCGCTGCGATCAGGTGGTCGGCCGCCTAGACAACGTGCTCCGCACGAGAGAGAATCCCGTTGCCGCAGCGCTCTATCGTGCGGAGTCGTTTCACATCAGGAGGGCCCACTGTCACATTTCGCCACGACCTGGCCGTCATCCGCGCACCGCAACCAACGGCCCGCGACGGTACTGCGTACTCTGGGAGCGGTCGCCCTGACCGCCGCCGTCGTCGCGGGCTGCGCCACGGGCGGTGCATCCACGTCAGCGTCGCGCGATCCGGACGCGAAGGAGTGGATCGAGCTGTTCAACGGCAAGAATCTCGACCGCTGGATCGCCAAGTTCGCGAAGCACGAGGTCGGCGAGAACTATGCGAACACCTTTCGCGTCGTCGACGGAACGATCCAGGCCCGCTACGACGGTTACGGCGGGAACTACAACCTCCAGTTCGGGCACCTGTACTACGAACGGCCGTACTCGTACTACCTCGTCTCGATGGACTATCGATTCGTCGGGGATCTGTATCCGGGGGCGCCGACCTATACGCTGCGCAACAGCGGGATCATGATCCACTCGCAGGACCCGCGAACGATGCCGCGCGATCAGAACTTCCCGATCTCCGTGGAGAACCAACTGCTCGGCGGACTCGGAGACGGCAAGCCGCGCACGACGGGCAACATGTGTTCACCGGGGACGAACATCGAGTTCAACGGCAAGCTCGACAACCGGCACTGCATCAACTCGACCTCCAAGACCTACGACGGCGATCAATGGGTGCACTCCGAGACGCTCGTGATCGGAGACTCCATCGTGAAGCACATCATGAACGGTGACACCGTGCTCACCTACACTCATCCGCGCAACGCGGCGGGCGTCGTCACCAACATCGATCCCGCTCAGCTGGTGGAAGGACGGCTCATGTCGTCCGGCTACATCGCGCTGCAGGCGGAGGGACATCCGGTGGACTTCAAGAACGTCCGCCTGCTCAACCTCGAGGGGTGCATGGATCCGAAGGCCGCGAACTACAAGCGCTACTACGTCAAGTCGAACCCGGCCGCGTGCCGATAATGCGCGCCCTTCTCTCGCACCAACGCCTCCGCCTGCTCCTCGCCATCGGGCTCGTGCTCGCTCCGCCCGCGGGCGCGCAAGCGCAGGGGCCCACTCAGAACTCGGCCCGACCCGCGCCCATCGCCAAGAGCGGCACCGTGCCACGCGAGCCCAATGTCGAGGCGCGGCTGCAAACGAGCGTCAAGGCACCCGAAGGCTTCAAGGTCACGCTGTTCGCCGGCCCGCCGGTGGCGATGTATCCCACGTGCGTGGCCGAGTCGCCGGACGGCGCGGTGTTCGTCTGCGTCGATCCGAACCTCTCGCTCTCCACGCTCAAGGGTGTGGGGCGCGTGATGCGGCTCGTCGACAGCGACCATGACGGCCGAGCCGACCGCTATACGACGTTCGCGGAGATGGACAGCCCGCGTGGTGTGGTGTCCGACGGCCGGACCGTGTACGTGATGCATCCGCCGAACCTCACCGCCTATCGCGACACGAACGGCGACGGCATCGCCGACAGCGCCGTCGTGATCGTGAAGGGGCTCGGCTTCGATCTCGACTTCCGCGGCGCCGATCACACGACGAACAACATCCAGATGGGCCCCGACGGCTGGCTCTATGTCGCCGTCGGCGACTACGGCTTCATGAAGGCGGTCGGCAGCGACGGCAAGCAGCTCCAGCATCGCGGCGGCGCCGTGGTGCGCGTGCGCCCCGACGGCACGAACCTAGAGATCGTCACGGTGGGCACGCGCAACATCTACGACGTGGCCATCGATCCCTTCGCGCGCCTCTACTCGCGCGACAACACGAACGACGGCGACGGCTGGGACACGCGCCTGCACTACCTCGCGCCCGGCGCCGACATGGGCTACCCGTCGCTCTACCAGAACTTCAAGAGCGAGCACTTCCCGACGCTGCACGACTACGGCGCCGGCTCCGGCGTCGGCGATCTCTGGATTCAGGACCCGGCGTGGCCGGCCGGTTTCAACAACACGTTGTTCACCGGCGACTGGACGATCCAGAAAGTCTTCCGGCATACGCTGAGCCCCAAGGGCGCGTTCTTCGACGTCACGCAGGACGATTTCATCAGTGTGCCGCGTCCGTCGGACCTGACGCTCGACGGAAGCTCGAACCTCTACGTCGCGAGCCTCGCGGGCGGCCAGTTCACCTACAACACCGACACCGTCGGCTACGTCGTGCAGGTACGCCCGCCGATCACGGCGCCCACGCGTGAGGCGTCCGCACTCACGGCGACGGACCCCGCACTGCTCACGGCACTCGGCTCGGGTAACGCGATGCACAGGCTGCATGCGACGCAGGAGCTCGTGCGCCGAGGAGCCAAGCCGGCGACGATCGCGCGGCTGCGTCAGGGCATCGCCGACGACAAGCGCAGCGCCGTGGCGCGGGCAGCGGCCATCTTCACGCTCAAGCAGCTGCAGGGCGCCAGGGCCAACGACGCGCTCGTGAAGGCGGCGAGCGCCCCCGATGCGCGCGTGCGCGAGACTGCGCTGCGCGCGCTCGCCGATCGCACCGACCAGCTCCAGGGTGTCGCCCCGGCGCTCTTCGTGAAGTCGCTCGGCGACCCCGACGCGCAGGTGCAGGTGCAGGCCATCCGCGGGCTCGTGCGGCTCGGCGCGCGCGACGCGGCAGACGCGCTTCTTCCCCTCGCGGCGAGCAGCGACCAGGCGATCTCGCATCTGGCCGTGAACGCGCTCGTGAGCCTGGGCGCGTCGACTGTGGCGCTCAGGGGCATCGACGGCACGCCGGAGATTCGCGCGGGCGCGCTTCGTGTGCTCGCACAGCTCCGCGAACCGGCCGCCGTCGCCGCCCTCGTCGATCGACTCGGAAAGGCTGGCGACGCGCCCATGCGCGCCGCGCTCACGCGCACCCTCGCGCGGCTCGCCAACCGCGAGGCGCCGTGGAAGGGCGACTGGTGGACGACCAGGCCCGCGCACCTCGGCCCGTACTTCGATCCGGCCCCCTGGGAAGAGAGTCCGCGCATCCGCACGGCGCTCGCCACGACGCTCCTGACCGCGACGGGCGCCGAATTCGACAGCCTGGCCAGCGATCTCGCGCTCAATCAAGCGTTGCCGCGTGGCGCACGGCCCCTGCTCGCCGCCGTTCCGGCCAGCGATCCGCTGCGCGCGCAGCTCGTCGAATCGTTGGTCGGCCGCGCGCAGCTCGACGCAGGCACACTGACGATCGCGACGCAGTTGGATACGAAGAGCCCAGCGCTGCACGCCGCGGTAGCGCAGCTGCTCGCGGGTGAGGCCACGCTCGGCGCCAGCGCGCTTCCGCTCGCGCGGAGCGCCGCACTCGATCCCAAGCTCGAGCCGCGCATCCGCGGTGCGCTGCTGTCGGCCATCGCCCAGTCCCCGGGCCAGTCGTCGCTGGACATCGCCGCGGAAGTGTTCGCGCGGCTGAATCCCGTGGCCGCTGGTGCGGGTGCTGGTGCGGGAGCAGGAGCGGGTGCGGGTGCTGGTGGCGGAGCTGGTGCTGGCGCGTTCGCTGGCGCGGATCCAGTGGAGACGGCCTGGCGGCGATTCGTCGGCGACCGACGCCGCATGGGCGAGATCGACTACTTCATCAACATGGCGAAGACGGCACAACCATCGCAGCGCACGCTCGCCTACGCCGTGTTGATCCAGAGCATCAGGACGCCACGCACGCCGGCCCCGGTGCGAGACAAGGTGGCACCCGTGATCGAGGCCGCGTGGGCCGATCCCGCATCGGCGCCGAATCTCGTCCAGGCGATCAGCCTCATGCGCCTCGAGAGCCAGTACACCGACAAGCTTGCCGCGTACGACCAGAACAAGCAGAAGTAGGAAGCCAGACGAAGTCGCTGTTCACCGTAGTCATTTCAAGGAGGAGCCGTGGGCGAGCACGAGGAGAAGCGAGGAGTGAACCGCCGGACGTTCCTGTTCGAGTTGGCCGCGATCGGCGCGGGCACCAGCGCGTTCGCGGCCTGCGCAGGAGCCAAGGCGGGCACGGTTGCGACCCCGGCCACCGGTGCGGCGGCGAACGCCGGCGCGAGCGCGGTCGGTGGAGCGCCGGCCAGCACGAAGGTGATCGGGCTACAGATGTACACGGTGCGCGACCTGCTCGAGAAAGACTTCGAGGGAACGGTCGAGAAGGTGGCGCAGGTCGGCTACAAGAATCTCGAGTTCGCCGGCTACGCCAACCGCAGGCCGGAACAGATTCGCGCTCTACTGGACAGGCTTGGTCTCGTCTCGACGAGCGCGCACATCGGCGCACAGCTCATGCGGCCCGACCCCGCGGGGCAGATCAAGTCCGCAACGGTGATCGGCCAGGACTACATCACGATCCCGTCGTACAACTTCGGGCGCGAGGGCGTGGCCGGCTGGAAGAAGGGCGTGGCCGAGTTCAACACGTGGGGCAAGATGTGCAAGGATGCCGGGATCAAGCTCGCATACCACAACCACGCCGCGGAGTTCGCGCCAATCGAGGGCGCGCCGAACGGCTACGACGTGCTCGTGCGCGAGGTGGATCCCGCTCTCGTGGACTTCGAGCTCGATCTCTACTGGGCCGCGTTCGCCAGCCAGGATCCCCACGCGCTGTTCGCGAAGTATCCGGGCCGCTTCGCCATGTGGCACGTCAAGGACCTGCTGCTCACCAATGGCACCAAGGGAATGACGCCCGTCGGCAAGGGGATGATCGACTTCAAGTCGATCTTCGCGCATGCGCCCCAGGCGGGGCTCAAGCACTTCTTCGTCGAGCACGACAGCGCCGCCACGTATCCCGGAGGATCGCTGGCCAGCATCCAGGCGAGCCACGATTATCTGAAGCAGCTGCTCGCGTGAGCGGCACCGATCGCGCCACCCAGACGAAGGTCAACATGCGTGCTTCCTCTTCACACTCGCGCAAGCTCGCGCCGGTCGCTCGGCTTGTCCCAGCGCTGTCGCTCGTCGTCGCCGCCGCCTGCGCCAGCTCCGGCACCGGTGGCAGCGCCATGAGCCAGGCGACACCGGCCGCTCCTCGTGCCAGCATCGCCAGCGCGCCGAAGTCGGATTGGATCCAGATGCTCAACGGAAAGGATCTGTCCAACTGGGACATCAAGTTCGCCAAGCACGAGCTGGGCGACAACTACAACAACACCTTCCGCGTCGAGGACGGGATGCTCAAGGTGCGGTACGACAAGTGGACGGCATGGAACGGCGAGTTCGGCCACATCTTCTACAAGCAACCGTTCTCGTACTATCTCGTCGCCGCGGAGTATCGCTTCAACGGCGTGCAGGTGACCGGCGCCGGCGCGCCGCTCGCGTGGGCCATCCGCAACAACGGCATCATGGCCCATGGCCAATCGGCCGAGAGCATGGCACTCAACCAGGACTTCCCCATCTCGCTCGAGGTGCAGCTCCTCGGTGGAATGGGCGACGGCAAGGCGCGCTCAACGGGCAACCTCTGCACGCCGGGCACCAACGTGCACTTCGGCGACTCCCTGATCACGCGCCACTGCATCAACTCCACGTCCAAGACCTACGACGGCGACCAGTGGGTGCGCGTCGAGTTCCTCGCACTCGGCGATTCGATCATGAAGCACATCGCCAACGGCGACACCGTGATGACGTACCGCAAGCCCGAGATGGGCGGCGGCTCGGCCAACAACACCAAGCCGGGCGTGTTCGTGGCCGGCAAGCCGATCACCGGCGGATCCATCTCGCTCCAGGCCGAGACGGCGGAGATCGACTTTCGGAAGGTGGAGGTGCTGAACCTCGAGGGCTGCATGGATCCCAAGTCGTCGAGCTACAAGCCGTACTTCATCAAGTCCAACCCCGCCGCCTGTCGTTAACTTCGCACACGCCGCGTTCGCACACGCCGCGTTCACACACGCCGCGTCGCTGCGTCGCTCGGCGCGGAGTCACCCACATCACCGCTCATGCAATCCATCGGCACGCGCCTCGGCGCCATGATGTTCCTGCAGTTCTTCATCTGGGGAGCGTGGTACACGACGATCGCCGTGTACATGACCAATCACGGGATGGGGACGCTCACCTTCTGGCCGTACACGGTGAACCCGATCGCCGCGATCGCCGCGCCCTTCTTCGTCGGCCTGGTGGCGGACCGCTACTTCGCCACGCAGAAGGCGCTGGGCACGCTGCATCTGCTGGGCGGGCTCGTGCTGCTCGCCACACCGAAGACGGCAGGCACACCGACGCTGTTCATCGTCATGCTCCTGATCTACAACCTGTGCTACATGCCGACGCTCGGTCTCTCGAGCTCCCTGGCATTCCACAACATCGCCGATCAGGAAAAGCAGTTCCCCCGCATCCGCGTGTGGGGGACCATCGGCTGGATCGTGGCCGGACTCGCCATCAGCTACGTCCTCACGCCGATGCTGCAGGAAGGGGTGAAGGCGGAGCAGACCGCATGGCCCCTGTACGCCGCCGGAATCACGAGCCTGCTGCTCGGCGTCTACAGCTTCACGCTTCCGCACACGCCGCCCTCCGCGGCCGGCCAGCCGGTCTCGTTCCGCAGCGTGGCGGGGCTCGACGCGCTTGGGCAGCTCAGCAGCAAGTCGTTCTGGGTGTTCATCATCAGCGCGCTGCTCATCTGCATCCCGCTCGCGGCGTACTACAACTACACGCAGCTCTTCCTTCAGGCGGCGCAGGTGAAGAACATCGCCGCCACCCAGACGCTCGGGCAGATGTCGGAGATGCTGTTCATGCTCGCCATGCCGCTGCTCTTTCGGCGGCTCGGCGTGAAGTGGATGCTCGTCGTCGGCATGGCCGCGTGGGTGGTGCGCTACGCGCTGTTCGCCGCCGCCGCGCCCAACGCGGTGTTCTGGATGATCGCGCTCGGCATCCTGCTCCACGGCATCTGCTACGACTTCTTCTTCGTGACGGGGCAGATCTACATCGACAAGAAGTCGACGCCGGCCATTCGCGGCCAGGCGCAGGGCTTCTTCGTGCTCGTCACGTACGGCGTCGGCATGCTCATCGGCGCGCAGATCGCCGGCAACGTGTACAACCGCTTCCTGGCCGGTGCGCCGAGCCTCACTCTTCCGCAGTGGAACCAGTTCTGGTGGCTCCCGGCTGGATTCGCCCTGGCAGTGACGATCTTCTTCGCCCTCGCTTTCCGCGATCGGGCCGTCGATCAGCCGGAGGCGGCGGGCTCCCGCGCGGCCTAGCGCGAGCGGCTCTGCGCCCTGCCGCGACCGCTTCGGCGGCGCGGCAGGGCGGGCTCAGGCCCCTCAGGTCCTGGAGCCGCACGATCGCGGTGGAGTGGGGTATGCACGTCTATCCGACGACTCGTTGAGCGCCGACGACCGGGGCCCCACGCCTTCTCTGACACTGTCTCCTCGACCAACCATGCATCGACCTTTCCAGGCGCGCCGTCGCCGAGCAGCGCTGATCACCCTCGGGCTCGTGAGCGCGGCAAGCGCGGGCACGCTCCGCACCGTCTCCGTGGCCGAAGCACGCGTCACCGATCCCCGCGAGGCCCAACAGGCGCGCCGCAAGGCTGCTCCCGCGAAGCGGCCGGCGGCGAAGGCCACCACGGCCACCACGGCCACCACGGCTGCCAAGGCTCCGCAGGGGGTCGACGGCAAGCAGGTCTACTCCTCGACCTGTGCGGCCTGTCATCAGGCGACGGGCCTCGGCGTCGAGGGCACCTATCCGCCGCTCGCGGCGAGTGATTGGGTCAATGGCGACGAGGGCAAGCTGGTGCGCATCATCCTGCACGGACTCACCGGGCCCGTCGAAGTCGCCGGCGAGACCTACGCTGGCGCCATGCCCCCCTGGGGCGGCGTCCTGAAGGACGATGACATCGCCGCGGTTGCCACCTACATCCGCAGCGCCTGGGGCAACAAGGCCGCGCCAGTGACGACGGCCAAGGTGGCCAGCATCCGCTCGGCCACTACCGCGCGGAAGACTCCCTGGACGGCGCCCGAGCTCGCACAGCTCCCGCGCTCGACAAAATAGGCAAGTCGGGGTTCGACGACTTAGCCGATTCGACCGTTCGCGCTGCTCGAGCTCCTGACGGCGCGGAGCAGCGCGACGCCCATCCACAGATACACGAGCGCGAGCACGAACCCGAGCGACGGCTCCAGATCGAGCCAGTCGAACGGCTTCGCCACCACCACGACCAGCACGAGCGCCGACGCACCGAGCTGCGCGGCGCCGAGCGCGCGCCAGCCGTTCGTGCGCGCCAGCGTCGCGCCGGTCGTCGCCAGCCAGACGGCCACGAGCAGATCGGAGAGCAGGCGCAGATGCAGCCCCAGCGATCCGACGACTTCGCTCAGTAGCCACACGTTGGGCAGCAGCGTAGACGCTGTCGTCACCGAGGCGACGCCGAGCGCCGGCGCCGTCGCCGCATTGACCATCGCGGCGATCATGCCCACGACGGCACCGCTCACACCCGCGACGTTGGCCATCCTGATGGCCGCCCGCTCCGCGCCCGCGATCACCGCGAGCCCCGCGGGCGCGGGCAGAAGGAGCACCAGGTGAAGCACGAAGATCCACCAGAGCCCCACGTAGGCCACGGTGTGTGCATGCACCCACGGCAGCAGCTGCGCGGGCGCGTTGAGCATGTCCGTGCTCAGGCCGCGCGCGAAGAGAAAGCCGAAGGTGTAGGCGATGGTGACGAGAAAGACGATGCCGGCGCTCAGCGCTCCGCGCCCGCCGACACGGACGACCTGCGCCTCCGCATCGTCGAGCCGTGCGTGGGAGGCGAGGCCGTTCCGCGCGATCATTCGCGCGCGAACGCGGAGTCGAAGGCGGCGCGAGCGGGTCGGAAATCCACCGACCGCACGAACTCACACGCTTCCTCGGCGCCATGCTCGCGATCCATCCCGATGTCCTCCCACTCCACCGAGAGCGGACCATCGTAGTGCGCCGCGTTCAGCTTCCGGATCACTTCCTCGAAGTCGATCCGACCGCGGCCGAGCGAGCGAAATTCCCAGAAGCGGTCCGGGTGCCCGAACGCGAGGTGTCCACCGAACACCCCCGACGGGCGCGGCACGTCGGACCACCACACGTCCTTCATGTGCACGTGATAGATCCGGTCGGCGAACCGATCGATGAACGCCCCGTAGTCCACACCCTGATAGCCGAGATGGCTGGGATCGTAGTTGAACCCGAACGCCGTGCGCCGCCCGATCGCCTCGAGCGTCCGCTGCGCCGACGAGACGTCGAATGCGATCTCCGTCGGGTGCACCTCGAGCGCGAAGCGGACGCCGACGTCGTCGAACACGTCGAGGATCGGGTTCCACCGCTTGGCGAAATCGGCGTAGCCCGCGTCGATCATCGCGTCCGACGTAGGCGGAAAGCTGTAGAGCAGCGGCCAGATGGAAGAGCCGGTGAAGCCGGACACGATGTTCACCCCCAGCTTCGCCGCCGCGCGCGCGGTGTCCTGCATCTCCTTCGCGGCGCGCTCCTGCACGCCGGCCGGTTCGCCGTCGCCCCACACGTGCGCCGGGATGATCGCTTTGTGGCGCTCGTCGATCCGGTCGCACACCGCCTGCCCGACGAGATGGTTGCTGATCGCGTGCACCTCGAGCCCGTGCTTGGCGAGGATGTCGCGCCGGCCCTGGCAGTAGCCGTCCTCAGCCACCGCGCGCGCGACGTCGAAGTGATCGCCCCAGCAGGCGAGCTCGAGGCCGTCGAAGCCCCACGCGCTCGCCTTCTCGGCGACTGTTTCGAGGGAGAGGTCGGCCCACTGGCCGGTGAACAGGGTGACAGCTCTCGGCATGAGGTAAGGTGTCTGCGTCGACGGTGAAGTGAGGTGAGTCGGATTCGAACTCGAACGATGGAGCGCGCGGCCAGTCGAGCGATCAGTCGCCGGGCGGCGTGTACGATGCGTCCACCCAGCCGCGCGTCCTGCCGCTCTCGATGGCTCTGTGAATGAAGTGCACGCCTCGCGCGCCGTCTTGCACGGTGGGGAAATCGGAGTCGAACTTGCCCGGCTCGTCGCCGGAGAGGCGCGCCGCGATGGTGCGCGCGACATTGAGGTAGATGTTCGCGAACGCCTCGATGAATCCTTCCGGATGGCCGAATGGGAGCCGCGAGTTGTGCTTCACGATCGGGTCGAGGTAATCGTTGCCGCGCTTGTACGTGCGCGACGGTTCGTTCGCGTAGAGGAGATCGAGGTAGTTGGGGTTCTCCTGCTTCCAGTCGAGTCCTGCCTTGGTGCCGAAGATCCGGACGCGGAGCCCGTTCTCCTCGCCCACCGACATCTGCGAGGAGTAGACGATGCCGCGTGCGCCGCCCCCGTAGTGCACGAGGAGGTTCGCGTCGTCCTCGAGCTCGTAGCCCTTGCCGAACGTCGTGAGGTCGGCGTTGATCGATTCCACCTCGAGCCCGCTGATGTAGCGCGCGAGGTGCCACGCGTGGAGCCCGATGTCGCCCACCGCCGAGGAGATCCCGGCCACCTTGGGGTCGAGTCGCCACATGCTGATCCCGGTGGTGCCGGCGAGCCACCCCTGCGGGTACTCGGCCACGACCTTCCTGATCTCGCCGAGCTTGCCCTGGCGCACCAGCTCGCGCGCCTGTTTCACCATCGGGTAGCCCGTGTAGTTATGCGTCAGCGCGAACACGACGTCGTGCTTCTTCACGAGCCGGCAGAGCTCCTCGGCGTCCTCGAGCGTCGTTGTCATCGGCTTGTCGCAGACGACGTGGAAGCCCGCCTCGATGAATGCCTTCGCGATCTCGAAATGCGCGACGTTGGGTGTGACGATGGTGACGAAGTCGATCCGGTCACCCTCGGGCAGCTTGCGCTCCCCGTCCACCATGTCCTGCCATGTCGCGTAGACGCGGGTCGGGTCGAGATGCAGCGTCTCGCCATGCTGACGCGACCTCTTCGCGTCGGTGGAGAACGCGCCGGCGACGAGGGCGATCTCGCCGTCCATCGCGGCGGCCTTCCGGTGCACCGCACCGATGAAAGCGCCGGGGCCACCACCCACCATTCCGAATCGCAGGGTCCGCTGAAGAGGCATGGGATCAGGTCGGGAAGTCGTACGCGCGACGAGTGAACAGCTGTGCGATTTTGGACGGTGATGTTACCAAGGTTACCAAGGTTAGCAACCCGCGCAGTTACGATACCGCTGGGTCCCCGCGCCATCGCCGGAGCGCCATCACCGTAGCGCCGGCGCGGCCACGGCTCACTTGGCGCGCCGGACCAGCTCTTCCGCCGTGCCCTGATCGGTGATCAGGACGTCCACCAGCTTGGCCCGGAGCGCGGCGAGGATGGCGTCTGTCTTGTCCGGCCCGCCGGCCACGGCGACGACGCGCGGCACCTTGTGCAGCTGCTCGGCGGTGATGCCGAGGATGCGGTCGTCGAGCGTGCTGCTCACCGGCGCCCCCTCCGCGTCGAAGAAGCGGAGCGCGATGTCCCCCACGGCGCCCGCGGCGACGAGCTCCGCGTGGGTTCCAGGCGGCAGGGAATGCCCGTCGTTCAGCACGGGATTCGTGACGATCGAGCCGATGCCGACGTAGAGCGTGTCCAGCGTGTCGAAGTGGCGAAGCGCGGCCCGCACGTGTGGATCGTTGCGCAGCACGTCGCGCACTTCCGGCGTCGCGACTACGCCGGGCGTCGGAAAGAGCACTGGCGCGGCACCGAGCAGCTGCGCCAGCCGGCGCACCAGCTCCCCGGCGTAGGCTTCCGCGGCCGGCGGTCCGATCCCGCCGAGCGTCTGCACGACGTGGACGTTCTCCGTGGCGAGCGGCGCCATGGACTGCACCATCGCGCTCAGCGCCGTGCCCCACGCCAGGCCGATCGTGTCTCCCGGATGCACCGTGCGAGAGAGAAACGATGCGGCCGCGCCGCCGATCTGGCGCCGCACCAGGTCGGGGGTCGAGCCGGGTTCCGTTGCCACCACGCGCACGACGTCGAGCCCGAAGCGCTCCTCGAGCCGCGTCTCGATGTCGATGTGGAGCCCGTGCGGTGGAGTGATCGTGATCTGTACGATTCCCTGAGTCTGCGCATCCCGCAACAATCGCGACACTGCCGGGCGCGACAGCCCGATTCGTTCGGCGATCTCCTGCTGCGTCTGATCGCGCAGGTAATAGAGCGTGCTGACTTTGCTCAGCAGATACAGATCGGGTGCGGACCGCGGACGGGGCATGGACGCAAAAGCTACCACGGGGAAAGTGGCCGGCAACCACCATTCCTCCGTTTGATGGATGAGCCATTCGCGAGCGGTCAATCGAGCTTGACAGGGTATGCGATTCGGCTACTACTAGCGGTCGGCGCTCCCTCGCCGCACAAAGGTCGAACCCGTCCCTCCGTTTCACATGATGCGACATCGTACCGAAGTCGACGGCCGAAGGCGCGGGCGGTATCACGCGATTGGCGTGGGCCTCGCGATGCTCGCCGCCGCGCCGTCAGGCCTCGCCGGCCAGGGCACCACCCCGCACGCGACGAGCTTTCACTTCCACTGCGGCGGCCCGTCCGCGCGTGGGACGATCGCGCTGACGCCGAGCACGGTGTACGCGCCGGCGCGCGGCTATGGCTTTCGTGCCGCGCTCCCGGGTGAGGCGGGCACCACCTGCGCGAGCGACCAGCCATTCCTCTTCGACCTCACGCTCCCCGAGGGGAACTACGACGTCACCGTGAAGCTGGGCGACCCCGCGCGCGCCAGCGAGACGACGGTGAAGGCCGAAGCGCGCCGGCTCATGCTGGAGCGGGTGCAGGCGAGAGCCGGCGCGGTCGTCACCCGCACCTTTACCGTGAATGTGCGTACGCCGGCCATCTCGGGCAGCGACGCGGTGCGCCTCAAGCCACGCGAGATCGGGAGCGCGACGTGGGACGACCGGCTCACGCTCGAGTTCAACGGTGCACATCCCGCAGTGCGCGAGATCAGCGTCGTGCCGGCGCGCGCGCCGATCACCGTCTTTCTCGCCGGGAACTCGACCGTGGTGGATCAGACCACCGAGCCGTGGGCCGCGTGGGGACAGATGCTCCCACGCTTCTTCAAGCCCGGCCGCGTCGTGGTGGCGAACCACGCGGAGTCCGGCGAGACGTTGAAGGCGTTCATCGGAGAGCGCCGACTGGCCAAGGTGTTCTCGACGTTGAAGAAGGGCGACTACCTGTTCATCGAGTTTGCCCACAACGACCAGAAGCCCGGATCGAACTACCTCGAGCCGTTCACGACATATAAGGAGTACCTAGGGCGCTACATCTCGGAGGCGCGCTCGCGCGGCGCGACACCGGTGCTGGTGACGTCGATGCACCGTCGCCGCTTCGACTCTACCGGCACCATCGTCAACACGCTGGGAGACTATCCGGAGGCGGTGCGGCAGACCGCCGCCGAGCAGCACGTCGCGCTCATCGATCTCAACGCCATGAGCAAACGGTTCTACGAGGCGCTCGGCCCCGTGACCTCCACGAAGGCATTCGTCCACTATCCGGCGGGCACCTATCCCGGCCAGACGGCGAAGCTCGAGGACGACACACACTTCAACAACTACGGTGCGTATCAGCTGGCGCGCATGATCGTGGAGGGGCTGCGCAAGACGTCGCTTCCTCTCGCGCGCGAGCTCGCGCCCGGATTGAGGGCAGTCGACCCGTCGCATCCCGATGCGGTAGACCGGTTCACGCTGCCAGCGAGTCCGCTCGTCGCGGTCGCCACCAAGCCGGAGAGCACGCACTATCTCTTCGCCTACTTCAAGGGAAACGGCGAGGATGGGATGCACCTCGCGCACAGCACGGACGGCCTCACCTGGCGCTCGCTCAAGGGAGACAGCGCCTTCTTCAGACCCACCGTCGGCAAGGAGAAGCTCACGCGCGATCCTTCGATCGTGCGCGGACCCGACGGCACGTATCACATGGTGTGGACGGCGGGATGGAACGAACACGGCTTCGGCTACGCACGCTCCACGGATCTCATCACGTGGACGGGAGAGACGTTCGTGCCCGTGATGGCGGGGGAGCCGTCGGCGATGAACACGTGGGCGCCGGAGATTCTCTACGACGAGCCGAACAAGCGCTATCTCATCTACTGGGCGACGACCATTCCGGGCCGCTACCCGGGGACAGACAGTGCGGGCGGCGGCGGCAAGTACAACCATCGCCTCTACTATGTGACGACGACCGACTTCGCGACCTTCTCGCCGACACGCCTGCTCTACGAGAAGGGCTTCAGCGTGATCGACGCGGACATCGTTCGCGACGGATCGCGCTACGTGATGTTCCTCAAGGACGAGACCGAGAAGCCGCCGCAGAAGAACATCCGGCTCGCCTTCGCGGATCGCGCCGAGGGGCCGTGGTCCATGCCGACCGCTCCGATCACGGGCCGATTCTGGGCCGAAGGACCGACGGTGCTACGCGTCGGCGAGCGATGGATCGTCTACTTCGACCGGTACATCGAGCACCGGTACGGCGCACTCGCGTCCACCAATCTCCGAAGCTGGACCGACGTCACGGCGAGCCTCTCGCTGCCGGACGGCATTCGTCACGGCACTGCCTTCACCGTGCCTGCCGCCGACGCCGCACGTCTGCTGGAGCGATTCGGCCGGTGAGCGCGTAATGATCCGGAAGGCCTTTCGCATGGCCGTGCATCGCGGCCAGCACGAGGAGTACGAGCGGCGCCACACGCCGATCTGGCGTGAGCTCGAGGACGTGCTCACCGCACACGGCGCACACCGCTATTCGATCTTTCTGGACGAATCCGACGGGAGTCTCTTCGGCTACGTCGAGATCGAAGACGAGACACGGTGGAACGCCATCGCCAGCACACCGGTGTGCCGCCGCTGGTGGACGCACATGCGGGACATCATGCCGGTGAATCCGGACGACAGCCCGCACAGCGTCGAGCTGCGCGAGGTCTTTCACCTCGACTGAGGGAAGGGATGCTCCATCGACCGCGCTGCTCGTGCACCACGCGCACCACGCGCACCACGCGCACCACGCTCACTCTGCTGGCGACGTTCGTCGTCGCCATCACCTCCGCATCCGCGCGCGCGCAGTCGTCCGCCGCGCCGGTACCGATAGGCGGACGGCAGTACGACGTCCGCGCTTTCGGGGCGAAGGGTGACGGCGTCACGATCGACAGCGACGCGATCAACCGCGCCATCGTCGCGGCCGCCGCCGCGGGGGGCGGCACGGTCTACTTCCCTGGTGGAACGTACGCGAGCCACTCGATCCGCCTGCGCAGTCACGTCGGGCTCTACCTCGACCAGGGCGCCGTGCTGCTCGCCGCGGACACGGGCGGTGGGCGCGGCTATGATCCCGCCGAGCCGGGCCCCGGCAACGCGTTCCAGGACTTCGGCCACAGCCACTGGCACAACAGCCTGATCTGGGGCGACAGCGTGGAGGACGTCTCCATTACGGGCCGCGGTCGCATCGACGGAACGAAGCTGAGCCGCGGGCTCGGCGCCGGCGCGTCGGATCTGGACACACGGCCCGGCCAGGCGAACAAGGCGATCGCGCTGCGGCTCTCGCGCAACGTGCTGCTGCGTGACTTCACCATCCTGCGCGGCGGCCACATGTCCATCCTCGTCACGGGCGTGGACAACCTCACGATCGACAATCTCACCATCGACACGAATCGCGACGGGATCGATGTCGACGGGTGCCGCAACGTGCGCATCTCGAACACGTCGGTGAACGCGCCCAACGACGATGCCATCGTGCTCAAGAGCTCCTTCGCGCTCGGCGCCGCACGCGCGACGGAGAACGTGACGATCACGAACAGCGTGGTGAGCGGCTTCGACGTCGGTACGATGCTCGACGGCACTTACGGACGCACGACCACCGCCGCGCCCGACCGGGACGGACCCACGGGGCGCATCAAGCTCGGCACCGAGTCGAACGGCGCGTTCCGGAACATCACGATCTCGAACATCGTGTTCACCCGCTCGCGCGGACTCGCCCTCGAGACGGTGGACGGCGCGCTGCTCGAGGACATCACCGTCTCGAACATCACGATGCGCGAAGTCTCCAACGCGCCCTTCTTCCTGCGGCTCGCCAGTCGCATGCGCGGGCCGGCTGGCACCCCGGTCGGCGCGCTGCGCCGCGTGTCCATCAGCAACGTCGTCGTGTACGACGCCGATCCCCGCTACGCCTCCATCATTGCGGGCGTGCCTGGACACCAGATAGAAGACATCCGATTCAGCAATGTCCGCATCCTGTATCGCGGCGGGCTGACACTCGAGCACGCAGCCTCGCAACCGGCCAATCTCGTCAACACTTTCTTCCGCCCGCCCGGCGGCTCGGGGCCGCGGGAGGCGTACGCCGTGCCGGAGCGCGAGGCGATGTATCCGGAGCCCAGCCTGTTCGGCGTGCTGCCGGCGTACGGCTTCTACATCCGCCACGCGGCGGGCATCCGGATGGACGGCGTGGAGGTGGGCTTCATGACGCCCGATACACGCCCTGCGTTCGTGCTCGACGATGTGCGCGACGTCGACTTCCATCGCGTGCGCGCGCAGAAAGCGCCCAACGTGCCCACCGTCGTGCTTCGAGACGTCGAGGAGTTTCGCGCCACGCACTCGCAGCCGGTACCCGACACCTACGTGAAGAAGACATCGAGGCAGAGTTTCTGACATGCATTCCCCTCTCATCCTCCATCGTCGCGTGACATCGACTCATCGTGCCCTCACCGCTCGCCTCGCGCTTGCGGCACTGTGCGCCGCACTGGGCGCCGTGCAGGCCTGCAGCGCCGCCGCGCACGCGCCGCCGTCCACGACTCCGGCACCGAACGCGGCGACCGCTGACGTGCCCGCACTGCGGCCGCTCGTCGCGCGCGCACAGCGGTCCATCCCGCTCTGGGCCGCCGGTGCGCCAGGTGCGCTCGGCACCGACTCGACGGATCGACCGGAGATCACGCCGTATCTCCCGGCCGAGGGGCGCGCCAATGGGACGGCGGTCGTGATATTTCCCGGCGGCGGCTACGGGCACCTCTCCATGGTGAAGGAGGGAAGCGACATCGCCAACTGGCTCGCCGGCTCTGGCGTGACGGCGTTCGTGGTGCGCTATCGCCTCGGGCCACGGTACCACCACCCGATCATGCTCGGCGACGCGCAGCGTGCCATCCGCACCGTGCGCGCTCGCGCTGGGGAGTGGGGCATCGACGCGCGGCGCGTCGGGATCATCGGCTTCTCCGCGGGCGGACATCTCGCCTCCACGGCGGGCACGCACTTCGACGCGGGCAACGCCCCGAGCGCCGACGTCATCGAGCGCGCGAGCTCTCGGCCCGACTTCTTGATCCTGATGTATCCGGTAATCACGATGCGCGACTCGGCGTTCACGCATCGCGGCTCGCGCGTGAACCTGCTCGGCGCCACACCTGATCAGGCGCTCGTGATGCAGATGTCGAACGAGACCCAGGTGACCCGGGAGACACCGCCCGCGTTCATCGTGCACAGCACGGACGACAAGACCGTGCCGGTGGAGAACGCGCTACTGATGTATCAGGCGCTGCGCAACGCGGCGGTCCCCGCGGAGTTGCACGTGTTCGAGCACGGCGGGCACGGCTACGGCCTCGCGCCGCGCGATCCCGTACTCTCCGTGTGGCCGGCACTCGCCGAAGCGTGGATGCGCCGCCATGGCTGGCTTGCACCCGTACGCTGAACGGTGCGCACAAAGCGGGAGTGGCGTGCTCCGGCGCTTGGCCGGGGCACGCCCGCTACTAGGAGCGATGATACAGATTGGTGGCGTCGCCTCCCTCCAATGGACCGCCGCCAAGCGTGATCTCGCGCAACGTCCCGAAACGCTGAACTATCGGCTTCTCGTATTTCATCACGTCCTCCAGGTACCGTGCTGGACCAGCCTCCAGCGGAGCCACGGCCGATCTGACCGAACCCGGGGGAACTCCGCGACGTCGCACGCTCCCCGTACCGGACTCACATGCATAACCCTTACCTCGGCGCACTCGCTCACGTGACACGCGGCATCTTCGCCGCACTGCTGAGCTCATCGGCGGTCCACGCGCAGATCCGCCCAAGCGAGCACGGCACCGTCTCGCAGCAGGTCGCCACGACGACGATCACGGTGGAGTACGACCGGCCGGGTGCGCGCGGCCGCATGCTGTTCGGCGACGGGAAGGTGGTGCACTGGGGAGAGGTCTGGACGCCCGGCGCCAACTGGGCGACCACGATGGACGTCGACAAGAACGTACGTGTCGACGGGCATCCACTGCCCAAGGGGAAATACTCCGTGTGGCTCATCCCTCAGGCGGCGCCCGCACCGTGGACGCTGCTGTTCGCCAGGACAGCCAGACTCTTTCACACCCGCCCTCCATCGGCCGGCGACGAGCAGCTTCGCGTGCCGGTGCGGCCTGAGCAGAGCATCCACATGGAGACGCTCGCCTGGTACTTCCCGGTCGTCACGCCGGACGGTGCCACGCTTCGCCTGCACTGGGGAACCACGGTCGTCCCAGTCCAGATCGGCGTCGACATGGCGCGACCCGGCCCGCTTCTCTCGGAGCGGCGGACACCGTATGTCGGCACCTACCGCATGCGCGTCACGCCGAGCACGGGGCGTTCTCCGTACGATGTCGACCTCGTCGTCGCGGACGAGAATGGCGCCATGAAGTTGAAGACGCTCCCGGCAAGCGCGTTCGGCGACGGCGAGCTGGATCTCGTGCCGATATCCGACGGCAAGTTCCACCTGCTGTCAGCCCAGCTCCCCAAGCTCGAGGGACAGTTCTACGGCGCGCCCGGACTGCTCCTCGTCTTCGACCTCGTCGGCGGCCGTGCACGCTCGGTCGAGATGATCGCGTACGACGGCCGCGTGGTGGGGCGCGGACAGCTGGCGAAGTAGACGGCGCGCGCGTATCTGCTCAGCCAGTCGTACTCTCCGCCACGGGGAGATAGACGTGCACCGACGTGCCCGAGCCGACGCCGCTGTCGATCCAGATGTAGCCGTGCGATTGCTTCACGATGCCGAACACCGTCGCCAGTCCCAATCCCGTTCCGCTGCCGGGCTGCTTGGTGGTGAAGAACGGCTCGAACACCCGAGCGCGCGTCTCCGGCGACATGCCCATGCCGCGATCGGCCACAGTCCATCGCACGTACTGGCCTGGACGGGCGATGATGCCCGTCACCTGCTCGCGAAACGTCTCGTCCGTCACTGTCTCAAGGGTGGTCTCGAGCGTGATCACGCCTCCCTCGGGCATCGCGTCGCGCGCGTTGAGGAGCAGGTTCATCAGGATCTGTTCCACCTGGCCGCGGTCGGCGAGCACCAGTGGCAGCTCGCCCAACCGCCACTCGATCGCGATCGCCCCGCCGAGCATGCGCGCGATCATGTGACCCGCCGTTCGCAGCGCCTCGTTCAGGTCGAACGAGCGAATGTCGAGCGTCTGCGTCCGGCTGAACGCGAGCAGCTGCCGTGTCAACGCCGCGGCCCGATCGCACGCCACGACGATCGAGACGAGATCGTCCTGGCTCGGCAGCGTCGGCGGCAAGTCGTCGATCACCAACTCGGCGTTCGCGCGGATAACGGTCAGCAGGTTGTTGAAGTCGTGCGCGATGCCGCCCGCGAGCTGGCCCACCGCGTCCATCTTCTGCGCCTGCCGCAACCGCGCCTGCAGCAACCGATCCTCCGTGACGTCGCGGACGATCGCCAGCACGCAGCGCTCTCCTTCGACGTCGACCGGCTCCGTGGAGACGAGCGCATGACGCCATTCGGGACTCGCCTTGACGAGGTACTGTAGAGCGAAGTCCCGCACGCGCCCGTCGCGCACGATGCGCGCGAACAGCTCGCGCTGCTCTCTCGTCCTCAAGGAGATGTTGAGCTCACGCAGCGTCGTGCCGGCGATGCTCGCGCAATCCCAGCCGGTGAGCGCGCAGAAGGCGGGATTCGCCGTGAGGATCGCGAGATCGTCGCGACGCAGGAAGACGATCCCGTCCGGGCTCGCATCGAACGCCGTGGCGAACTTCTCCTCCGACTGCGCGATCGCGCGCGCCGCGCGGAACCGTTCGCTGACATCCATCGCCATGCTCTGCGCGACGGGCACGCCGCCGATCGACACCGGCACCGTGATCACCTCGACGTCGAACAGCGTGCCGTCGAGCCGACGGAAGCGGAGTTGACGCAACGGTGCAGCCACACCCTTCCGCGTCACGTCGTCCAGCTGCGACTGCACCGCGGATCGATCGTCGGGCGACGTGAACTCGAGCACACTGCGCCCGAGAAGCTGCTCCGGCGAGTCGGCGCCGAGCCCTTCGTGAGCGGCCCGGTTGAGATACAGATACCGGCCATGCCGATGCAGTGCCACCATCACTGGGGCCTGGCCGAACACTTCGTGATACCAGGACAGGCTCTCGCTGGGAAGCGCTTCAGCCTGCGTGGCCTCTTCGTCGGGCATCTCTACCAGCCTCGTGAGTGCTGGGGCCAACCTGCGCGCTCCGAACGTCCAGCGCAAGCGGTCGCCATCTCGGATGGGCGCACCAATGAGGATGGACGGAACCATTTGCTGTGCCACTCGTCTCTCTTGCGGGTGGCAGCCGCTCGTCGCGGTACTGCCGCCCCTGTCGTCGCCCATCGTCTCGTTCCGCGCCCGAGTGTTTTCTCAGCTGGTTCGCCACACTATCGCCGTTGTCGGGCTGGGTATGCTGCCATCACCGTCGGCGCACCACGCGCCACTCGCCGCGTCCTCCGCCGCGCGGGCGTCGGTCACGGGCGTGCCCGCGGGCTCGTACGTGGCCGTACTGGCCAATGGACAGAAGCTCCCGTGGACGACGAAGGTGCCCGCCGTGGAGGGGCTCGTGCACTGGGCGCGACTCGATCTCGCGGTGTTGCGGCTCTCGGCCGATGGCCGGTACACACTCAGCTACCGATACTCCCAGGACGTCGTGGACACGCGTGCCCCGATGAAGATGCCTCCCGCGCGCGACGAGTTGTCCGTCGGGCGCTACGCCGATCGCGGAAAGACATTGACGTTCGTTCCCACACCCGCCAACGGTCGTGCCGCTCGCACCGTCACCGCCAATGTCGTGGGCGCGGACATCTTCCTCGACAAGACGGTCTTTGTCGGCGAACGCCCATTCCGCGTCCGGCTGCTCTTCCGTCGCGATCCCTCGTTCTGGTAACTCGCTCCGTGCACTCCTACTCGCTCACTCCACGCATCGCGCTCGCTGCCGGCGTCGCGCTCGCCGCGCTTCCACGGCTGCTGAGCGGTGGAGATCCCGCCGACCTGCGATGGATGGCGATCGGGCTCGGTGTCGCGCTGCTCGCCGTGGGCATCGCCTGGTTCGCGTCGCGCACCGCTCCAACCGAGGCGATCGCCACGATCGGCGACTCCGCCGCGCTCGGCGCCCTCGCCGTCGGCTTCCCGTCTCCGGCGTTCGTCGCGCTGTTCGTGCTCGCCATCGCCGTCTACGCGAGACGCACCGCGCCATTGCTCGCGATCGCCGCGCCGATCGGTTCGTACATCGTCGCCATGCTCGTCCGGCTCCTCGTAGGAGTGCTTCCGTCCGCGGAGCGCGGTGACGCCATCACGTCGGTCATCCTCCTCATCGTCGCGGGCTTCGCCGTGCTCGCGGCCCGGCAGACGAGTGGCGGCGCCGTTGCCGAGACGGCGGGCACGAGCGAGCCGCAGGCCGCGAGCGACGACCTGCGCAACACGCTCGCGCGCGAGGC
>JBDSDB010000245.1:0-3010 GCA_039920785.1 Gemmatimonadaceae bacterium
CCCCGGCCACCACTCGTAGTCGCCGACGAACGCGGCGAGCGACGCACTGTCGGGGACTGGCGCGGCAACGGGGTAGCCACCGAGCGCCACGATCGGAGTCTCACTGTGCTGAACGAACAGCCAGTGATCGCGAGATCGAATGAGCGCGTTGGTCTCGCGCCACTGGCTGGCGAGCGTGCGAGTGCCGACGTGGAACTGCTGCGTCACGAGAGCGTGCGCCAGCAGCACTTGACCCTCACGGCGCGCCTGCACCTCGGTCACGGTGTACACCGGCGCGACCTTGGCATTGGCGGAGTCAGAGCGCTGCCTGGCCACGTACTGCAGCAGCTTCGGCCCGGACCCTGGCCATCCGCTGTCGTACACGTGCACGAAGCCCGGCACGATCATCCGGTGGAATGCGGCGCTGTCTCCTTTCGCGAAACTCGTCAGACGGGCCTCGATGAGCAGACGAACTTCCTCGGCGAGCGCTGCACTTTGGACCGATGCCGATTCGGACTGGCCCGCAGCGACGCGCGGTGCGCCCGCGAGCGCGACGAAGGCCGCAACGTGGAGGACACGCGTCATGGTCATCCCTCATCCTCAGAGTGGTCCGGCGAACCAATTGGTGTTGTCGCAGGGAGCGAGATTGATCGTCCCGGCCGCAGTGGACGCCGAGGTAATCCGGCCCGTGACACTCACGCCGTCGGAACGAGCGAAGGCGAATTCGCCCTTCTCCACCTTGAGGGGAGGCGAGAAGGTCAGCGCGGAATACTCGTCGCAGGACACGCTCGTCAGCTCGCCATCCTCAAACACGAATTCGATCGGAATGTCCTGGCCGGCGTCGCCGTATCCCCCCCATCGGCCATTCAGGCGGAACGACTCCGGCGGCGCATATGTGTAGCCTCGTGGGACTGTAACACTCTGACCGTCCGGATTCGTCACGACCACGTCCACTGACCCGGGGGCGTGAGCCGGCGCACTGACGGCCAGAACGGTGTCACCCGAGTATTGCGTGTAAAACCGCGCGGTGGTTTTCACACCTCCGATGGCCACAATCGAGCTCCGTGAGAAGCCGCTGCCGACGAGCACCACTGGAGTCGCGCCGCCGGTCGATCCCGTGCTCGGCTCGATCGCCACGAGAGTAGGTCGTGGTCGGCGAGGCACCTCGCTCGGCGACGCGTCGCACGCGGCGAGACCCACCATCCCATGAGCGAGCACCAGCAGCAGGGCTCGCGACTGCAAAGCGCTGATCATCGGGTTAACTCGCATCGTGATCACCCCTGCTCTAGCGCAGCACAAGCTCAGTCAGCGCGACGCGATACTCCTTCGTGGGCGCGTCCCAGTTCAACGTGTACGACGTCGGCTGGTACCCTTGCGCATCGAATTTTGCTGGGGCCTTCAGCGCGGTCACGACATTCACAGGCTTCGTCTCCAGATACGACTTCGCCAGCATCGGCTCGACGAAGGTGACGCGTCCGTCGTACGAGCCATAGATCACGGTCTTGGTGAACGGCTGTCCGTTGAATTCGGGACCAGTCGGATCGCGCCAGTGCTGGCCCATGCGTGAGGCGACTCCCCCGAGCACGTAACCGGCCGGGAAGTAGTCGGCGGCGGGCCTGGACGCGATCTTTGCCGCGACCTGTGGATCCTCGATCAGGATCGCATCGCGCTGGGCCTGCGTGATGGTGTAGAAGTGCACGTCGAAGTGGGGGACGGTGTACACGCCGGCGGGCGCGTGGCCAGTGGGCTCCCAGTTGATCACGGCATGCTTGAACGGCGTCGCAGACGCCTGCGACGGGATTTCGAAGGCGTACTCCGCCGTCGCCGCGGGCAGCCCGGAGAGCGCCGTCTCGGTGAGCGCCACGCCGAGTACGGTGGGAATGCCGGCACCGTCCAGGGTGACATAGCTGCGGCCGGTACCGGCTGCCATCGTGGTCACCGGTCCGTAGAACGTGCCGCTCTTGTCTGGCGGAGTGGAGTCGCTGCAGCTCATCAGCGCGCCGACAGACGCCGCGGTGACGATTGCCGTCCAAATGTACGGTCGAGAATGCGAATCATGGACCGAACGCATGATGCCAACCCTCCGTGAACGTGTGCGCGTTGGCCACTCACGAGCGCGATGAGCCCATCTGCGGGGCCGCACCTCCAACGAAGCTCGTGATGCCACTAGCAGACGCGGAGGATCGGGGCGAAAGACGCCACGACGTCAGAAGTTCGGGTTTCCCGCCTTCTCGCCGCGGGGGATGATGAAGCAGTGCATCGCGCCGTACTCGTCGGGAGGTACTGGGAAGCGTCCACTCGGAAACAGGTCCGTGCCCGATGCCGCGTACCGGCGGAGGTCTCCCAGGCGATGCCCCGTGAGATAGAAGTCCAGCGCGCGCTGCGCACGCAGCTCGGCGACGAGGGCGGCGCCCGCCAGGTTCGCCGGAGGCCTGCCACCGGCGGCACGCCGAGCGTTCACGAAGGACAGCATCGCCGCACCCGGCCCCTCGGCCTCGACGCGGATGTATCGCGCCTCGAGACCGCTGGCGAAGCGCATGTGCGTGGCGACGTCGATGACCGATGCGCCCGATGCGCTCCACCCGCTGTACATCGAGGGCTTGAGCGGCACGAAGATCGGGTTTCCACCGACGCCCGTGCGCGTCGCCGCGGGCTGTGGGACGCGTGGATCGTCGAGCCGCTGGAAGACGGGCTGCATGCCGGCGAACGGCCCGGACGCCTTCACAGCGAGTTGCACGGGGTTGTACTCCGGCACGGAGTTCGACGAGTAGTATGCCCAGCGCTCGTAGCCTTCGGGTACGAGTGTCGCGTGGGCGCGCGCGCTGGCGAGGTCGCCGCGCTGGAGCAGCGCGCGCGCCGCACCGACATGTGCCATCGAGATCAGGTTCGTCGCGGCCGTGTCGTCGGCGGAGCGCCCCGCGGTGGCTACCGCCATTCCCTCCTCGAAGCGCGCGATGCCTCGCGTGAGGAGCTCGCTCGATGTGAGTGGCGGACCGCCGTTCACCGGTGCCTCGCAGAAGCCTTCGCCAAG
>JBDSDB010000246.1:0-14357 GCA_039920785.1 Gemmatimonadaceae bacterium
CGAGGTTGTGCTCGATGACGAGCACCGTGTTGCCGCGATCGACGAGACGGTGGAGCACGTGGAGCAGAACGCGCACGTCCTCGAAGTGGAGACCGGTCGTCGGCTCGTCGAGGATGTAGAAGGTGCGTCCCGTGTCACGCTTCGAGAGCTCGGTCGCGAGCTTGATGCGTTGCGCCTCGCCGCCGGACAGCGTCGTTGCGCTCTGGCCGAGGTGGATGTAGCCGAGTCCGACGTCGTTCATCGTCTCGAGCTTCTGGCGCACGCGCGGCTGGTTCTCGAAGAACGCCAGCGCGTCTTCCACCGTCATCTCGAGCACGTCGGCGATGCTCTGGCCGCGGAAGCGCACCTCGAGCGTCTCGCGGTTGTAGCGCTTTCCCTTGCACACCTCGCACGGCACGTACACGTCCGGCAGAAAGTGCATCTCGATCTTCACGAGGCCGTCGCCCTGACACGCCTCGCAGCGGCCGCCCTTCACGTTGAAGGAGAAGCGTCCGGGCCCGTAGCCGCGGATCTTCGCCTCGGGCAGCTCGGCGAACAGTTCGCGGATGGGAGTGAACAGACCCGTGTACGTGGCCGGGTTGGAGCGCGGTGTACGGCCGATGGGGCTCTGGTCGATGTCGATGACCTTGTCGATGTGCTCGAGCCCCGTGATGCGGTCGTGCAGCCCCGGGATGACGCGCGCGCGGTAGAAGTGGCGCGCCAGGTGCTGATGGAGGATGTCCTCGATCAGCGTCGACTTGCCGGAGCCGGAGACGCCGGTGATCGCGACGAACAGCCCGAGCGGGATCTCGACGTCGACGTTGCGGAGATTGTGCTCGCGCGCGTTGACGATGCGGATCGTCTTCTTCGGGTCGGCGCGACGGCGCTCGGCGGGCACTTCAATGGACAGCTCTCCATTGAGGTACTTGCCCGTGATCGACTGCGGGTTGCGGCAGATCTCCTCCACCGTGCCTTCGGCGATGACCTCGCCGCCGTGCTTCCCCGCGCCCGGGCCCATGTCGATGACGTGGTCCGCGGCGCGCATCGTCTCCTCGTCGTGCTCGACGACGATGACGGTATTGCCCAGGTCGCGCAGCTGCTCGAGCGTGGAGAGGAGACGGGCGTTGTCACGCTGATGCAGACCGATCGACGGCTCATCGAGGATGTAGAGCACACCGACGAGTCGCGACCCGATCTGCGTGGCCAGCCGGATGCGCTGTGCCTCGCCGCCGGAGAGCGATTCGGCGGAGCGGCCGAGCGTCAGGTAGTCGAGCCCGACGTCGACCAGGAAGCGCAGCCGCTCGCGCACTTCCTTGAGGATTGGGCCGGCGATCTCGGCGTCGAGGCCGAGGACGCGATCCTCGCTCTTGACGGGTACCGTGTCGAAGAAGGAGAGCGATTCGGTGATGGGCAGGTCGACGAGCGCGCCGATGTTGCGGCCGTCGATCGTCACGGCGAGCGACTCTGGCTTGAGCCGCTGCCCGCCGCACTCGGAGCACGGAACGGCGAGCATGTATTGCTCGAGCTCCATGCGCACCATGTCGGAGTCGCTCTCGTCGTACCGTCGCTCGACGTTCGCGAGGATTCCCTCCCACGTGCCGTCGGCCTTCTTCTTCTTGCCGGATGCGGCGGCGCCATCGCCGTGCAGCAGGCAGTGGTGGACGGACTCGGACAGCTCGCCCCATGGCGTGTTGAGGTCGAACTTGAACTGCCGCGCGAGCGTGGGAAGGACGACCTTGCGCAGATAGCCGGACGGCTCGCCCCACGGCAGCACGACCCCCTCGAGGATGGAGATGCGAGGATCGCCGAGGACGAGCTCCTCGCTCACGCGACGGCGGGTGCCGAGCCCACCGCAGGTGGTGCAGGCGCCGAAGGGTGAGTTGAAGGAGAAATGACGCGGCTCGAGCTCGGGCATGGAGATGCCGCAGACTGGGCAGCCGTACTTCTCCGAGAAAGTCTCCACCAGGCCGGTGTCGGCGTTGAACACTTCGACCAGCCCTTCGGCGAGCTTGAGAGCCGTCTCCACCGAGTCGGTGAGACGGCCGCGATCGTCGGTGCGCACGACGAGCCGATCGACGACGACGGAGATCGAGTGGTTCTGCCGCCGATTGAGCTTGGGCGGGTCGGCCACCTCGATCAGCGTGCCGTCGACATACGCACGGATGAAGCCCTGCTTCCGCACGGACTCGAACAGGTCGCGGAACTCTCCCTTGCGTCCCTGAATCAGCGGAGCGCGCACCTCGATCTTGGTGTCGGACTTCCAGCCGAGAATGGTCTCCGCGATCTGCGACGGGCTCTGCCGCTGTACGGATCGACCGCAGCTGGGGCAGTGCGGCGTGCCGGCGCGGGCAAAGAGCAAGCGGAGATAGTCGTAGATCTCCGTGACGGTCCCGACGGTGGAACGCGGATTGTGTCCCGCTGTCTTTTGCTCGATGGAGATCGCAGGCGAGAGGCCCTCGATCGCGTCGACGTCGGGCTTCTCCATGAGCCCGAGGAACTGGCGGGCGTAAGCGGACAACGACTCGACGTAGCGTCGCTGACCCTCGGCATAGATGGTGTCGAATGCGAGGGAGGACTTGCCGGAGCCGGACAGACCCGTGATGACCGTGAGACGGTCCCGGGGTATTGTGACGTCCACGTTGCGGAGATTGTGCTCGCGCGCGCCGCGGACGATCAGTGCGTCTTCTGCCATAACCAGGGAAAGCTCGCCTCAGGACCGGGGGGAGACAAGTCACGGGTGGCGCACGTTAGATTGCTCACTGCCGCCGCGCCTGATTCGTCTCGCGTTCATCCCTTCGTGCGCGCAGTGCGACTCGCGCGCACTCGCGCGCACCCGCCCGCACCCGCCCGCAGCCCCGCCGATGCCACACACAGACGCCATCGTAGTCATGACGACTCTCGCCTCAACGGACGAGGCTGTGAAGCTCGTGCGGGCGCTGCTCGAGCGCAGACTTGTGGCGTGCGGCACAGTGCTGCCCGGCGGCCGCTCATTATATCGATGGCAGGGAAAGATCGCCGACGAGCAGGAGGCCGTGGTCTTGCTGAAGACGCGGTCGGCCCGGCTCGAGACGCTGCAGCTGGCCTTCGCCGAGTTGCACCCGTACAAGGTGCCCGAACTGTTGGCGCTCCCCGTGACCGCGGGGAACGCGAAGTACCTGGAATGGATCAACGGCGAGACGACCCTTGCTCTCGCCTAACAGCCCGTTCGCCTGCATGCCACGCCGTGTGACAGCACGAACGCCGACGATCGGCAGCCGACGAGAGAGAGGAACCGCAGCATGACGCACCCCGAGATGTCCGGAACGGGCGAGACGCCCGCCAATCCCCGCTCCACTGCCGGCAACGCGGAGCTCGAGCGTCCGGTGCCGTCGACCGACGAGCGGAGCGACCGCGTCACCGAGCCGTTACAGCAGGCGCGCGACTTCGCCGCGGCCGGCGAGATGAGTGCCGCGCTGACCGTCGTGCGCGCGCTGATCGCGCGGGAGCCGCGCCACGTGCGCGCGCGCTTCCTGCTCGCCGAGCTGCTGGCCCAGAAGGGTGACTCGGAAGGGGCGCTCGGTGAGCTGAGTCGCGCATTGGACACGGCGCCGGACGACGTTGCCGTGCTGCGCGCACGCGCGGCGATCTACACCGCGCGAGGGAAGTATGACCAGGCGGAAGTCGACCTCCGGCGTGCCGTGAAGGTTGACGACCGCAACGCGGACGTGCAGGTGCAGCTGGGGGTGCTGTTCTGTAAGCGGGCGCGCTGGCGCGAGGCGGTCGAACCGCTGCGTGCCGCGATCGCGGCCGATCCGCGGAATGCGGCTGCGCACTATCACCTCGGCGACGCGTACAACAGCATCGACGATTTGCCCGCCGCGCTGAGCGCATACGAGGCCGCGGCCCAGCTCGAGCCCGGAAACGATCGTCCGCTCAAACGAATCGGCGTGGTGCTCGACCGGATGGGACGTCCCGCAGAGGCAGCGGCGGCGTATCAGCGAGCACGCGCGGCCATTCGGCGGTGATCCAGGTTCGGGTGGAGGATCTCGCGTTCTATGAGGGCGACGCGATCATCCGTCCGGCGACCGCGACACTCGGCGCGACGACGCCCCTGCTCCGCCGCCTGGAGCTTGCTGGCGGGAAAGGGCTGCTCGACCACCTGGTCGTGAGCGAGCCGCTCGCCGTCGGCTCGGCGGTAGTCACAGGCGCAGGCGAGCTGCGCGTCGAGCTGCTCGTGCACGCCATCGTGAGCAGCACGACGGAGCGTGTCACGCGCGACGGCGTGCGTCGTGCGTTCCGCAGCGCGCTCGAGCGAGCGACCGCGTGGCAGCTCGCCGCCGTGGCGGTGCCACCGCTCGGACTGGGCGCCGGCAATCTCGACATCGACGAGAGCGCGTCGCTGATGGCCGACGAGTTGGCGCGTCACTGCGCCATCGCCGCCTATCCGCAGCAGGTGACGCTCGTGGCCGAGACAACCGACGAAGCGCACGCGCTGGAAGACGCGGTGGCGCGGAGCACCGTTTGAAGATGCCACGCCGGCGGACGGCGATCGCGCTGGGCGTGCTCACGCTCTGGCTCGGCGGGCTCGCCCTGCTCGCGCGGCGCGAGCTGTTCCGGCCACACATGGAGAAGCTCGCGGAGGCGGGGCTTCGCGTGGGACCGGGCGCGACATACTACGCCGTGCTGCAGCAGGGGCGACAGATCGGGTTCGCGTCGTCGACCGTGGACACGACGGCCGGCGGCATCACGGTGCACGATTATCTGGTGGCCGATCTCCCGATCGGCGGGAAGCTGCATCGCGCCACGGCGCGGTCGGAAGTCGTGCTCACGCGGGCACTGCGCGTGAACAGCTTCAAGATCGAGATGGATGCGGGGCTCATGCCCATCAACGCGTCGGGGAAGGTGTTCGGCGACACGCTGCTGATGCTGGCGCTGCGTGGAGCGACCGGACAGGCCGACACGCAGCACGTGAAGCTGCCGGGCCCGATTCTCCTCCCCACGCTGGTGCCGCTCGCCATCGCGCTCGGGGATCGGCCGAAGGTAGGGGCCCACGTCACACTCCCCGTGTTCGATCCGATCGCGATGGCGCCCAAAGACGTGCGCGTCTCGGTCGAGGCGGAGAGCCTGTTCGTGCTCGAGGACAGCAGCGTGTTCGACGCAACGCGCGCGCGATGGAACGGGGCGCGCCCGGACACGGTTCGGGCCTGGCGGATATCGACGGAATCGGGGACCGGCTCTGCGGGGTTCGGCGGATGGGTCGACGAGCAGGGGCGAATCGTGCTCGCCACGCAGGTGCTCGGCATGACATTGGAGCGCCGGCCATACGAGGTTGCGTTCGAGAACTGGAAGCTGGACGCGGCAGCGCGCGGGACGGCGGTGTCGGCGGACCGCGACATCTACGAGACCACTGCCATCGCCGCGAACAAGAAGTTGAACAAGAACCTCGCCGCGCTGACGATCCGCCTGCGCGGCGTGGAGCTCGACGGGTTCGATGTGAAGGGCTACCGGCAGCGGCTTCTCGGCGACACGCTCACGATCACGCGCGAGACGCCCGAGGCGCTCGCCGCCAAGTACACGCTCCCGAACGGTGCACGCGGCACGATGATGGCTCTCTTCCTCGACGCCGAGCCGCTGCTCGAAGTTCGGCACGCCGAGATCGTGCTGCTCGCGCATCGGCTGCGCGGCACGGAGACGGACCCGCGCGTGGTGGCCGAGCGGATCAATACGTGGGTGTACGACTCGCTCCGGAAGACGATCACCATCGGGGTGCCGAGCGCGCTGGCCACGCTGCGCGCGCGCCGTGGCGATTGCAACGAGCACACCCAGCTCACGGTGGCGCTGTCGCGCGCCGCGGGCGTGCCGGCGCGCGTGGCCGCCGGCCTCGCGTTTCTGGACGGCAAGTTCTACTACCATGCCTGGCCGGAGGTCTGGCTGGAGCGCTGGGTGGCGATCGACCCCACGTTCGGCCAGTTCCCCGCAGACGCGTCTCATCTGCGATTCACGGTGGGCGGGTTGGGGCGGCAGGCCGAGCTGCTTCGGCTCATGGGGCCATTGCAGATCGACGTGCTCTCCTCGAGGTGAGCTCGACGGCGCGCGCCTCACTCTGTCATTGCGCGGAAACAATTCAGAAATAACGATCCTCTACTCTGCGCTCGTCCAACGAGGGGAGCGCATGAAGCGATTGGTGTGGGGAGCAATCGGCGTCGTGGTCGTCGCGTCGACCGCATTGGCGGTCCGCCGGAAGGTGGGAGGATCGACGAGCGCCGGCGTGCCTGCCGATGGCATGCAGGTCGTGCGGGTCGTACGGCGCGACGTCGGCTCGGTCGTCAAGGCGACTGGGGTGATCAAGCCGAGAGTGGGCGCCGAGGTGCGGGTGGGCTCGCGCATCTCCGGCGTGGTAAAGCGCCTCTTCGTTCAGATCGGGGACACCGTCGCGAAGGGACAACTGCTCGCCACGCTGGACGACCGCGATCTCGTATCCCGACGCAACGAGGCGGCCGCTGCGCTGCGGCAGGCGGACGCCGATCTCCGCTTCAACAGCGCGGATCTCAGTCGAAAGCGCGTCCTGCTCGCCGCGAACGGCATCTCGAAGAGCGATGCGGAGCTCGCCGAGCGCGCGTCGACCGTGGCGGAGCAACAGGTCGCGCGTGCGCGAGCGAGCCTCGACTTCGCCACCACCCAGGTGGAGTACGCGCGGATCGTCGCGCCGATCGCCGGCGTCGTCGCGTCCGTATCGACTCAGGAGGGCGAGACGGTCGCGGCGAGCTTCGCCGCGCCGACCTTTCTCACGCTCCTCGATCCGACTCGGCTGGAGGTGTGGGCATACGTCGACGAGACGGACATCGGACGCATTCGCATGGGACAGCGGGCCCTGTTCACGGTGGACACCTACGGCGATCAGGAGTTCGAGGGGCGCGCCACCGCCGTGTACCCGAAAGCGGAGATCCGCGACAACGTGGTGAACTACGTCACGGTCGTGCGCTTCCAACCGCCCTCTGACCGTACGCTGCGCCCGGAGATGACCACGACCGTGCGCATCGCGCTCGGCGCGCGCGAACACGCGCTCGCGCTGCCTGTCGGCGCGGTCCGTTGGCAGGACCGGCGCGCCTACGTGCTTTCGTCGCCGCGCGCCGGACTGGTGGAAAAACGCTGGGTGACGACGGGGGTGCGGGACGAGCGCTACTGGGAGATCGTGGCGGGCGTGAGCGAGGGCGACGCCGTGCTGGTCGGGAATGGGGTCTCAACTGGAGGAGGCGAGTCATGATAGAGCTGCACGCGGTCGCGAAGACGTACGCACGCCCGACCGGCGAGACCGTCCAGGCGCTGGCGGACGTGTCGCTGCGGATCGAGCGCGGCGAGTTCGTGGCAATCATCGGCGCATCGGGGTCAGGGAAGTCGACGCTGCTGAACATCCTCGGCCTGCTGGATCAGCCGAGCGAAGGGCGGTATCGGTTTGCCGACCGCGAGGTCGAGCGACTGAGCGCGGTCGATCAGGCGCGCTTCAGGAACGAGAAGATCGGCTTCGTCTTCCAGTCGTTTCATCTGATGCCCAGAACCAGCGCGCTCGCCAATGTCGAGCTGCCGTTGATCTACTCGGAGCGCACCTCCATCGAGGGACTTGGTCGCCGAGCACTGGAGGCGGTGGGGCTGGGCGACCGCATCCGGCACTTCCCTTCCGAGCTGTCCGGCGGGCAACAGCAGCGCGTGGCGATCGCTCGGGCGCTCGTCAACGAACCGGATCTACTGCTCGCCGACGAACCGACGGGAAATCTCGACGCGCAATCAGCGACGGAGATCATGGAGATCCTTCACGCGCTCAACCGGGGCGGCCGAACGATCATCCTCGTGACACACGATCCACTGATGGCTGCCCAGGCGCAGCGCGTCATTCGCCTCGACCGTGGCCGCGTGGTCTCCGATGATCGCCGCGCCCTCGCGTCGTCGCCGATGCAGGAGGCGCGATGAACGCGGCGCGACTCGTGACGCAGAGCGTTCACTCGATGGGTCGCTATCGGCTGCGCACGGCCTTCATGATGCTCGGCAGCTTCATCGGTGTGGCGGCGCTCACCTTCGCCGTCTCGCTCGGGCAAGGCGTGCAAGTGAAGGTGCTCAGAACGGTACGGCAGATCATGGGCGACGCATCCATCGTCGTGGTCGGCGGCGGGGGACGCATGATGGGCAGCCCTCGGGCCGGCGCGGCACGCTTGACGATCGATGACGTCAGCGCCGTCGCCACGGAGGTGCCGGGCATCGTGGACTGGGATCCGCAGGCGGAGCTGTCGGGCATGGCCGTGCGGCGGGGCGACGTGTCAGCGACGGTGCGGCTGCTCGGCCAGTCGGAGCGATGGCAGCGTGTCGGGGGGCGTGGCATCGCGAGCGGCGAAGGGTTCGACGCCAGCGCGGTGACCAGCGCGGCGCGCGTGGCGGTCATCGGCGAGACCGTCGCGCGCGCGCTGTTCGCGAACGAGGACCCGGTGGGGAGTGAGATCCAGATCGGGTCCGTCGCATTCAAGGTGATCGGCGTGATGGAGCGGTTCGGCGTGGACATGCACGGCATGGATCGCGACGACGAGATCGTGGTGCCCATCTCGACGCTGATGCGCCGACTCACGAACGCCGACGCGATCGGTACGGCGAAGATGATCGTGCGCGATCCCGCACGCGCCGGGGAGACGGCGAGTGCCGTCACGGACGTGCTTCGGCGCCGTCACGCGCTCAACCGCGACCAGCCGGACGACTTCCGCATCATCACGGCGCTGCAGGCACAGGAGATGGTCGCGATGGTGCGCCGAGTGCTGCTGTTGTACGTCCCCCTCGTGTCGGGCGTGGTGTTGATCGTCGGCGGAATCGTTGCGGCCACATTGATGCTCGGCTCGGTGAACGAGCGCGTCGGCGAGATCGGGCTGCGGCGCGCCGTCGGCGCGATGCCCACCGATATCCGGCGACAGTTCGCCGTCGAGACGGCGGTGACGATCGTGGCCGGCGGCGTCGCCGGCATCGCGATCGGATACCTCGGTGTGTACATCGCCGCGACTCACTTCGGGCTCGGCAGCATCTTCTCGTGGTCGGCGGTGCTGGTCAGCATCACGGCGTCGGCGATGACGGGCTGGCTCGCCGGCGTGCTTCCAGCGCGGCGTGCCGCGGCGCTGAACCCGGCTGACGCGTTGAGATGACGCAGTGATGGGGCGGCGATGAGATGGCGACGGTCGCTCGGCCTCTCGGTCGATGCGCTGCTCGCACACAAGGTGCGCACCGCGCTGGCGCTCGCGAGTGTCGCGGCTGGCGTTGCGGCGGTCGTGCTCACGAGCGCGATCGGGGATGGCGCGCAACGCGGCATCGACCGTGGCATCGACCAGCTCGGCGTGAACCTCCTCGTCGTACGTCCCGCACAGGTCAAGCGGCTCGCGGCGCGAAAGGAGCTGCAGGGCACGGTCACTACCCTCGTGATGGAGGATCGCGACGCTCTCGCCGCGCTGCCATTGGTGGCGCGTGCCGCGCCGGGCGTCGAGTCGCCGGTGCGCGTGAAGGCCGGCGCCGCGGCGACGATGACGCGCATGCTCGGCACGACGTCCGACTTTCCGACGATCCGCGGGTTCACCGTGCGGAGCGGCCGCTTCTTCGATGACGAGGACGAACGTGAGGCGCGGCGCGTCGTCGTGCTCGGCGCGCGCGTCGCGGACGCGCTGTTTGACGAGAATCCCGTCGCGCGGCAGATTCGCATTCGTCGTGTGCCCTTCGAGGTGATCGGCGTGCTGGCGCCCAAGGGCTCGCTCGCCGACGGAGACGAGGACAATCAGGTGCTGGTGCCGATCAGTACCGCGCTGCGGCGCGTGCTCAACATTACCTGGCTGAACGCCGTCTTCGTGACCGTGAGAAGAACTGACCCCCGATCCCTGCGTGACGCCGAGTCGGCGATCGCTGCGCTATTTCGCGAGCGGCATCGCGCGGGGCGAGAAGGACGGTTGGACATCGAGATCCAGAACGCCGCGCGATTCTTCACGATGCAGCGCACGACGGCGGATTCGCTCGGTCGCCTGACCACGGGGCTCGGCGCAATTGCGCTACTCGTGGGAGGCGCGGGGATCATGGCGCTCATGCTGCTCTCCGTACGAGAGCGCACGAGCGAGATCGGTCTGCGCATGGCGGTGGGGGCGAAGCCGCGCGACATCCTCGTGCAGTTCCTCCTCGAGGCAACGATGCTCTCACTCGGCGGATGGTTCGCCGGTGTCGCACTCGGACTCACCGGAGCCGCCCTTCTGGCGGCCAGCACGTCGTGGCCGGTGGCCGCACCGGTGAACGCGCTGCTCATCTCCCTCGCCATGGCGCTGACGATCGGGCTCGGGTTCGGAGCGGTGCCGGCGCGTCGAGCGGCCCTGATCCCTCCCATGCGGGCACTGGCGACCGCATGACGGCGAACTCGGGCGCCGCGCTGACGAGCGGAGCGTCGGCACCGTCGGTTCGGGTGCTGATCATCGACGACGACGAGCGGCTCACCGAGGTGCTCTCGGAGTATCTCGGCCAGTTCGGTTTCTCCGTCCGCGCGGTGACGCGTCCCAGCGCCGGGCTTCGCGCGCTCACCGCCGACGCACCTGACTTGCTCATCCTGGACATCATGCTGCCGGAGATGGACGGGCTGGCGGTGTGCAGGAAGGTTCGCGAGGTCAGTCGCGTCCCGATCATCATGCTCACGGCGCGCGGAGACGTGACGGATCGGATCGTCGGGCTGGAGCTCGGGGCGGACGACTATCTCCCGAAGCCGTTCGAACCTCGAGAGCTCGTCGCGCGCATGCAGGCCGTGCTCCGGCGCGGCGCCCACGAGCACGCGGACGTGGCGCGAGCCGGCTCGGTCGAGGTGAACTGGACGACGCGGTCGGTCACCGTCGATGGCCGGCCGGTCGAGCTGACGACGGCGGAGTTCGACGTCCTCGGCCTGCTCGTGCGCCACCGGGGACGCGTGCTGAGCAGGGAGCGCATCATCGAGGGGACGCACGATGTCGTGTGGGAGGCGTACGATCGCTCCGTCGACGTACTCGTGAGCCGACTGCGGCAAAAGCTCGGCGACGATCCAAAGCGACCGCTGTTCATCCGGACCGTGTGGGGTGTGGGCTACGGTTTCATCGGTGGTCCGGGTGAGTGAGGAGCGTCCGCGTCTACACGACTCGGTGTTCGCGAAGCTCGTGGCGATCATGGTTGCGCTTGCGGTGTGTCTCCTCGTCTTGGTGGGAGCCTTCTTCTGGCTCGTCCTGACGCGCGACATCCACCATCTGATCCGGAAGGACACGGCGCACGACGGCCTGCTCATCCTGCTACTTCTGATGATCCTCGCCGCCGTCGTCACCGCGCACGCCTTTCTGCGCTCCATCCTGCGTCCGCTGCGAGTGTTGAGCGACGGCGTGGCGAGGCTTGGCGAGGGCGCGCTCGAGGTGCACGTGCCGCGCACCACGCGCGACGAGTTCGGCGTGCTCACCGGCGCTTTCAACGACATGGTCGGGCGGGTCGGAGCGATGGTGCGCGCTCGCGACCAGCTGCTGGTGGACGTCAGCCACGAGCTTCGATCGCCCCTCACGCGCATGAAGGTCGCGCTCGAGCTCCTGCCGAACGATGAGCACCGCGCGCGCTTGGCTGGAGACGTGGTGGAGATGGAGCGCATGGTGACCGAGCTGCTCGAGCTCGAGCAGCTCCGCTCCGGCCGTGGTATGCGTGCGGCGCCCCAGGATCTGTCGCAGCTCGTGCGCGACGTCGCCGAGCGGTATCGCGACGGCGGCGTCGGCGTTCGGCTCGTGTCCGCGCCGCGACCGATCATCGTCGCCGTCGACGGCGAGAAGGTTCGCACCGTGCTCCGCAATCTCATCGAGAACGCGCTCAAGTATTCTCTGCCGGACAGCCATGCCGTGGAGATCGCCGTGACGGAGCGCGCCGGGAGTGCGGAGGTGAGCGTCACGGACGATGGCGCAGGCATTCCGGCCGGCGAGGTCGACCGACTGTTCGAGCCCTTCTACAGGGCCGACCCGTCCCGCTCCAAGAGCACTGGGGGCTACGGCCTCGGGCTCAGCATCTGCAAGCGGGTCATGCAGGCCCACGGCGGGAGCATCACCGCGGTACGGCTACCGAACCGGGGCGCCGCGTTCGTGCTGACATTTCCCAGGCCGGACTGAGGGCGCTCGGCCATCTTTCGCGGCCCGCGAGCGAGTTGGGACGTCGAACCGCGCTGCGTCGTCGTATGGGAGCGCTCCATCTCGACGTCCTCTCGGCCAAACGAGGCGCCTCACCGCGCCGATACTGTTCCCGCATGATCAGTCTTCGCCAGCTCACCAAGCGGTACGGCAGCTTCACCGCGGTCGACGCCATCGACCTCGAGGTTCCCCGCGGCGAGCTGTTCGGATTTCTTGGCCCCAATGGCGCGGGGAAGACCACCACGCTTCGGATGATCGCCGGGATCCTGCGCCCCACCGGGGGGGCGATCTCGATCGCAGGCGTGGACCTCGCTGCCGACCCCCTGGGCGCCAAGCAGCGCCTGGGCTTCATCCCGGACCGGCCCTTCATCTATGAGAAGCTCACGGGCGCGGAGTTCCTGCGTTTCGTGGCCGGCCTGTTTGGGCAAGAGGGGCCAGAGGTGGAGCATCGCGGGCGCGAGCTGCTCGCGCTGTTCGATCTGGAAGAGTGGCGCGACGAGCTGGTGGAGAGCTACAGCCACGGCATGCGGCAGAAGCTGATCATCTCGAGCGCCTTCGTGCACCGGCCCGAGGTCATCGTCGTCGACGAGCCGATGGTCGGGCTGGACCCCAAAGCGGCCAGGATTCTCAAGGACCTGTTCCGCGAGTACACCAACCGCGGCAACACGATCATGATGAGCACGCACACCCTCGAGGTCGCGGAGACGCTGTGCGACCGAGTGGCGATCATCGCCAAGGGGACGATCCGCGCGTGCGGCACGATGGAGGAGCTGCGCCGGAGCGCCGAATCGGGAACGGACGGGCTCGAGCAGATCTTTCTGCGCCTCACAGGCGAGAACGCGGCGCGCGAGCTGGTCGAGGTCCTGAATGCCTGAGGCGCTGGTGCGGCCCGATCCGCCGCTCTCGCTGCTGCTCCGTCCCAAGTGGTTGACTGCACGCACGCGCGCGATGTCGAACGAGCGCGGGCGCGGCATGCGCTTCACGCTGCTCGCCGTGATGGGGCTGCTGTTCTGGGCGTTCATCTTCACGGTGCTGTACAAGCTGCTCGTCTACTTCCGCGGCGTGCCGGATCTCGGGCCATTTCTCGCGGGCAAGCTGCTCGGGATCATCCTCATCGGCTTTTTCTCGATCCTGCTGTTGTCCAACGTGATCACGGCGCTGTCGAGCTTCTTTTTAGCACGCGACCTCGATCTGCTCGTCGCGTCGCCGGTGGACTGGCTCACGCTCTATGGCGCGAAGCTGCTCGAGACTGGGGTGAACTCGAGCTGGATGGTGGTGTTGATGGCGGTACCGATGTTCGCGGCGTTCGGGGTTGCGTATCACGGCGGGCCGTTCTTCCCGCTGCTCGTGCTCATCGTGTTCATCCCCTTCCTCGTCGTGCCGGCGGTGATCGGGAGTGCGATCACGCTTCTTCTCGTGAACATCTTTCCTGCACGACGGACCCGGGACATCCTGAGCGTGATCGCCGTGCTCGCCGCGGGCGGGATCGTGCTGTTGTTCCGCATCGTTCGTCCCGAGCGGCTCGCGCGGCCCGAAGGGTTCCGGAATCTCGTGGAGTTCGTGACGATTCTGCGCACGCCGACGTCGCCATTTTTGCCGAGCGAATGGGTGCAGCATGCACTGCTGTCGTGGCTGCAGCGACGTCCCGATTTCCTTCCGGTCTATCTGCTCTGGAGCACGGCGGCGGCGGCGTTCGTGCTCGGTGCGATACTCCACCGGCAGCTCTACTCCATCGGCTTCAGCAAGGCGCAGGAGAGCGGAGAGCGCTGGGCGCGCGGCACGGTGATGCGCCGCATCGGGCACTTCGTCTTCAAGCCGTTGGGCATCCTTCGACGAGAGCTCGTGCTCAAGGAGCTGCGCCTGTTCTTCCGCGACACCACGCAGTGGTCGCAGCTCATCCTCCTCGGCGTGCTCGTGGTGCTGTACGTGTTCAACATCAAGTACCTGCCACTTCGTGGCGAGGGGGTGACGTTCTTTCTCGCCAATTTGATTCCCTGGTTAAATCTGATACTGGCCGGATTTGTGCTCGCGTCAGTAGCGGCGCGCTTTATTTTTCCGAGCGTATCTCTGGAAGGGAGAACGCTTTGGCTGCTGAAGAGCAGCCCGATGCCGGTGAAGGATCTGCTCTGGGCGAAGTTCTGGGTCGGGACGACACCGTTGCTCGTGCTGGCGCTCGGGATTGTAGGGGTGACCGACGCGCTGCTGCAGGTGAGCGACTTCATGTTC
>JBDSDB010000247.1:0-14676 GCA_039920785.1 Gemmatimonadaceae bacterium
GTGCGTGCTACCGTGGTGCACCCGGTTCAACCTCTCCGCCTCTCCCGTACGTCGAATGGACTGCATTCGTCCAGCAACCGCGAGCATCGCCGTCATCACCAGCGACGCGAGTCTCGCGAAGTCTGTCGCCGACATCCTCGCGGATGGACAGACGCAGGTCGTCAGCCCCGAGGCGCGCACGAGAGACGGGCAAGCGTCCTTTCTCTCGCGCCCCGATGTCATCGTGCTCGACCGACGGGACTCGCCGGCGATCGAGACACAGATTCGACGCCTGCGACGCCGCTGGCCGACGGTGGACATCGTCGTTGTGAACGCTGCCGGCGAGCGCGAGCTCGGCGCACTGCTCGACGCGGGCGCGGACGACGCGGTGGTCATCGAGTCGAGCATCCTGCCGGCTCGCCTGCACGCCTGCGCGCGCCGGGCTCGCACGCTGAACGCCGGCGCTCGCATCGCCGTGGGCGACGTCGTGTTCGACCGAGAGAACCGCCGCGTGTGGTGCGCGGGCCATGAAGTGGAGATGACGCGACGAGAGCAGGCGCTGCTCGACTGCCTGTTCTGGTACGCTCCCGAGCCGGTGGGCATGCAGACGTTGTCGGACTACGTGTGGGGCGACGAGCCCGTCACGTCTCGACGCGGGCTCGTCGAGGTGTACGTGGGCTACGTCCGAAGAAAGCTGGCCTCGAGCAGAGCCGTGGCCATCAAGACGGTGCGCGGCGTGGGCTATCGCTTCGAGCAGCTGAAGACGCCCGGCGCGTAGTGATCTTCGACGATCGATCGCGCGGACCCAGGCACCTTTTCCGCTGGCTCGCCGCGCTGCTGCTCGTCGCCGCCGGCGTGAGCGCGGTGCTGTTTCTCGCGGCCAGGCGACGACCGCAGCGCTGGCCCGATGCCGTGCGCACCGAGACCGCGATGGGTGACTCGACGTGCCTCTCGTGTCACACCGACAAGGCGAGCTACGAGGGCACGGCGCACCGCCTCACGACCCGACATCCGTCGCGCGCGACGATTCTCGGCAGCTTCGAACGCGGAGCGAACCTCCTGAAGACGCCGAACCCGAGTCTGCATTTCCGGATGGACCGCGACTCTGCGGGATTCCTCGAGACCGCGGTCTACGGCAAGGCGCCCGACACCACGAGCCGCACCGAGCGCATCGCGTACGTGGCCGGCTCGGGTCGGAAGGGACAGAGCTTCCTCTACTGGAAGGGCGACCAGCTGTTCCAACTCCCGGTCTCGTACTGGACGAGTTTGGGCACGTGGATCAACAGTCCAGGCCCCGCGTACGTGGACGGCGCCGCGAACTTCGACCGCGCCGTGGCGCCGCGCTGCCTGGAATGCCACGCCACCTGGATGGAGCCGACGCCCGACGTGAGATTCGTGAATCGCTTCCGCGCCGAGGGCGCGATCCTCGGCATCACCTGCGAGCGATGCCACGCGGCTGGGAAGGAACACGTCGAGAACCAGCGCTCCGTGCTGAACGCCGTGCGTCCCGTGCGGATCGTGAATCCGGCGCGACTCAGCCGGGCGCGGAAGATCGAGGCGTGCGCTCAGTGTCACAGCGGGCTCGGCCAACCTATCGTTCCATCGTTCACATACGTGGCCGGGCAGCCGCTCGAGAAGTATCTGTACCTGAGGCCGCTGCCGCTCGATGCGCAGGTGGACGTGCACGGCAATCAGGTCGCTCTGCTCTCACGCAGCAAATGCTTCCGCGCCTCGGAGATGACGTGCATGACGTGTCACGACGTCCATCGCACGCAGCGCAACACGGCGGAGCTCTCGGGGCGGTGCCTCACCTGCCATCAGGAGCAGAGCTGCGGTCTCTTTCCCAAGCAGGGCCATGCGCTGAAGGGGCGCTGCGTGGATTGCCACATGCCGCTGCAGACGTCGAACACGCTCGTTTCCTCGCTCGACGGAAAGAAGGAGACGGTCCAGGTGCGGAACCATTGGATCAAGGTCTATCGGGACAGCGCAGGCCAGTGACGGGCTGACGCGCTGATGCGCTGATGCGCTGATGTCCGACGAGTCGCCCGTCCTCACGTCCGCTCGACTCGTTCCGGCGAGTCGGGTCGGCTCGCGGTTCTCTCCCGGGTTCCGTATATTCGCCGGTTCTGAGCCCCTCGCCGACGGGCGGCTCGACAGATCTGCCCGAGCTCTGGCGCGGTGTCGCGCACCACCGGCAACCTCACAGCTTCGACATTCCGAGAGCGATCATGCCGATTGGCTCGATGACGGCCTGTTGGAACGCGAGAAGCTTTCCCACTTCGTCGTGTCTCCTGCTGCTGCTCGCGTCGTGTGCGTTGCCGCAGCGCGCGCCCACGCCCGCCGCATTACCGGATCCGAGCTCTCTCCCCGCGCTGCAGCAAGCGTTCGCGCGCGACTCATCCGACCCTGCGCTTCGTGTGCGCCTCGCTGAGGCGCAGCGGCGCGCGGGCCAGCCCGCGATCGCGGCGCGACTGCTCGAGCCGATCGCCGCGACCATGCCGGTGGCGGAGTTCTATCTCGGTCTCGTGCGCGAGGATCAGGGTCGTCCCACCGACGCGCGATTGCTCTATGAGCGGTACCTCGCGCGAGCCGCCAGCGGCGAACTGCGCGACCGCGTGCGCGATCGCCTCTCTCTGCTCGGTCGGCTCGAGCTGCAGCAGGCGATTCGCACGGTGGTGGCCAACGAGCGCACGTCGACGACTCGGCCCACGGACGCGCGCGTCGTCGGCGTCTTTCCCTTCCTGACCTCGACGAGCGATCCGCAGCTTCATCCGCTCGGCACCGCGTTCGCCGAGCTCCTGTCGAACGACCTCGCGCAGACGGACCGCCTCCGCGTCGTGGAGCGCGTTCGACTGCAGCAACTCCTCGACGAGATCCAGCTCACCGAGTCGCGACGCGTAGATCCCGCGACGGCCGTTCGCAGCGGACGCCTGCTTGGCGCCGGCACGCTCGTGCAGGGGCGCATCGAAGGTGGGGCCGGAGCGCAGGTGAACTTCCAGGCCGCCGTCGTGCGCGTGCAGGCGCCGACGGCCGCGGTCAATCCGCTGCGTGAGCGCGATGCGTTGACCAGGCTGTTCGACGTGGAGAAAAAGCTCGCGTTCGGCATCTACAGCCGAATGGGCGTCCAGCTCACCTCGGCCGAACGGGATCGTGTGGCGCGCCACGCCACGAGAAACGTGCAGGCACTGCTCGAGCTGGGCTACGGACTCGAGGCGCAGGACGCCGGACGCTACGCGGAGGCGGCCACGCACTTCGCGCGCGCGGCGCAGCTCGATCCCGCGTTCGCGCTCGCGCGACAGAAGTCCGCCGAGGCGACGGTCCAGGCGCGCGCCGCTGGATTCACGACCGCGGCGCTCGGACAGCTGGCGTTGGCGAGCGTCCCCGACATCCGGGTCGCGCGCGCCCCGAATCTCGTACGGGCCGCGGATCGGCCGCAGCTTCGAGCGGCGAATCTGTTCGCGCCCGTCGAACGACTCGTTCCCAATCCGTCCGTTCGCGACGCCGGCGTGGAAGCACTCGGAGTGGAGGGAGTGACCCGGAGCGGCACCGCCGATCTCGTGATACGTCGGCCGGGAGCGACCCCATGATCGCGCGACTCGCGAGTCACGCCATCCGTGGCGTGCGGCACGTGTTGCTCGGCGCGCTCGTCGTCGCGGTCACGAGCAGTAGCGCGATGGCGCAGCTCTCCGACCCCGTCGCCGGCGTAGGCGTGCGGTTCGAGAGCTACTCCTTCGGGACGCCGGATAAAGTCGACCTCGAGAAGGTCTCGCTCATGACGGTGCCGGTGTCCGCGATCGTATCGCTCGCACACCGTGTGGAGCTCGGTGTGAGCAGCGCGTATGCCTCGGGCAAGCTCACCCGGGCGAGCGGCGCGTCGACGTCGCTCTCCGGGCTCACCGACACCGAGATCCGCCTCACCTACGCAATGGCCAACGATCGCGTCCGTCTCTCGGCGGTCGCGTTGGCTCCCACGGGGAAATCGAAGCTCACCGCGGGACAGATGGACGTGACGGGCATCATCGCGGCGGACCTCCTGCCATTCGCCATCTCGAACTGGGGCTCCGGCGGCGGGCTTGGCATCAATGCGGCCATGGCGGTTCCGATGAACGAGGCGACGTCGGTCGGACTGAGCGCCGGTTACGTGGTTGCACGCAAATACGAGCCGTTGAACGCAACGGCATTCGCGTATCGGCCCGGCAATCAGCTCCACGTGCGCGCCGGCGCCGACCGGCTGATCGGCACGACGGCCAAGGCCTCCCTCCAACTCACGTACCAGCACTTCAGCCAGGATCAGAGCGCGGGAACGAACTTCTATCAGAGCGGCGACCGGTTGCAGGGGGTCGGGTCATACGCGTTCGCCGCTGGCGCGCGCGGCACGGGGATCGTGTACGCGGGCTATCTCCAGCGTCGTGAGGGCCAGTACACGAGCGTCGTGCAGCTCACGCCCGCGCAGAATCTCGTGTACGCCGGCACGGGATTCCGACAGCAGATGGCCGGCGTGGTGCTCACCCCGACGATCGACGTGCGGCTACTCGGCAGCGACGACGGCGTGGAACAGGGTCGCACAGTCTCCGCGGGCGTCGGCGCCGAGGTGCCGATGGGCGCGTTCGAGCTGATGCCGCTCGTACGGGCGCGCGTCGGACACCTGACCGTGCGCACGGCGCAAGAGAGTGGCTTCACGGGTTTCGAGGTGGGACTCGGCATTCGCAATCGGTCGGTGTCCCGATGATGCACCGACCGCGTCGTCTCGCGATCGCCGTGCTGTTCGCGTCGGCGATCCTGACAGAGAGCTGCAACGACGGCCTGCTGCATTCGCCCGCGCCGGCCGCCGCGCTCGTGAGCATGACGGCCTCGATGAGCCGCTTCAGCGGTGGTTCGCAGGAGGCCTTCGATCGCGCCGACCGGCTGTTCGTGCGATTCCGCGCGGGCGACGTCGTGCGCCTGGAGCAAGAGGTGCCTTTCGTCTCGACGGGCGCGGCGACGACCGTACGGGTTCAGGTGCCGCTCCGCGAGCTGTCCGAGGCGATGACCGCCGAGCTCGAGCTGCGTCTCGGCAACCGCGCGCTGTTCCGCGGCGTCACCAGCTCGACCCTCAGCTCCGGCACACCGACTCCGATGGAGTTCGCGCTGAATCCCGTCGTGGCCGCAGTGGTGTGCGGCACCGGGCTGGTACAGCTCAATGCCTATGGTGAGACCGCGCAGCTCGCGGGCGCGGCGCTCTTCGCCACGGGCGACACCGTGCGGGGACTGCCGGTCGCATGGTCCGTGGCCACGAACACCGCGGCGAGCGTCAGCGAGACGGGCGCCGTGACGGCGCTGCAGGACGGCGACGCGGTCGCGACGTGTGCTGCGTCTGGCGTGACGGCAACACGCCAACTCCGGGTGCTTGCGGCGGTCAGCGCCGTACAGGTAGCGCCGGGTACGGCGACGCTCGTCGTCGGCACGTCGCTCACCTACGCGGCCACGCTGCTCGACGCGCGCGGCAACGTCATCACGACCTCGCGGCCGCTCGTGTGGTCGAGCAGCAGCTCCGCGCTCGCCACCGTCGGGAGCACGACCGGTGTGGTCACCGGCGTGTCGTCCGGCGCGGCGCGCATCGATGCGACCAGCGGCGCGGTGGTGGGCAGCGCGACGCTCGCCGTCGTGGTCCCGTCCACCGCGGTGACCAACGCGTCGACGGGTGTCACCGGCAGTGCCGCGACCCTGCGCGGCTCGGTCAACCCGCGCGGCCTGAGCACGCAGGCGTGGTTCGAGTGGGGCACCGATCCGGCGCTCGCGGCTCCGGCCTCGACGACGGTGCAATCGGTGGGCGGCGGCACCGTCGACGTCAGCATCGCGCAGGCGCTCACGACTCTCGTCCCGAACGCGACGTACTACTTCCGTGTCGTCGCGAGCAGCAACGCGGGCACGGTGCGAGGAACCACGTTGAGCTTCAGGACGCCGCCGCTGCCCACGGCGGTGACCGCGGGACTCGATTCGAGATTTCCGGACGGCTTCGTCATGAACGGCTCCGCCACCCCCAACGGGAACGCGACCGTCGCCTGGTTCGAGTACGGGACGAGCCCGACGCTCGCGACGTCGACACCGACCACTCGGCAGTCGATCGGGAGCGGAGTGGCGCCCGTGACCATCCTGCAGGGCCTCTCGCTGCAGCAGTACACGACGTACTACGTCCGCACGACTGCCAGCAACATCGGTGGTACGGCAAATGGCAACATCATCTCGTTCTCGACGGGCGGGTCGCCGGATCTCCTCTCGTCAGGCCGGTCGACCACGATCGGGTGCACCGGGGTGGACGTGTTCGGCACCGGACGTCCCAACGGCACGTATACGCGCGCGTGGTTCGAGTATTCCTTCAGCAGCTCGATGACGAACGCCGTCACGATCGGGGCGACGGTGCTGGGCAGCGGCAGCGCCGGGGTGCCATTCACCAGCAGGATCAACTACTCCAACGGATCGACGATCTACTTCCGCGCGGTCGTTTCGAATGTGTTCGGCAGGGACCAGACGACGACTCCATTCACGGTCAGCGCGCCGATCTGCGTCAACTAGCACGCACGTACTCAGGTGCTACCGATGGTCAGCATCAGCATTCCGCGACGTCTCCCGGTCGCCATCCTGTTCGCGTCGGCGATCCTGACAGAGAGCTGCAACGACGGCCTGCTGCATCCGCCCGCGCCGGCCGCGGCGCGCGTGCTAGTGACGGCCTCGATGAGCCGGTCCGCCATCAGAAGCGGATGGCTGGAGGCGTTCAATCGCGCCAACCGGCTGTTCGTGCGATTCCGTTCGGGCGACGTCGTGCGGCTGGAGCAGGAGATGCCCTTCACCCCGTCGGCGACGGAGGCGGAGACGATCGTGCGGATCCAGGTGCCACTTCAGGAGCTGACCGAGTCGATGTCCGCCGAGGTCGAGCTGCGTCTCGGTGACCGGCCGCTCTTTCGCGCGACGGCGACGTCGACGCTGTCGTCCGGCGCGCCCACGCGGATCGAGCTGCCATTCGTACCGATCGTCGACGCGGTGGCCTGCGGGAGCGGTCTCGTGCAACTGGCGTCGTTCGGCCAGACGCTGCAGCTGTCGGGTGCCGCGCTGTTCGCCTCGGGCGACACGCTGCGCGAGGTGCCGGTGGTGTGGTCCGTGCCCGCCAACTCCTCGGTGAACGTCAGCGAGACGGGCACGGTGACCGCGCTGCGGGACGGCGACGCGGTGGCCACGTGCAGCGCCGAGGGCGTGACGGCGACGCGTCCCGTCCGGGTGCTCGCCGTCGTCAGCTCCATTCAAGTGACGCCCGCGACGGCGACGCTCGTCGTCGGCACGTCGCTCACCTACGCGGCCACGTTGTTCGATGCGCGCGGCAACGTCATCTCGACCGCGCGACCGCTCACCTGGTCCAGTACGAACACCGGCGTCGCGAGCGTGTCCGCAGCCGGTGTGGCCATCGGAGTGGTAGCCGGCGCGGCGCGCATCGATGCGACGAGCGGCGGTGCGGTCGGCAGCGGGACGCTTACCGTCATCGCGCCGTCCACTGCGGTGACGATCTCCTCGACCGGGGTGACGGGGACGGGCGCGACCCTCCTCGGCTCGGTCAACCCGCGCGGCGTGAGCACGCAGGCGTGGTTCGAGTGGGGCACCAATCCGGTCCTCACGGCGCCAGCGGTGACGCCGACGCAGTCCGTTGGCAGCGGCACCGCGGACCTCAACGTGTCCACGGCGCTCACCGGGCTCGTGACCAGTACCACGTACTACTTCCGCGTCGTCGCGAGCAGCGCCGCCGGTACGGTGCGAGGGGCAACGCTGAGCTTCAGGACTCCCACTCCGCCCACGGACTCGACGAATACCGTGGTGACGCAACCGTATTCGGTGACAGGGACCGCAACGCCCAACGGCAGCGCGACCATCGCCTGGTTCGAGTATGGCACGAGCCCCACCTTCTCGACGTCGTCGCGGACCGCGCAGCAGGCGATCGGGGGCGGATCGACGCCGGTGTCCCTCGGAGCGCAGCTCGCGGTGGGGCAGTCGACGACGTATTTCGTGCGCATCGTGGCGAGTAACGCCGGCGGCACGACGATGGGCAACGTCATTTCGTTCACGACGGCGTCGCAGCCGTCCGTGACCACGCCCACGGGCATCGCGCCCACGCAATACACCAATTGCAGCCGCGCGGTGGCCGTGTCGGCGCGCGCGAACGCGAACGGCCTGTCGACACTGGTGTGGTTCGAGTATGGCTCGAGCGCGAGTCTCGCTACCTACACGGAGACGACGAGGCAGACTCTCGGGAGCGGAACCGCGTACCTCCCGATCAGCTCGACGGTGTACGGATCGCTGGTCTATTTCCGCGCGGTCGCGGCGAACCAGTTCGGTACTACCAGGAGCGCTATCCAGAGCACCTTCTCGGGGTGCTAGGGCACCCTCACTCCGCGCGACGGCGTGCGCCGCCGCGCCTCACTCGCAGTGTGACACAAACACGTCGACGTTCGAAGCGAAGAGAGTCAACGTTCAGGCACCTGCACGACACAGAAGAGCGACTGACCGGCTCGAAGTGGGTTGAACGTATGTACCCGAGCGTTGCTACCGATGCTCAACATCAGCATTCCGGGACGTCTCCTGATCGCCCTGTTGTTCACGTCGGCGATCCTGGTAGAGAGCTGCAACGATGGCGTGCTGCACGCCCCCGCGCCGGCCGCGGCGTCGGTGCACGTGACCGCTTCGATGAGCCGCGTGGGCGGTGGAGCACGGGACGCATTCGATCGCGCCGATCGGCTGTTTGTTCGCTTCCGCGCGGGCGACGTCGTCCGATTGGAGCAGGAGATGGGGTTCAATCCATCGGCGACGGAGACCGTGGTACGCGTTCAGGTGCCGCTGCGCGAGTTGGCCGAGACGATGACCGCCGAGCTCGAGCTGCGTCTCGGTGAGCGGCCGCTGTTCCGCGGTGTCGCGTCGGGCACGCTGTCAGTCGGCGCGCCGACGCCGATGGACGTTCAGCTGGACCCAGTGGTGGCTGCGGTGACGTGCGGAACCGGCCTGGTGCAGCTGTCCGCGTACGGCCGCACCGCGCAGCTCATGGGCAACGCGCTGTTCGCCAGCGGCGACCCCATCCTTCCGAGCGACGTCGCGGTCATCTGGTCCACGGCGACCAACGGCGCCGTGAGCGTGAGCGGGACTGGTCTGGCGACCGCGTTGCGGGACGGCGACGCTGCAGTCACGTGCAGCGCGTCGGGTGTGAGCGCGACACTCCAAGTGCGCGTGTTCGCCGTCGCGGACAGCGCGCAGGTCGCACCGGCGTCGGCCACGATCGTCACCGGCACGTCGGTCCCGCTCGTCGTGACGCTGTTCGACTCGCTGGGCAACTCGATTCCCACGCTGCGCCCCGTCGTCTGGTCGAGCAGGAACAGCGGAGTCGCGACCGTCAGTCCAACCGGCGTCGCGACCGGCGTGATGGTCGGAAGCACTTGGATCATCGTGGCGAGCGGCCCTGTGCTCGACTCATCGTCGCTTGTGGTGCTCATACCGTCCACCGCCGTTACGATCGCATCGACGCAGATTACCGGAACCGGCGCGACGCTGCTCGGATCGGTTAACCCGCGTGGCGTGGCGACGCAGGCGTCGTTCGACTACGGCACCGATCCGGCGCTGGGCGCGCCGACGGCGACGCCGATTCAGAACGTGGGCACTGGATCCGTGGACGTCAGCCTCTCGCGAGCGATCACCGGACTCGTGCCCAGCACGACGTACTACTTCCGCACGGTCGCGAGCAGCACCGGCGGCGTGGTCCGCGGAGCGACCCTGAGCTTCCGGACGCCGACTCCGCCCTCGGTGGTGACCATCGGGCTCGATGCCGCAAAGCTCTACACCGTGCGCGGCTCCGTCACACCGAGCGGGAGCGCCACAGTCGCGTGGTTCGAGTACGGCACGAGCCCCTTGCTGGGAACGTCAGCGCAGACGGCGAAGCAGCCGATCGGGAGCGGCCCGAGCGCGATGACCGTGACCCAGGCGCTGTCGGGGCTGCAGCCATCCACCACGTACTACGTTCGTGTCGTGGCCAGCAACGATGGAGGGACGACGTCGGGCAGCATCGTCTCGTTCAAGACATTCAGTCTGCCCACCCTCGTCAGCACATCTGGCTATATCTGGTGCTCATCGCAGAACACGCTGACCATCTGCTTCGCGAAGCTGAGCGGCAGCGCGAACCCTAACGGTGCACCGACCCAGGCCTGGTTCGAATACAGCATCGGCGACTCGTCCCTCACGCGATCGTTTTCGTCGACGGTGGCGAGAGCGCTCGGGAACGGCTCCAGTCCGGCCAGCTTCGCTGCGGACAGTGTGCGCGCGACAGGTGCCTTTTATTTCCGCGCCGTGGTCTCGAATGTAGCCGGCACCGTTCGCGGCAACGTCAAGCGGGCACTCGTCGCGGTGGAGTGATCGCCGATTCAGTCGGCTGCTAGCGGCACCGGGACAGAAACAGATCCACGTTCGCCGCGTACGGCGTCGACACCGCGTCGGCCTCGATCTTTCTCAGCACGCCGCACGCGAGCTCCGACTGCGACAACGTGATGTACGCTTCGGCGAGTCGGAACTGCGCCTCTATCCGCTCGGCCGGCAAGCAGAGAGTGGGCAGCAGCGCCGGCACGAGTACGACGACGCGCCGCGCGCCGCCGGCGGTGCCGGACTCCGGATCCGTGAGCCGCTTGACACGGGCGAGCTGCGCACGCGGCGCCACGCAGGGATCCGCCGGAGTGGAATCGTCTCCCTTGGGTCCTCCTGTTGGACCACCACCTCCCGGACCGGCGATGATCTGCTCCGTCGCTCTGACGACGAGCGTGGCAGTGATCGATGCGACGACCTCGCGAGTCGCCACAGAGCTGACTCGCACTCGCGCAGTGTACGTGCCCGCCGGCACCGCGCCGGCGCGGGGCGCGAGCACCAGTGTGGCCGGCGCCGTCGCCTTGCCGTCGCGCCACGTGGGGCGAGCCAACCAGTCGGCCGTCGCGCCGTCGTACTCGATGTCGCCCACCCCGAGCGGTCCGACGCTCGCGCCCGACACAGAACGGATCTGGACTTCCTGCGCCGGTACGGCGCCGCTGTCCTGAACCTCGAAGCGCACCGCCTTCGGCGACGCGTCGATCGCCGATGCGGCGACGGTCGTGTCGGGCGGAACGGGAGGGCGTGCGATGACGAACGCGGCGACCGACGCCAGCACAACCGCCGTGGCCAGCACCGACGCGACGAGCCTGGGCCGAGCGCGCGCCACATCGACCGCGCGCGTCGCGCGTCCAGCCCACTGACCGGGCCAGTCGCGCCATCCGCCGCCAGGGCCCGGCGACCACTTGTGCAACGCGCGCGTGAGATCGCGCGAGAACTCGCCGGCCGAGACATATCGCTCGTCGCGCCGCGCGAGCCCGCGACCGATCACGGCGGCCAACGCCGGGTGCACCCGATCGCGGCTCCACGTGTTCCACGCGCCGTGTTCCGGCAGCTCGCCCAACAACATCTTCACGGTGGTGCGGGCGAGCGCGTACACGTCGGCTCGGCTGTCCACCTCCTGGCCGAAGCGCTGTTCCTCGCTCATGTAGTCGAGCGTGCCGATGACGACGCCGTACTGCGTGTCCACGCCGCCGCCGGTCAACTCCGAGCGGTTGAGCGCCTTGGAGATGCCGAAGTCCACGACCTTCACCTGGTCGCGCCCGTCGAGACGGCGGCACAGCATGATGTTGTCCGGCTTCACGTCGCGATGGACGATCTTGAGCGCGTGCGCCGCGTCGAGCGCCGCCGCCGTCTGCGCGACGATGATCGCCACGCGCGCCGGCGCGAGCTTGCCCTCACGCTTGAGGAGCGCGGAGAGCGCTTCGCCGTCGATGAACTCCATGGCGAGGTAGATGACTCCGTCGCTCGAGCCGAAGTCGTGCACCGAGCACACGTGCTCGTGCTTCACACGCTCCGCGTTCCGTGCTTCCTCGTAGAAACGCGTGACCAGATCCTCACGCGATTGCAGATACGGATGCATCACCTTGATGGCGCGACGTCCTCTGAGCTGCTCGTGCCGTGCATCGAACACGCGTCCCATGCCGCCCTGCCCGAGCTGCCTGAGGATGCGGTACTTGCCGTCGATCAGCGTGCCGACCAGCGGATCGACTTCGACGGCCACCGTGTCGGGAGGCGTGAGTCGCGTCGCCGGCTGGGCGGCGTCGGCACCCGCCTCGGGTGGAGAGGGAAGCGAGGGCTGAATCGCCTCCATGGCCGGCATGGCGTTGAGCACGAACGGTGTCGGCGCGCCGCGCACCACGATCTCCGGCACGAGCGCGAGCAATACGCTGTCGGCGTGCGGCTCGCGGGCGAAGTACACGCTTCCGCCATCGCTCGACGACATCTCGCCGATGATCGGAAGCTGCGGTCCCGTCGCGGATCGCACCGCCGCGAGCCGCGCGGCCGCGGACTGTTCGCCTGTCGTGCCCGGTACGACGATCGACATCGTCGCGCCGCACGCCTCGCAGAAGCGCGCCGCGTCGGCCCGCGGGTTCGCGCAGACGTAGCACTCGCGCGCCGCGGAGATCCGGCCGCGCTCGAGCACGCGCACGCTCGTGAACGGAGGTGGAACACTGCCGGGAGCACCCGGGGGACCGCCCGCGCCGAGCGTCGGCGCGACGAGGACAAGGAGGCTCTCGCTCGATTGCGATGCCGGGGCGAGGCGTGTCGCCAGCTCGCGGGCGAGGAGCACCGCGCGGCCCGCGCGATCGCGCCCGACCGTGGCGAGGGTCACGTGCTCCTCCGACGTCGGCGTCACCAAGGCGCGCGCGGCGTCATCTTGCGCCGCGCCCCGGGCACCCGTAGTGTCTGGACCTGTAGAGGCGGCGTGACTGTCTCGAGAGCTGCTGGACGCTGCGTCGTGCTGGTTCTGCGGCAATGCTACCCCCGTGCGAGGCGATGCGGACTCGCGGCGTAGCATACGAATCCACTGCGGACAACGGAAGTCATCGGTTGGCGGCGTGCGCGAATGCGCGTGAGCGAACGTGAGCGCGCGTGACCACCAGCATCGAACGACCTCCGCGAGAAAGGTGAACCATATGCAGTCGTTTCGAGCCGCCGGTGTCGCGGCCGCGCTCCTCGTCGGTGTGGCGTGCGGCAAGACGGCGGGCGTCGCGCCGAGCGGCAGCCCGTCGCCCGAGGCGAGTGCGTCGGGATCCACGACGATGGCGAGCGGCGATTCGCGCGCCTGTGCACCGCGCGACGCCTCGAAGCCCGATCGCCGCCCGACCGTGGCCGTGATGTACTTCGACAACGGCGCGTTGAGCAACCGGACCGACTTCGCGCCGCTCTCCAAGGGGATCGCCGACATGATGACCGTCGCGCTGCGCGCGAACTGCGGCATCCGCGTCGTCGAGCGCGAGCAGCTTCAGCGATTGCTCACCGAACAGAACATCCCCGCCGATCGCATCGACGTCGCGACCCGGGTGCGAATTGGAAAGCTGCTCGGGGCCAAGCACATGGTCATGGGCGCCTTCGTCGTCGATCTGCGCGACCAGATGGTCATGACCGCCTCGGCGATCGACGTGGAGACGTCGGAGCACGAGGCGGACGTGAGTCACAAAGATGCGACGAAGAACCTGCTCGACATGGTGCCCGTGCTGGCGAAGAAGCTCAACGATGCGATGAGGCTTCCGCCGATGCAGACGCCGACGTTCGAGGGCAGCCGTCCGCCCAAGCGCGACGACGAGCTGTTGGGGCTCCGGCTCTACTCGCGTGCGCTCGAGGAGCAGGACCGCGGCAACAAGCCGCGCGCGAGCGAGCTCTATCGCGCGGCGCTGGAGAAGTTTCCCGCGTACGGGCCGGCACAGCTGGCGCTTCGCAAGCTTCAGGCGGGCGGCTAGGAGCGCGGCATCGATGTCGACCGCACTCGCGCTCGCGTCTGTTACGGCACTGCTCAAAGACCTCCTCGAGAATGGGCTCGCGAGCGCTGGCGTGACGGCCCAGATCGGCGGCGACGCCACCGTGTCGGCGATGCCTCCCGATCGCGTCGGCTCGGGCGCGGACGAGAAGGCGCAGCTCAACGTGTTCCTGTATCACGTGTCGCCCTACTCCAGGATGCAGCTCGACTCGCCGCCGGGAAACGGGAGGGGGACGCGCCGACTGGCGCTGGAGCTGCACTATCTGCTCACGGCGTACGGCGCGCAGGACTATCAGACGGAGATCCTGCTGGGCCACGCGCTGCAGCTGCTGCACGAATCGCCCGTGCTCGAGCGCGAGCGGATCCGGTCGTCGCTCGAGTCCATCTCGCACACCCGTGACCGGCGCGTGATCTCGCCGGCGCAGGCGGCGCTCGCGAGCTCCGCGCTCGCCGATCAGGTCGAGGACATCACGATCACGCCAGAGTTTCTCTCCACCGAGGAGATCTCGAAGCTCTGGTCGGCGATGCAGGCCAAGTATCGTCCGTCGGCGACGTACAAGGTGTCGGCGGTGTTCATCGAAGCCATGAACGACAGCGCGAAGAGCAACCGGAAGGACAGCGTGAAGGATGTCGTGAAGCCGGCGAAGGTGCGCTGACGATGCCCAAGGGACCTGCCGCACGCATGGGCGATCCGACCGGCCACGGGTGTCCCCTCGCGCCAGGCCCGGGGAGCACGAACGTGTTCATCGGCGGACAACCGGCGTGGCGCGGCATGTCGGCCGCCGGTGCCGCGGCGCTCGCCGCCGCGGTGGGCGCGGCCG
>JBDSDB010000248.1:0-33062 GCA_039920785.1 Gemmatimonadaceae bacterium
CCAAAGCGAAATAGGCGGCCAGGTTCACGTCCAATAGTTCGCAGGAACTTCCCGTTCCGGTCCGGTCGTCCGCTCAGCACGCGTCTAGTGTAGTGAAGCAGAAATAACGTGCATATTGTCGCCAATAGTGGTATGTTGTCCGCTATGCCACTGCCCATTCGTGTGACGACGCTGCGGCGCGGGGAGCGCCAGGTGCTCGAACAGTGGGTGCGCGCGCGCACCACCCCGCGCCGAGTGCTGGAACGAGCGCGGATCGTGCTGGCGTCTGCCGACGGGCACGCGGGCGACGCGATCTGCGCGCTGCTGGACGTGTCGCGTCCGACGGTCGGCCGCTGGCTGGACCGCTACGACGCCGAGGGCGCGGCCGGGCTCCTCGCGGACCGTCCCCGCGCGGGCCGACCCAAGCAGATTACGCCCGCGATGGAAGCGGCGATCATCGACGCCACACTGCACACGCCACCGCCCGACCACGGCACGCACTGGAGCACGCGGGTGATGGCCGCCCAGGCGGGCGTGCACCAGACCACGGTCGCGCGCATCTGGCGCGCGCACGGCGTGAAGCCGCACCGGGTCGAGACCTTCAAGGTGTCGACCGATCCCGAGTTCGTCGCGAAGCTGCGCGACGTCGTCGGGCTCTACGTCGATCCGCCCAAGCGCGCCGTGGTGTTCTCCGTTGATGAGAAGAGTCAGATCCAGGCGCTGAACCGCACGCAGCCCGGACTCCCCATGAAGAAAGGTCGCGCGGGCACCATGACCCACGATTACGAGCGGCATGGCACGACGACCCTGTTCGCCGCACTCGACGTCGCGACTGGTCGCATCGAGCATGCGTGCCATCCCCGGCATCGCCGCGACGAGTTTCTCCGCTTCATGACGCAGATCGAGCGCCGGGTACCCACCGGGCTGAGTGTGCATGTCATTCTCGATAACTACGCGACCCACAAGACGCCCGAAGTCGACACATGGCTGCGGCGCCACCCGCGCGTGCACTTCCACTTCACGCCCACCTCGGCTTCGTGGCTGAACCTGGTGGAGCGCTTCTTCAGTGAGCTCACGACCCGGCAACTCCGCCGGCTCGCGGTGACGTCCGTCCGCGAACTCGAGCAGGCCATCCGCGAGTACATCGCCCAGCGGAACACCGATCCCACGCCGTTCACGTGGACTGCCTCAGTTCGCAGCATTCTCGCCAAGATCAAAAAGGCGAACGACACTTTGGCTTCACTACACTAGGTAGCAGCGGGCTCCGCCGCTGCATTTTATTGACGCCCTGCAGGTGAGCCTGGGCGTTGTGCGGCTGCAGGGATCACGACGAGGAAAGGACCGCCGCCGCAGACCACGTCCCGAGCGTGCCCAGTCAAGCCACCGCTTCGGTCTCGGCAGCGCATTGGGGAGCCCTTCGACACGCGTCGGCGTCCTCGCGTTGCTCGGCAGCACGGCATTGATGATCGAGTCCATGTGGGCGCCGAGGCCAAAATAGACTGAGTGAGCAGTAGCTGTGGGGAGAGTCCTCAGCACGACTGCTCACTGGAACCACCATGGTGGTAGCCGTCCGTCTAGCTGCGCGTGTGAGCCACCTGCATCTTCCCTGTTGCGTTGTCGCCCGTAGCTGAGCTTTAGCGTCGGGCCGACACGGGCCAATCGCTGGATTCAGCTTCCTCACACTCTTCGGAGTTCTTCTGTGCGTTTATTGATCAGCGTTGCAGTCAGTATTTTGCTGGCAGCTTGCGGCCGCTCGGGCGGTGAGCCAGCCGCCGTTGCGAACGCAGCCGAAGATACGACCGCCCATTTGGCACATGACGCCTACACGACGGCGATAAACTCGAACAACCTCGATTCACTCAGCGGCATGTTCACTGAGGACGTTGTGTTCCTCGCCGCACACGCACCGCCCATTGTCGGCAAACCCGCGGTCCGCAAGTGGGCTCAGGACTATCTCCAGGCATTCACGACACACTGGGAGAAGACGTCGCACGAGTTCAAAGTCGCGGGCGAATGGGCCTTCGAGCGGTACTCCTACAAGTCGACCGACACTCCGAAGGCCGGAGGTGCTGCCGTTCAGGATACCGGCTGGGGACTCGTGATCTATCACCATGACGCAGATGGTAAATGGCGAGTCTCGCGTGATGCCTTCGGCACAGACACTCCGCTTTCGACGAAGTAGCGGCCTACACACGCTGAAGCTGACAAGCGATCGAATGAAGCTCGCGTCGCTCGCATGTTCTGTGGCGCCGACAGCACCCAAGCTGAGGCGCGCGCAGCAATTCTCAGCGCGCGTCTCCGAAACCCGCAACTAGATGCGCGTCATCGCGAGGACCCCAAAGCGAGGCCTGGATACCTCGAGGTATGGCTAGTTAGGCGCTGAACTGCGCGCAGGCGACCACACGGGGATATGTGGCTTTGGATTTCGCATCGTTGGCCAACACTCGTTCCGTCCCCTTCCCGAACTTCGGCTTGCGCGCGAAGGTTGCTGCATTCCCGCCGCACACGTAGAGAGCCAAGAGGGCATCGTGAGGAACAAGTACACTCTGGAGATCATCTTTCTCCTGGTGGTGATCGCTCTCAGCCTGGTCGGATTCTCGAGCCTTTATGTCGGAGACCAGACCGGGCCGAACCTATACCAGTACCTGCACATCATCACCAACCTCGCTTGGCTGGTGCTGTTGTCGAGCCAACTCGTGTTGATCAGCCAGCGCCGTTTCCACCTCCATCGCACCATCGGCACGTCCATCTTCTTCGCGTGATCAGTGCTGGTGGCCACTCTGACGCTCCTGACGGTTCATTCGGCAATCGGGGACGCCGAGAGAGGCCGGGCGGACGTCTTGGTCGTGCAGAACGTCATGGTCACACTCGAGGTGGCGCTGCTCGTGTTCATGGCGTTCATCCTGAGAAAGAACCGGAACGTCCATGGATCGCTGCTGCTGGGCACGGCGCTGCTGTTCATGGGCATCGCCATGTTCTTCACCCTCATCAGCTACGTCCCAGGGTATCGGATCGAGGGGCCCGAAACGTTTTCCAGGTTTGCTGATGCCGCCAAGGCGAGCGCGGTGATCGGCATCCTGGTGGGAGTGCTGTTCTTTCTCAAGAACAGGCGAAGCGGGTGGCCGTGGCTCCTCGTCAGCTCGTTCTTCTTCCTGAACGGGATCTTGCAGATGATCGTCGCCCGAACAGACCGCACCAAATCCCTCACCCTGCTCGTGGCTTCCATCGGTCGAGCGCCCGCCTTTGGACTGGGCCTGATGATCTTCCTGGCCTTGCTCTGGATGGCGTGGAGAGTTCAACCCGCGAAGCGGACGACACACGGTCTGATCAACGAGGCGACCGTCACCTGACCGGTCAGCGCTGACCGAGAAATGGCTGGCCGCCTTCGGAGGGCGCTCTTCCAGATGTGACGGCATGGGAATGAATCTATTCCGCCCTGCCATTCGTGGGTTCGCGGCGACCAACGAGTACCCTCGGCTCGCGCCGCAGTCGCGTCCGGTGTAGTCTCCGTCGCGTTCCTACCCACATCGAGTCGATTCGCACACATGACCACGCCCCCTGTTCGACCGCCACCGGGAGCACGCCTGTTGGAGATGGCGACCGGCTTTTTTCTGTCGCGCCTCGTGTACCTCGCGGCGAAGCTCGGCATCGCAGACCATCTCGCGGACGGACCGAAGTCCGCCGATGAGCTGGCGTTGACGACAGGAAGTGATGCGACGTCGCTGCATCGATTCCTGCGAACGTTGACGAATTTCGACATTCTCAGCCTCGGCCCCGACGGAGCTTTTGCGCTGACATCGCTCGGTGAGGCGCTCCGCAACGACGCGCCTGGATATACGCGCTCCGCTATTCTCATCATGGGGAGCAACGCCGTGTGGGATGCGTGGCGAGAACTGCCGTACGTCGTCGACACTGGCAAACCCGGATTCGACAAGGCGAATGGCAAAGCGATGTTCGACTTTCTGGGCGACAATCCCGACGACGCTCGCTGGTGCAGCGAGACAATGCTCGCGGTGCACTCGGCGGAGCCGGCTGCGGTTGCCGAAGCGTACGACTTCTCATCGGCTGGTGTCATCGTCGACGTCGGCGGTGCGAGTGGAAGCATGCTTGCGAGTGTGTTGACGCGCCATGCGTCGCCACGCGGAGTGCTCTTCGATCTGCCACAGGCAACCACCGAAGCATCGGCGCTGCTGCGGAAGCGCGGTGTCGATTCACGCGTCAGACTCGAACACGGTAGCTTTTTCGAGGGCGTGCCGGCGGGTGGCGACATCTATATCCTGTCGCACATCATCCACGATTGGCCGGAGGAACAGGCGCTCGCGATTCTGCGTGATTGCCGAGAGGCGATGACACCAAGCAGCCGCTTGCTGCTGGTGGAGTTGGTACTCCGCGACGGCGGATCTCCAGGACATGGAAGCGCGGACATGACGATGCTCGTGTTGTTCGGTGCGGCGGAACGCACTGCCCGAGAGTACGACGCGCTATTGGCGAAGGCGGGTCTTCGGATCACGCGGGTGATTCCGACACCGGCGAGCGCCAGTATCATCGAAGCCTGCGTGCAATGACATCGTTGGGGTGGTGGTTCTGCACTGGCAATACTGGCTGCATATCACATCCGGATGCCCAAGCTGTCTGACGATCCGAAGGAGCGCGAGGCGGAAGACAAGTGCTTGGCTGACATCGCCGAGCACGGCCTGCACGTATTGCGCGTGTTTGGCGATGACGAGTGGCCCGGTTTCGTCTACTCAGTCGGCCTATACCACAACTTCCAGATTCCGGAGATCATCATCGTCGGACTGAAGTCCGACTTGTCTCACGTCCTACTCAACGAGATCGCGAAGCGCGCCCGACACGGTGAGCGTTTTGAACTGGGCGACACGATCGACGGTCTTCTGGACGCTTTTGCAGTCGTGTTACGTCCGGTGCGCGACGAGCTCATTGAACCGCATTTTGGCTGGGATCTCTGGTACTACGACGGTCACGTGTTTCCGACGGCGCAACTCATCTGGCCGACCACCTCCGGCATCTGGCCGTGGGACCCAAGTGCTACCGACGAATTCCGTGCTCGCCAGCCGCTACTCGCGAATGCCGAAGTTCCGGCTTGGGCGCGGCTGAGCAAGCGGTATGATGGGTGACAGTCTATTCACGCAGCATGCGGACAGGCCCTCGCCCCATCGCATCGTTCCGAACGCGCGGCGAACCCCGAGAGGTCGATCTCGTGCACGAGCAGGGGATGCACCGCGGCTCAACGGCTCCCGGGAGCAATGCCTTGGCGAGATTCACCGCCAACAACCGCGGATTGGTGTCGACGTACTTGTACCGGCCGATGGCAGTCGTCGGCGCGAGACGGGACGATTGCCAGCAGCACGTCCGATAGCAAGATTCACACAAGGTTGTTCTTCGGCCTCGCTATCCAACATCATCGCGTTCTCATGAATGCAGCTGCGGCTACCGGAAGCACGCTCCTCCTGCCGGGCCTGTCCAATTCCGGACCGGAGCACTGGCAAAGCCACTGGGAGCGCACGGACTCCGCGTGTCGCCGCGTCGTGCAAACCGAGTGGGAGATGCCGCGCTGCGCCGACTGGGTTGAGACGCTCACCGCAGCGATCGACTCGACGAACGGCGCCGTGGTCCTCGTCGCACACAGCTCCTCCTGCGCGCTCGTCGCGCATTGGACTCGCGCGGTCTCAGCCGAGCGCCTTGCCCGCGTGCGGGGCGCCCTATTGGTGGCGCCCAGCGATCCCGAAGGGCCGAACTATCCCGCGGGCCCGACCGGATTCGCGCCGATGCCGCAGACGCCGCTGCCGTTCCCGAGTATCGTGGTCGCGAGCACGGACGATGAGTACGTCACGCCCGCGCAAGCGCGCGCGTACGCAGCGGCGTGGGGCAGCGTGTACGTGGAGATCGGCGCGGCGGGCCATATCAATAGTGCGAGTGGGCTCGGCGCATGGCCAGCGGGCCATACACTATTGGAACAGCTGCGAGTCCCGCCGACAGGTTCGACGCGCATGTAGGTCACCGAACGCTGATGCCGACAGCGGAGCCATTGATTGGTGGCAGCTGCGCTGACGTAGCGACGACGCTTCATATGGAGACGACCGATGTCACAAGGCTCTCAGGCCACAATGCTCACGGTTACGCCCCTGATCCCCGCAGGGTCCAGCCTGGCGGATGCGCTGCGATTCTACACTGAGCAGCTCGGGTTTGCGATCACGTGGGAAGGCGGCGACATGGCAGGAGTGCGGCGCGGCCGCGTCGACCTCAACTTGGTCCAGAACAGTACGCGGGCGTGGGCGGACAACGCGAGCGCAACTATCGGCGTGGACGATCTCGAGGCGCTCTACGCAGAGTATCGAGGAGCAGCGGCGCAGGTCGGCCCGCTCGAGATAAAGAGCTGGGGACGTCGGGAGTTCCACATGATTCTCCCGTCGGGCGTCTGCCTGCAATTCCATCAGGTGAGCGCGTAGAGTCTCGACGACGCTCCACGCCTCAACATGCGACTCACAGACGACAATGCCACGGCCACGTGACCGCTTGCGACCTGAAGACGACCCGGAGAAGGCGGCGGACAGCCTCGCGGCGTATCGCGCCAAGCGCTCCGCCGATTCGTCGCCGGAGCCGGTCGGCACCGTCGCCGTCATACCGGGACGGCTCTTCGTCGTGCACAAGCACGACGCGAGTCATCTCCATTTCGATCTCCGCATGGAGATGGAGGGCGTCCTCAAATCCTGGGCGGTGCCGAAAGGCCCATCGTACGACATGGCCGACAAACGCCTCGCGGTGCGCGTCGAGGATCACCCCATGGAGTACGGCGACTTCGAGGGCATCATTCCCAAAGGGAACTACGGCGCCGGCGGCATCATCGTCTGGGATCGGGGTGAATGGGTGCCGCTCGAGGATTGGCGCGAAGGTCTCGAGAAGGGAAAGCTCGCCTTCGAGCTGAAGGGCTACAAGCTTCGTGGGAAGTGGGCGCTGGTGAAGATCAAGCGCAGCGAGAAGGAGTGGCTGCTGCTGAAGGAGCGCGACGCCTACGTGAAGTCGCCGGGCGACGAGTTCGACGAGACCTCCGTGCTCTCGGGCCTCACCGTGGAGCAGGTGAAGGCCGGCGAGCGTCCGGGCTCGGCGCTGCGCACGGCGGTGGAAGCCGCGGGAGCGGTGCGGTCGCGCGTCGATCCACGGAAGGTGACGCTCATGCTCGCCGACTCACGCGACGAAGCATTCACGAGCGACGACTGGATCTTCGAGCTCAAGCTCGACGGCTATCGACTGCTGGCGGCGAAGCGCGGCAGCGATGTTCTCCTCCTCACCCGCAACGGACTCGATTACACCGACGTCTTTCCCGAAGTCGCGCGCGCCGTGAAGGCGTTGCCACACGACGCCTGCATCCTCGATGGCGAAGTCGCCGTCATGGACGACCAGGGCAAACCGAGCTTCGCGCGTCTGCAACGGCGCGGCCGTCTCACGAATGCTCTCGAGATTGGGCAGGCGGCGGTCGAGTTGTCAGCCACCTTCTTCGCCTTCGACCTAGTCGCCTTCGAGGACTACGATCTTCGCGACGTTCCACTCGTCGAGCGCCGCCGCTTGCTGCTGGAGGTCGTCCCCAAGCTCGGCGCCGTGCGCGGGCTCGACTACATCGTGCGCGAGGGTGAGCTGATGTTCCGCGAGGTGGCGAAGCTCGGCCTCGAGGGGATCATCGCCAAGAAAGCCGACAGCACGTACGCTGCCCGCCGCTCGGCGAATTGGCTGAAGATCAAGGCGCACCGGACCGGTGACTTCGTGATCGTGGGTTACACGCAGCCCAAGGGCGCGCGTGCATTCATCGGGGCGCTGCAGCTCGCCGAGTTCGTCGAGGGCCGTCTCTGCTATGTTGGTCGCGTCGGCACCGGGATGGACGATGCGATGCTCCGGGAGCTCATCGCGCTGCTCTCGCCGGCGATTCGTCGCGATGCGCCGTGCCATGGGATGGCGATCACGCCAGGATCGGAGCCGTTGCCGAGCGAGAGCATTCCGGAGACGACCACGACCACGTGGGTCGAGCCGCGCTACGTGTGCGAGGTGCAGTATCGCGAGGTGACGCCCGACGGACTGCTCCGACACTCGTCGTTTCTCCGCCTGCGTGACGACAAGCGGCCGGACGAATGTGAGCGACGTGCGGCATCATCGACTGCGGCGGCGCCTCGGGCCGAGCCCGTCGTCGCCGCTGTCGCTCCGAGCGGAGCGTCGCCCGCAGGGGAGGCGAAGCCGCGCGAGACCAACTTCTCCAATCTGAAGAAAGTGTACTGGCCCGCGGACAAGTACACGAAGGGCGATCTCATCGACTACTATCGGGCCGCGTCCAGGTGGATCCTTCCCTACCTGCGTCATCGTCCGCTCGTCATGACGCGTTTCCCGGACGGCATCGACGGAAAGCAGTTCTATCAAAAGGATGCGCCGGAGTTCGCGCCAGAGTGGATTCGCACGCAGCCCATCTGGAGCGAGGACAGCCAGCGCAACGTCAACTACTTCGTCTGCGACGACGTGGACTCGCTGCTCTACGTGGTCAACCTCGGGTGCATCCCAATCCACATCTGGGCGTCGAGCGTGGGCTCACTGGAGCAGTGCGACTGGTGCGTGATCGATCTCGATCCGAAGGAGGCGCCGTTCTCCGATGTGATCCGCTGCGCGCAGGTGCTGCACCGGCTCTGCGAGCGGATCGGGCTCCAGCACTATGTGAAGACCACGGGCAAGACCGGCCTCCACATCATGGTGCCGCTGGCGCGCCTGTGCACCTACGAGCAGTCCCGCACCCTCGGTGAGCTTCTCGCGCGCGTGATGCTGCGCGAGGTGGCAGACATCGCGACGATCACGCGCCACGTCACCAAGCGTGGCGACAAGGTCTACCTGGACTATCTCCAGAATCGGCACGGGCAGACGATCGTCGCCCCGTTCAGCGTACGTCCCCTGCCCGGGGCCACGGTGTCGATGCCGCTGCAGTGGGACGAAGTCGTCGACGGATTGAACCCCAGGGACTACACGATCCGGAATGCGATCGAGCGTATGGAGCGACTCGGTGCGGATCCCGTGGCGCTCGTGCTGGACGAGAGTCCGGATCTTCCCTTGGTGCTCACGCGGCTCTCGGAACTACTGTCGTCGTAAGCCGAGCAACTCGGTGCGCCGCGTGGCGAGCCATACGACACGCGACAGCACAATCGTCGGCTCCAGACTCCGCGGCGGGGATGCTCCGTTGTGCCTGCCCGTTCCGTCGTTTCCCCCCAGTATCAGCTTCCGTAGTAGGCAGTCGCGCAGTTCCGCATTTCGACGATCGGCACCTCCGTGGAGCATTTCGGTGACCAACGTGGTATGACGGAACCCACACCCCGGAGTCGCGTGCTCGTCTTCTCCGCAATGATGTTGCTTCAGGCAAGCGCACCCGCTCCAACAGCCGCGCAAGTGCCGCGTCCCGCCCGCCGCCAGGAGGTCACGGCCGAGCTCGACCGATCCGCGTTCGCCGATGCGGACGCTCGCCAGATGCTCGGACGCGCGCGAGCGTTTCGCATTGCACAGGACACCGCACTCCGTTCGTACGCCGCCAAATCGTTTCTTCGCTTCACAGTCGGACTGGGCGTGCGAAAGGTCGGCGCCGACAAGCTGCTGCTACGCACCGAACAATCGGCGCGCGTGCGTTGGGGCCGCGAATCAGGCGTGTGGGTCGAGCCCACCGGTCGGCGCACTGCGTTTCCCATGGGCAGCGCGCAGCTCGACTTGGCCGATGCAGCGCCCATCCCATACTTCCCCGAGCGCGAGTCGCTCTGGATTCCGTCAGGCGACATGCGCGTCGTGCAGGCGGAAGTGAACGAGAGCGACATGCTGCACCCGCTCGCCAAGGGCGCCGAGGCCTACTACAAGTACGCGACGGGCGACTCGCTCACGATTCGCCTGCCCGGCGGGCAAGCGATCCGGTTGCGCGAGCTGCGCCTTTCGGCGCGTCGACCGCATTGGCGCGCATTCGTTGGCTCGTTCTGGTTCGATGTCGAGAGCGGTGGCCTCGTGCGCGCGGCGTACCGCATGTCTGCCGACGTCGACATGTGGCAGATGGCGAACGAAGAGCAGAAACAGAAGATCCAGGATCTCGAGCAGCGCATCCGGACTGACACCGGCGCTGTCGCGATGCAAGCACGCGAAGAGCTGAAGCGCGCGCGCGGCACACTTCTCGAAGCCCTGGGTGCGAAGGTAGCGCGTGCGACCTTCACTCCCGCTCGCGCCAGACTCTCCGCGGTGACCATCGAGTTCGGACTCTACGAAGGACGCTTCTGGCTGCCCAAGCTCAATGTTGCCGAGGGAGAGCTGATCGGCGGCTTCATGCGGATGCCGCTGAAATGGCAGGAGAGCTTCCGCTATGAGAGCGTGAACGGGCCCGAGGCGATACCGGTGGTTCCGCTCCCGGGGCAAATGGGACTCGCCGTCGACGACACGCTGCGCGACGCGTCAAGCTACATCATCATGGGCGGCAGCAGGCGGCCTATCGCGGACACTTCGGCCGCAGCGCGCGTGGTGCGGGAGGATTCGTTGATGAGGGCGTGGACGCATCGCGGTGACAGCTTGCGCGCGGAGGCGGAGCAGGCGCGCGTGAAGGGCGATACAGTATCGGCGCGCCTGCTTTTGGCGCGCGCGGCGCGGCGCATCGCGATGGTGCGACAGATCGTACGTCGTCGCGAAGGCTGCGAGACCGACAGCACGTACCTCGCGGCCACGGTGTCGCGATACAAGGGGGCATTGCAGACGGCCATCCGCATGCCGTGCGATCTCGCACGCCTCGACAACTCTCCGGATTTGCCCGGCTCCATCTACGAGGACGGTGAGGCGCTGTTCGGCACGAGCGAGCGCGACAGGCTACTAGAGTCGCTCGACTTCTCGCTTCAGTCGGGATGGGCTCCACAACCGCCAGTGCTGCACACCGGCCTCGACATGCTGCGCTTCAATCGGATCGAAGGACTGTCGCTGGGCGGCTCGATCACCTGGGCGTTGGGACTCGGGCTCACGGCGCAGACGGTGGCGCGCATCGGCACTGCCGACCGAGTGTTCAACGGCGAGCTGTCGCTCGCACGCAGCAACGGGCGCGAAGACATCAGGGTCGGCATCTTTCACCGGCTCGGCGTTGCGAACGACGACTGGGGCGCTCCGCTCTCCTTCGGCGCGTCGTTGACGAATCTGCTCAACTCGCGTGACGAGGGATTTTACTACCGCACGTGGGGCGCGGAGGTCGCCGGCACGCGTGAGGCACCAGCGTCGTTCACAGCGGCGACGCTGCGCTGGCGACTGTTTGCGGAGCAGCAACGAAGTGCGGGCGTGGAGCCGAACACCCAGGTCTCGCTCCGCAACGTGATCGGCAATGCGCAATTCGGGCGAAACGTCGCCGCGGCTCCACTCACGGTGGTGGGCGCTGGCGGTGAGGTCGCGCGCGGGTTTGGAACCGATCCCACCGCGGCCCGCGTCGACATTCGCGCTCGCGGCGAGGGAGCATTCACGCGTCGCGCAGATTCTGTCGGAACGTCGGGCTATGCGCGCCTCGCGCTCGATGCAATGCTCGCGCGAATCATCGCCAGCTTTCCGGTGTCCCTGACCGCCGCGGTTGGCGCGTCCGCGGGAGATCTGCCGATTCAGCGCGCCTTCTACGTCGGTGGGCTTCAGACCGTGCGCGGTCAGTTCGCCGCGCCGGAAGGCGAGGGTCGAGTGGGCAATGCATTCTGGTTGGCACGCTCGGAGGTGGGGCTCGGAAAGCGGAGCGCGCTCCGTCCGTCGCTGTTCTACGACGTCGGATGGGCTGGCTCGCGCACGAATATCACTCGTGAGGTGCGTACGCTCTCCGGCGCAGGAGTCGGGGTCACGCTTCTGGATGGACTCATCCGCACTGAAGTCGCGCGCGGCATGTCTCCAGAACGGCGCTGGCGGTGGGACATCTATCTCGGCTCGAGATTCTGAGTGGTGCATCATGGTGCGAGTGGCTCATGAGGATCTGGTCCGCCCTGTCCTGGTGCGCCACGCGTCAACACTGAGGGCACGGGCAGACGGCGTGACGAGAACGAGCAGGTTGAGAGCGAGGATCGCCAGGTAGATCCACGGGCCTTCCGGCGTACTCGCTTGCGCGACGAGCAGACTCACCGCCTGAAGCACGCCCAGGCTCGCGCCGATCTTCGTCCACGCGCCGAGGAGGAGCGATAGTCCAATCACCGTCTCCGTGAGCAGGAGCAGCCATCCGAAGAGGTGGAAGTGCGGAATGACCACATCCTGAATGAAAGCGCCGAAGAGGGGGACAGTGGGGTAGGCAGCGCTCTCACGAAACGCGAACATCAGCCCGCGGGGCTCGTGCAGTCCGAAGTCGGGGGGCAGCTTCCAGTGCTGTTCGTACAACCAGTACGCGCCCACGGCGATACGGAGCGCAGCGAGCCCCACGTCGACACCAGCACGTCGTTGTGTCATCGTTCGGCACCGTACAGCCTGCGCAGGGCGCGCCCCGACATGCCCATGCGATGCAGGACAGTGACGACCCAGACTGTCACCAGCGTCCGGAGCCAGCCGCGATTCTCGTGGCGCCGCGCCGAGGTGACGACGCTCAGGTCGAGTAGCACGAGGCGACCGTGGGGGCGAAGCCGCCGGAGGATCTCGATGTCGTCCATGACACTCCAGTCCGAGAAGCCGCCCGCACGAGCGAACACGTCGCGACGCACGAACAGGGCCTGATCGCCGAAGAAGGTATTGAGCAGAACAGAGCGAACGTTGACACTGCGTGCCACGAACGAGGCAAGCCGGCCCGGATGATCGAAGCGCAGACGAAACGCACCACCGATGACGTCGGAAGCAACCATCGCCGCTGAAATCGCGTCTGCGGCGCCGGATGGGACCGTGGTGTCGGCGTGGAGGAACAACAGTACATCGCCGGTGGCGATGGCGGCAGCCGCGTTGAGCCCGGCCCCACGGGACGCCTCGGATGCAATCACGGTGGCATACGCGCGCGCGCGCTCGACCGTCCGATCGGTACTCGCGCCGTCTGCAACGATGAGTTCGTGTGGCGACAGGGTGGCGTGACAGTGCCGCAAGGTGGCGACGATGATCGCCTCCTCGTTGAAGGTTGGAACAATGACGGACAGTGTCACGTTGCTGTGAACGCGAATGGCATGGTTGACACCGGATGTGCGGTCATTGATACTCGCCGTCGTCACGCGGTCGCCCCCCAAATGTTCGTCCGTGCTCTGGAGAGTTCGATATGCAGATGGAGACCGCCACTAGCAACGCGAATCTCGTTGCGCGAGACGTGCTTGCCCCCACCGCCGCCGAGAACGACAAGCATGGACGATTCTCCACCGAAGCGGTAGAAGCCCTTGGCGGGGCGGGGTTGATGGGACTGCTCCTGCCCGCCGACGTGGGAGGTGCGGGCTTGGGACCCCGTGCCTTGGCAGACGTCGTCGCGACGCTCGCGGAGGCAGATGCGTCGGTCGCCATGGTGTTCCTGATGCATTCACTCGCCGCGGCCACCGTCGCCGCGGCGCCACGTTCGGCCGCGCTCGTGAACGTCCTCGAGGCGATGGCGCGCGGAGAGCACCTCTCGACCCTGGCGTTCAGTGAAGCGGGCTCACGCAGCCACTTCTGGGCGCCGGTGTCTCGCGCAGAGAGTCTGAACGGCTCCGGCGTCCGGCTGGGCGCGCGCAAGTCGTGGGTCACGAGTGCCGGTCACGCGCACAGCTACGTGGCGTCCTCGCTCTCCCCCACGGGAACCGCGGCCACGGACTCCACCCTGTATCTCGTGATGGCGGGCTCTGATGGACTCTCGGTCGCGGGGGCGTGGGACGGACTCGGATTGCGCGCCAACGCGTCGTCACCCATGACGCTCGAGGGATGCGTCGTGCCGAACGAGATGCGCCTCACCGACGACGGCACGGGGTTTCAGACCATGCTGAACGTGGTACTCCCCCTGTTCAATCTCGGCCAGGCCGCGGTGTCTCTGGGGCTCTGCCGCGCCGTCCTCTCGGCGACAACCCGGCATCTCGGCACGGCCAAGTTCGAGCACATGGGCTCCGTGTCGCTCGGCGAAGCGCTGCCGACGCTGCGCGCGCAGCTCGCCTCCATGCAGATCGAGACCGATGGACTGGCCGCGCGCATCGATGACGCGGTGCGACATCTGGAGACGCCCGGCGACCTCACGATGTTGCGTGTGCTGGAAGTGAAGGCCGCAGCGGGGGACGTGGCGATCGCCGTGACCTCGCAGGCAATGCGTGTGTGCGGCGGCGCGGCGTTCTCGAAGCACACGGGCATCGAACGCTTCTTCCGCGACGCACAGGCCGGCGCCGTCATGGCCCCCACGAACGACGTGCTGCGCGAGTTCATCGGGCGCGCCCTGCTCGGCCTTCCCCTGTTCTCGTAGCCGACCACACCGTGAGCGCACACATGTCACCACGAACCATCTGGCTGGGTGCAGTCGCCTACGACCAGAAAGTCGTTCCGATCTGGGAGGGGATGCGCCGCTATTTCCACGAGGAGGCGGGCGTCGATGTCGAGGTCGTGTTGTTTCAGAGCTACGAGGCGCAGGTGCAGGCGCTGCTGGCGTCGGACGGCGACGCCACACCGCGCATCGACATCGCGTGGAACACGAATCTCGCGTTCCTTCAGGCGCGCGAGTGGAGTGGCAGTGCGTGCCGACCGCTCGCCATGCGCGATACGGACCGTGGCTGGAAGTCACTGATCATCGCGCCATCAGGCGGAGCCGTTGCAGCGCTCGGTGACGTGCGCGGGCGCACCCTCGCTCTCGGCAGCCGGGACAGCGGACACGCCGCCATTCTTCCCGTCCATTTTCTCGCCGCCGAGGATCTCGTGGAAGGGCGCGACTTCACCTCATTGCGCATCAACACCGACGTCGGAAAGCACGGCGACACCGGCACCAGCGAGGTCGAGGTGCTCAAGGCGGTACTCGACGGGCGCGCCGACGCCGGCGCCGTCGGAAGTCCCTTCTGGTCCGGTATGCTCGAACTGCAACTCGTTCCCGCAGGCGCCGTGTCGGTGGTGTGGTCGTCGCCGGAGTATTCTCACTGCATGTTCACGGCGCGCGTTGGCCTCGAGGACGATCTCGCACGCCGGTTCACGGACGCCCTGCTCGCCATGAACTTCGAGAATCCCGTTCATCGGCCGATTCTCGAAGCCGAGGGATTGCGACAGTGGCTTCCGGCCGACGTCAGCGGCTACGACTCACTCGACACCGCGTGCCGCGCGCAGGGATTCTTCCTGCCCTCGGCAGAGTCGTCGCGCTAGGCGCAGTGGAAGACGGATGCGAGGCGCTCGCCGTGCGCTCGCTCTCGGACGAGATGCGCGCGAACGGCTGCAAACGCGGCGGCGAGTGGAAAGACGTCGCGCGTGACGAGCATGTCGTCGTCGTCCGCACCAACGGGATGCCAATAGACGCCGTCGGCGGTCAGCGTGATCTCGGGCACCAGATCGGAACGCGACAGCGCCACGCCCGCGCGTGCCACGCCCCGCAGTGCAACTCGGCGAATGACGCGGTCGTCGGCGGCGACGTGCTGTTCATCGAGAAACGCCTTGAAGCGCTCCTCGTCTGCATCATTCGCCACCGTGCCGGCAAGACGGACGCGAAAGCCGAGCGCACGCGCGATGTCGATGCCGCGCATGGCGCGTTGCCAGGCGCCAGCGCCGCGATGGCTGTCGTGCAGCGTCGCGGTCGGACTATCCAGACTGATCTGAAGCGTCACGCGATCCCGAGGCAGGCGCGCGAGCGCGGCGCGGCGCGGCCCCTCGAACAGCATGCCGTTCGTCAGCAGCGTCAACGGCGCCACTTCGGCGAGCGTGCTCACCACGTCGTCGACGTCATTCAACAGGAACGGCTCGCCTCCGGTCGCAAACAGTTCCCGTACGCCGAGGGCGGGCGCTTCCGACGCGATGCGGCGGGCGCGTTCGATACCGAGCTCTCGCCGCGATGCGGTGGGAGACGACCGCACACAGCAGTAGTCGCACTTCAAGTTGCAGTGAAAGTTCAGATACACCCAGAGGCGCTCTCCGAGCGGCCGGGCGTCATCGTCGCCATGCGCGGCAGCTCCGTTCCGAATCACCCAGCGTCGGGCGTCACCATCAGCTGCTTGCGCGACGATGGCGTGTCCGGTGAGCCGAGACCACGCATCGAGATCGGCGGCGATCGCCGAGGGCGCGGTACTCGTGAGCGCGACGAGCTCGCCGGGTGCGGTTTGACGAAGCGCCGCGAGCAGATCGAGGAGCAGACCCGATCCGAACGTGCGGTCGCGGGTCTCGATGTCGATGTTGGCGGCGAGCGGAGTGTCTTGCATCGGATGTCGAATTGAACGCATTGCCGCGAGAACACAAGACGGAATATCGAGACTGCATCCTCGCGATCATGGCCAAGGCTCCGCGCCCGGGTCACGTCAAGACGCGCCTCGCCTCGACGGGCACGCCGGCATTCGTCGTCGAACTGTACAGGGCGTTCATCGAGGATTCCATTGCGCTCGGCGAGAGGGTTGGCGCACGGGTCGCGCTCGTGTGTCCGCCTGACGACGCGGATGAGATCAGCGCGTGGATACCGTCGCGTGTTCGGGTCGTGCGCCAGCACGGCCGTGGGCTGGCAGAGGCCCTGTCCTCGAGCTTCGAGATGCTGTGCGCACAGTCGGAGCGCGTCGTGGCGTTCAATGGCGACAGTCCGCATCTCGGGCCGGCTGTGCTCGAGTCGGCCTTCGCGGCGCTTGTCGACCACGATATCGTGGCCGGGCCGTGTGATGACGGAGGGTACTATCTCGTCGGCGCGACAAAGGCGCATCCTGGCTTGTTCGCACCTGCGTCTCTCGGCACGGGCAGCGCGCTCGAGTCGCTTCTCGCGCAAGCGGGCCATCGTGGCCTTTCTTCGTATCTCACGACGCCGCACTATGACGTGGACGTGCCCGCCGACCTCGCGCGCCTCGCCGACGAACTGCTGGCCGCGCCTGAACGCGCGCCGCGAACCGCCGGCGTGCTACGCGCATGGGTGCCGCTCGGCGCGTAGTCATCGTCCCGCGCGGCTCGGACGATCAGAGTGAGAATCTCGCGTGCCGATGCTGGGGCAAAGACTCTTCCGGCATGCCCGGAATCGCTCGAGAAGCGTCTCGGTGAGGTCGGTACGTTTTCGAGGTATCGAGCGCTCTCTTTTCGAGCGTGAAGCCGGCTTATCGCACGCGCAGGTGAGCCTCGCCGCACGCGGTCCGCATGCGTGCCATGTCTGAGATCGTTGCCGACAAGACAGGGGATGTACCAGTTGCCGATTTTTGCGACATCTGGATCGATGGCACGCGCAACAATTGGCCCGCGATGTGCGCCTGGTCGCCTCACGCGGAATCGCGAGTGAGAGGACGATAGTCCGCGCCTCGCTGGCTCGACCGCGTGGATGGCGATTTCCGGTTCGTTCAGGCCTCTGAACCCCTCACGCAGAGTCACACGATGTCGTTCAATGCTCGAGTTCCCCGGCCCAGCGAACCCGCTCTGGTCCGCGTGATGCGAATCGTGTTCGGCGGGTGCGCCGTAGCTGCTGTGTTCGCGGCCTGCGCTGATTCCCCGACCATACCTGACGAAGCCGCGACACCGGCTCTTCTACTCGACCGTGTGCGGCACGGCGCATCCTCGATCGCGTGCGACGCCGACAACGGCGGGCTGACTCTCCCGCCCGGATTCTGTGCCGTGGTGGTCGCGCGAAATGCCGTGCTCGCGCGGCACATGGTCGTTCGCCCCAATGGTGACCTGTACGTAGCGCTCGACAACGCCGTCGATGGGAGCATCACGGGTGCGGTGCTCGCGCTGCGCGACACGGATGGTGACGGCCGAGCCGACGTGCAACAACGGTTCGGTCCGACCGGGGGCAACGGGATCGCATTGGGTGGGACGCAGCTGTTCTTCGCGCCCGACGACCGTGTGCTGCGGTACGAGCTCACGGGCAACTCGCTCGCGCCGACTGAGCCAGCAGTCACCGTGGTCTCAGGACTGCCGAGCACGGGCGACCACCATCGGAAGACCGTCGTTCTCGACGGCGCTGGCGGAATGTTCGTGAACATCGGCTCGATGACGAACTCGTGTCAGGTGCACAACCGCGCCGACTTCTCGCCGGGCATCGATCCCTGCCCGGAGCTACCCGTTCGGGCCGGTGTCTGGCGCTTCAGCGCGCATGCAACGGGACAGACCCAGGCGAACGGGAGCCGGTTCGCGACCGAACTGCGCAACATGAACGCCCTGGCGATCAACCCCGCAGACGGAGCGCTCTACGGCGTGCAGAACGGACGCGACCAACTTTATGACAACTGGCCTACCCTGTTCACCGCACGCGATGATGCGCTGCTACCGGCGGAGGAGCTGTTCCGGATCGAGCGGGGCAAGGCGTACGGCTGGCCGTACTGCTACTACGACGGCATCCACAACAAGAAAGTGCTGGCGCCGGAGTACGGCGGCGACGGTCGGATTGTCGGCCGGTGCGCTTCGCGCGAGCTCCCCATCGACGAATACCCCGCGCACTGGGCGCCGCTCTCGATGCTGTTCTACACCGGGACGCAGTTCCCGAAGCAATACGCCGGCGGTCTCTTCATCGCGTATCATGGCTCGAAATTCGATCCGTCGCAGCAGCCGGCGGGGCCCGGGTACGTCGTGACATTCGTGCCGTGGGGACATGGGAAGCCGACCGGCCGCAACCAGATCTTCGCCGACGGTTTCGCGGGTGGGAACCCGACGCCGGCCGGGTCGGCGCACCGCGCCGTCGGACTCGCCGAGGGTCCGGATGGCTCGCTCTACATCTCCGACGACAAAGCCGGGTGGATCTGGCGCGTCCTGTACGTGGGTGACCGGAAGCATTAGGAAGGCCGCCTCGTACGGTGGCAGCGGCCATTCCCGCCTCGCATCTCGACCACCTTCAATCACAGAGACACGTATGATGCACGCGCCCGTTCGATTCGCCTCTGCGAGCCTCGTGAGCTGATCACCTAGGAATTTGAATCGGGTCGTGGAAGTATGAGGTGAGCTCCCGCGCGGCGCCGCGACGGGTGGCGGGGGCGGCAGCGCGCGCACGCGAGGGGTCAACCCCGAAGATTGGCTGCAGGAGCACGCCCATCGTCGCGTGACCTCCGTCGGTGCGAGCCGCGGCGCGATCATGATCGGCACCACCGCGTCGGTGGCGACGGGATTCGGTGCGCAATAACGCGCGAGCCGCGTCTCGAACGCCCGATCGTCTTGGGGGACCCACACCGCCGTACGCACTGCGCGACGCACCGGAGTGGGGGAAAATCAGGTGGCACGGGCCCGCCACCACAACCCCCACTCCCCGCCGTGCACCGCGGCTTTCTCGCCGGCGTGCGGACGGTGTGCTGATCCGGACGCTATTTCTGGCGCTGGATCGTGATGCGCGCCACCGGGGAGCGCCAGCCATGAAGGGCGACGCTCAGATCACCAACGCCCTGGATGTTGGGGTGCGTCATGATGACTCCGTTCGTCGCGACGCGACCATTGCCATCAGGTGGCGCGACAACGGGGCCAGCCATCTGACATGGGTCAACGATTTGATTGAACCGTTCATTGTTCTGTTCGCTCCCCGCGTCCCACGCACCAACCAGATACGATTCCGCCTCGAAGCCGCCGGGCAGCTTGACTCCGCTCAAGCCCGTGAACCCGTCGTTCGTGCAGATCAGCATCACCGCGACCGACAGCCGGTTCGCGTCGGCCGACGCGTAAATTGTAAAGGTCCGAGATCTCGGCAGTCCGGCCGGCCCGCCGATGCGGTTGATCGGCGCGAGGGTGGAGATCGCGGCATAAACGCCCGGCGCGCCCGAAAGCTCGGACACCGCGGTGGCTTCCATGCCGTCCTCGGCGATCGATCGGATCCCCGCCGAAGCGGGGGCCCCGACCTCCCACACGCTCGCCTTCTTCGTGTGCGTCGCGATGACACCGGGCGAAAACACCTGCCCAGTCGTCAGATTTTCGATCGTTACCTGATACGCGTGCTCGGCAGCAACGTTCGCTTGGGCTAACGGGCTGCTGCTGGCTGCGAGCGTGGAAGCATTGCGAGGTGGACTGGTGACGTCGCTCTCATTTGCACAGGCGGCGAGAGCGAACATCGCGGCGATGGACATCACTGATTTTGTTGACATGGTTGTCTCTCAGGTTGGATTGGATTTCCCCAGATGCGGAACAGCAGGGAAGCATTGGTCGAACATTGCATTACGAAGACCGCGATGCCGAACTGGTGGCAGACGACGCCTCGGACCGCGACGAAGAGTGCGCCGATGACCGCGCTGTTGAACAGGTAATGAACCACCCGACCGCGAGACCGTCGGAGCGTACTACAGCGGCGACCATCGCCATCATCGGCATCCGGCCACCGTCCGGCGACGGTGTGGTCATCATCTGCATCATCAGGCCGGACACCAGACCTCCCATCAGTCCCGCAAATGCACCCACTACCAGCTTCGATCACATGATTTCGACCCCCGGAGTTGCAGTCAGTGACTGCGTGAGTGCGTGCAAGGCTGGCGAGCGCTCACGCCTCTCCCTCGACACGAGCCGCGCGCGGGCCGAGCCGCGCGACCGCCCCGGACATTCCCGCGATGCAATCTCGGGCGAACTGTTCCAGGCGCGGCAGAGGCAGCGTTCCCACCATCACGTGAAGCAGGCCGGCGTCCTGCCATGCTACCTCGCCGTAGCCCGCACGGGAGTTGTGTTCGAAACGAACGCGTCCGTCCGCCGCGGGCAGCGGGCTCGCCGCCGGTAGCACGAAGTACGACACGAGCGATCCGTTGACGTCGTACTCCGCAACAGCGCCGCGGCGACCCGCGAAGAGGACGAGCCGCGCCCCGCGAAGACGTGCGCCAGGCAGCTCGGGCACGTACATGGCGAAGGGCACCCGCGCGCCGATCCACCGCGCGACTGCACCGGTATCGGACGAGACGATTCGCGCGCCACTGCTCACTCGGCCGTGGTCCTCGGCGAGCACCGCGAACATATCAGGCTCCGACGCACGAGGCCAGCGCTCGTACAGCCATGTGCCGCTCACCAGCAGCAGAACGACCGCACCGACCGCGATGAGCGCGCTCCGCGATCGCGCTCGGCGCGCCCCGCTCTCGTTCGCGCTTCCCACGCGTGCGCGAGCAAGCGCCGTGAACAATCGCTCACGCAATTCCGCCGGCGCAGCGGCGCTGCGCGGCGCCGCAGCGCCCACCGCGATCGAGATCTGCAGCATATCATCGACAAATCGCCGGCAGGCAATACAGCTCGCAAGGTGCTCCTGCGCCTCGAGCACGTCCGGCGAGGCGATCTGCGGGCCACCGTCAGGCCAGAGCACGCGACGGGCTCTTCCACAGGACGGAGGACTCACTGGTTTCCTTCCTTGCGCACGACTGAATGACCTTTGGCGAGCGCTAGACGAAGCTCGCGCCGCGCGCGATAGAGCCGCGATGCAACCGTGCCTTCGGGTACGCCGAACATCGATGCGATTTCGCGTTGGCGAAAGCCTTCGACATCGGCGAGCCACACCGTCGTCCGAAGATCAGCGGCGAGAGTGTCAAGCGCTGCGGCGAGCACCGCACGAAGGTCGGACCGATCCATTTCCTCCTCGAGCGTACTGATCCCGTGCCAATCGGCGAGCGCGTTCTCGAACTCCTGCTCGCCCAGGTCCGCGACGACGAACTCGCGCCGCCGTCGCTCCCCGCGCAGTCGGTTCAGATTGGTGCGCACGAGGATGGTGAACAGCCACGCGCGTGCCGCCTGCAGGTCGCGCAGCTCAGCGAAGCGCTCGAACGCTCGGATCATCGCGTCTTGCAGGAGATCCTCCGCGTCGGCCTCACGCCCCGCGCACAGCCGAAGCGCCGTCCGATAGAGCGCGTCCAGGTGCTCGCTCAGCAGCTCCTCGAACGCCTTGGGCTCGGTGCGTTTCGGGGTGAATCGTCGCAGGAGAGGCAATTGGTGCGGCCTTGATAGATACTGATGAAGTGGGTCGTCCAACGGACTTCGCGAAGTTCGGTCGACTTGTCTCACGGCCACGAAGCGAATATTCGCATCCTCGCGACAATGGGCCCGTCGCGCGAACGCAGAGGAAGTCTCTCGTTAGCGCCCTCGCAGGACAGCCCCTACCCGACGTCGGTGAATTCCATAAAAAGATGCATGCGCCCTGCCATAAGCTTGGACACCGGCTGGCTCGAAATCCTTCATTGGCACGTTGGTGGGCAGTGCAGCGAAGGGCGCAGATGGATCTTCCCATCACCGTGCAGCAGCGACAATCTGGACTGGCGCTCACGCGCGCGACTCGCGCTGGCATCCGCAGGCGAACTCATGTCACGCCGACTCGGAGCCTCGATGGCTTTCATTCGACACCGACACCGGCCGATCTGCCGCTGGCGGATCAAACCTCGGCGGTGGATCGTTGGGGGCACGAACGTCTGGCGCAATCGCTCTCGAGCCTTGCTCATTCGCCAGGCACTGAAAGCGCGGAACGATCTAGTGCTCGTCCACCGCGCGTCGGCGTTGATCGCGCATCAACGAGCGCGCTAGGTTTGCGACCTGCTCCTAGCTGGGGGCGTTTGCCACTGCCTTGAAAGTCAGGCGGAAAGGCGAGCGTCGGCTGCGATCTCGGTGGACCACGACTGGGTGGTGCGGACCATGACGGTGAGGATCGGGAGCAGTGTCCTCACGCAGGCGACGACCGCGAGCTTCTTCGGCTGGCCCGCAGTCGTGCGTATCGGGACGGGCGCCGCTAGGCGCCCTTCACCTTGGCCCAGCCGTCGCGCAGCGTCACGGTGCGGTTGAACACGGGACGCTCGGCGCTCCAATCGCCCATTTCCTTCACGAAATAGCCCGTCCGCTCGAACTGGTAGCGTGCATCCGGTGCGTCACCGAGTACACTGGGCTCCACTTTCGCATTCGACATCACGCGGAGTGAGTCCGGATTCACGAGCGTGGTGAAGTCCACGTCGTCACCCTGTCCCTCGGGGTCCGCTACCGTAAAGAGCTTGTCGTAGAGGCGCACCTCACACGTCACGCCGCGCGCTGCGGACACCCAGTGGATCGTGCCCTGTACCTTCCTGCCATCCGGGGCGTCGCCGCCACGCGTGGCGGGATCATACGTGCAGCGAACTTCGACGATGTCGCCAGCGTCGCTCCTCACCACCTCCTGACACGTGATGAGATACGCATAGCGGAGGCGCACTTCGCGGCCCGGCGCGAGACGAAAGAACTTCCTGGGCGGATCTTCCATGAAGTCTTCGCGCTCGATCCAGAGCTCTCGCGAGAACGGCACCTTTCGTGAGCCGGTGAGCGGCACGTCATGCGGATAGTACGATGCGTCCAGCTCCTCGATCTCCTCTTCTGGATAGTTGGTGAGTACCACCTTGATGGGATCCACGACGCACATCACGCGCGGCACACGCATGTTGAGGTCGTTCCGCACGGCGTGCTCGAACGTCGCGAGCTCGGTGCGCGCGGGCTTTCGCGCGACACCGATGGAATCGCAGAACGCACGAATGGCCTCGGGCGTCACACCGCGCCGGCGCAGCCCGGCGAGGGTCGGCATGCGTGGATCGTCCCACCCGCTCACGTGTCCTTCATTCACCAGGCGAAGCAGCTTCCGCTTGCTGACCACGGTGTAGTCCAGCTCGAGGCGCGCGAACTCGATCTGCGTGGGTGGATTCTCGAAGCCAGCCTGGCTCACGAGCCATTCATAGATGTCGCGGTTGTCCTTGAACTCGAGCGTGCAGAGCGAGCGCGTGATGCCTTCGATGGCATCGCTCAATCCGTGCGCGAAATCATAGAGCGGATAGATGCACCACTCGTCGCCGAGCCGGTAATGCGATGCGTGGCGAATGCGGAGCAGCAGAGGATCGCGCATGATCATGTTGACATGCGCGAGGTCGATCTTCGCGCGCAGCACATGCGCGCCGTCAGGGAACTCGCCCGCTTTCATCCGGCGCAACAAGTCCAGGTTCTCCTCAGGCGTGCGATCGCGATATCGACCGGGCTTCCCAGGCTCGGTCACCGTACCGCGGTTAGCGCGAATCGCCTCTTCATTCTCCGAATCGACATATGCCTTCCCCGCCTTCACCAGCGCCTCGGCGATCGCATACAGCTCGTCGAAGTAGTCGCTGGCGTAACGCTCCTCTGCCCAGTTGAAGCCGAGCCACTGCACGTCCTTCTTGATGGCCTCGACGTACTTCATGTCCTCGGTGAACGGGTTCGTATCATCGAGGCGGAGATTGCAACGGCCATCGAAGTCCTGCGCAAGTCCAAAGTTCAGGCAGATGGACTTCGCGTGCCCGATGTGCAGGAAACCGTTCGGCTCGGGCGGAAAGCGCGTCGTGACCGAGCGCCCGAAGCGGCCGGTGGCGACGTCGTCTTCGACGAGCTCACGGATGAAGTTGTTGCGGGGTGTGGTTTCGCTTGACACGGATTCAGGAGGTGAAGGCTTGCCTGAATATAACCGGAGCTTCAGTGGCTCCGGGCGAGGAACCGCTCCAACTGGAACGCGCAGTTCTTCGACGCGGGTGCATGTCCCAGTCTGCGGGAAGCGCGCGACGGCGGGCTCGAAGCGCTCTTCTCCAGAGGTGTGGCGCGTCGCCGAGCTCTTCTCCTCGTGCCTCGCGCCGGTTGCCGAGTGCGGTGCCCTCCCCGAGATTGGCCGGACCATACGGAAGGCAGCGACGACCTCGTGCTCCTCCGTGTCGCTCGCGGTCGGTGCGCCAATAACCGCACATCGGAGAGTCTCATGAAGCGCGTCACTGGCATCGGCGGTGTCTTCTTCAAGGCGAAGGACGCACCTGCGCTGCAGGCCTGGTACAAGCGTCATCTCGGCATCGATGTTCAGGCGTGGGGCGGTGCCTCGTTCGACTGGGCCGATCCGGAGGGCAAAACCACTGGCGGAACGACCGCCTGGCTCATTGCTCCGGAGGAAAGCAAGCAGTTTGCTCCGAGCAACGCGTCGTTCATGGTCAACTACCGCGTTGCCGACGTCTATGCGCTGGTCGCGGCGCTCAAGGAGGAAGGCTGCAACGTCCTCGAGAAGATCGATGACTCCGAGTACGGCAAGTTTGCCTGGGTCATCGATCCCGAGGGGAACAAGGTCGAACTGTGGCAGCCATCTGATTCAGCTGAGCTCTGATAGCACTCGCACCGGCTGACGTTGGACACGGAAGCTTGCACCCACTTTCGCCGGCCGCCTGACGATCTTCATCGACCTATTCAGGGAGACTCCCGGTGCTCGATCACATCAGCCTTCGCGTCATGGATTACGATCGTAGCAAACGATTCTACGAGGCGGCGTTGGCGCCGTTGGGATACGTCCTCGCCATGGAATCAGGCTCCGGCGCGGGCTTCAGGAAGGGTTTCATCCCTTCGTTCTGGGTCAAGCGCGGCGACGTCGCCCACTCACCGACCGTGGCGTCCCCCACTTCCGGCTGTGGCGGCCCAGCGATGCATGTCGCCTTCGCCAGCGACGACCGGCAATCGGTCGACGCCTTCTACCACGCTGCCCTCGGGGCCGGCGCGCGCGACAACGGCCCACCGGGTCTTCGTCCCGAGTATCACCCGAACTACTACGGCGCGTTCGTTCTCGATCCTGACGGCTACAACATCGAAGCGGTGTGCCACAAATCGGAGGCCTGAGAGACAGCCCCCCGTACCGCTTGCCCAAAGCATCGGGAGTCCATGCCTGAAGCGTCTGCGGAGCACGCGAGCGGGACCACCGGCGTCATCGAGACCGACTGCCCATCGAGACCGTAGCGCGCGAAACCCGGCGAGTCACATATTGACCCGGCCGCGCGCTCCGGACTCTAAACGAAAACAATCACCACATGGCCTTGCCATCCGAAGTCATCGAGAGCCCTCGCGTCCCACGTATCGGCCCCTACTCGCAGGCCGTTCGTGTCGGTGATCTCGTCTACACAGCGGGACAGCCCGGAATCGATCCCACGACCGGAACAGTGGCAGGGAAGGACTTCGAGGCGCAGGCGCGCCAGGCGTTCGCGAACCTCCAGGCGGTGCTCGAGGATGCTGGAAGCAGCCTTGCCCGCGTCGTCAAGGTCACGTGCTTCGTGGCTGACCCCGACGCTTTCCCCGTGCTGAACACCCTGTTCGCGGAGTTCTTTCCGATGGCGCCTCCGGTCCGATCAACGCCACTCGTGCAGTTGCCGAGAGGCCTGCTGTTCTCGATCGACGCCATCGCAGTCGTCGATCACAGCTGATTCTGCTTCGAGCAAATCCGACGATCGCCGTCCAGCCTATCGAGATGCTTCGCGAACGCAGGGAGGCCGCATCTCGGCGCGCAGCCGCTTCACGCGCTAGAGCTGGAGAGCCATGCTCCTGAACGATCTCATGCCGCAGTTCGACGTCGTCGAGCGACACTCGACGCTCGTCCGTGCTCCCGCCGGCATCGTGTTCAACAGCATCCGCGAGGCGGATCTCGCGGGCGGCCCGGTCGCGCGCGTGCTGCTCGCGCTGCGCTTTGTGCCCGCCACGCTCGCCGCCGTCGTCCGGTCTCCGCGCGCCGCGTGGACCGAAATCCGCGATCGTGTTTCGACGCGCCAGCGCGTTGTTCGCCTTCACGACTTCGAGGGTGCAGGGTTCCGCGTCGTCGCCGAGCGCGCTCCCGAGGAGTTGGTCATCGGGCTGCTCGGCCGCTTCTGGACCCTTCGCGGCGGAGCGTGCGCCGACGTGGCGGCGGACACGTTCCGCGCCGGTCCGTCCGCGGGGTTGGCGCTTGCCGGGTGGAACTTCATCGTGACGCCGCAGCCGGGCGGCTCGAGCGAGCTCCGCACGGAGACGCGGGTCTGGTGCGCGCCCGATGTTCGATGGAAGTTCCGACTGTACTGGCTTGGCGTCCGTCCGGGCAGCGGTCTGATTCGCCATGAGATGCTCCGCGCGATCAGGCGCCACGCCGAGCGTCAGGGCCGGGCAACCGGCGTTTTGGAGGATCCGCCCGACGTCTAGCTTTCGCTGTCACGTAGCGCCTTGTGAAGCATCGACACCGCAGCCGCCCGCCACTCGACATCACTCCCGCATCAATGTCCCAGATGATCGATCGACGCGAGTTTCTCACACGCACCGCGCTCGGCGCCGCGGCGCTCACTCTGCCGCGCTCGCAGGCGCTGCCGACACGAGCCATCGATGCACCGACAGGGATGTTCGTGTCGTTGCCGCCATGGGCGGTGGCGCGCAACGTCGGATGGCCCGAGCAGGCGCGGCTCGCGGCGCGTGTGGGCTACAAGGGGATCGACTGGGCGTTCGGCCCCGCGAAGGCGGCCGGCGTCGATGCCACGCGGGCGCTGCTCGCCGACCTCGCGATCGAGCCGACGATCGTCAACCTGCCCATGCGCGATGCACTCGGTCCGGACGACGCGGCGTTCGACGCGCAGCTGCCGGCGCTCGCCGAGGATGCGGCGTTCTGCCGAGCGATCGGATGCAATCGCTTTCAGCTCGTGCTGGGTCCCACGACACCGAACGGGCAACCGAAAGCCGAGCGGTGGGCACTCGTGCAGCGCCGGCTGTCGGCGCTGTCCGCGGTGCTCGCAAAGCAGGACGTGCGACTCGGCCTCGAGTTCCTTGGGCCTCTCGTGTTCCGCACGCGTCGCAATCGTCCCGGGGCCGCGCCCGCCGATCCGTCGGCTCCGCTCCCGCCGCCGCCCGTGCCCTTCGTGTGGACGCTGGGCGAGACGCTCGCTCTCTGCGATGCGTCGGGACCGAACGTCGGCGTCACGCTCGACGCGTGGCACTGGTATCACGCGGGCGGCACGGTCGCCGATATCCGCGCGGCGAAGGCGTCGCGCATCATTCACGTCCACGTCTCGGACGCCCGCACGATGCCGCCCGAAGAGGTGCGCGACGACATGCGCCTGCTGCCCGGTGAGGGCGTGATCGATCTGATCGGCTTCTTCCAGGCGCTGAAGGCGATCGGCTACCAGGGCGGAGTCGCGCCGGAGACGATCGGTCCGCGCATCCCGGATGGAATGCCACCCGAGGTGAGCGCACGTCTCGCCCTCGATGCCACCACGGCGGTCATGAGAAAGGCGGGCGTGGCCTGACCGGCTACGGCTTCTTGAACAGTCCGGGGTCGCGCAGCGCGCCGTTCCAGGGACGCATCCACACCGTGCCGTTCCACGCGTGCGCGAGATACCGGTTGACGGCATCCATCTGCGATGGCGTGTACTGGCTGCGATGACACGCGAACTCCTCGCGCCCCGCCACCAGATCGCGCTCCTCGAACGGCACACGCACGGTCAGCACCGACTCGGCCATCCCGCTCACCGTGGGTCGCGCCGGCGGCGCGGTGCGCAGTCGCTCCGTCGGCAGCGACGCGTACAGCAGGTCGACGTCCGCGTAGCGCGCGTCGCCCTGCACGATCTGCGTCACGACGTTGCCCACGAGACGGTGGTCGGGGTGTCCCGTGCCCCCGTCTGGACCGAAGGTGACGATTGCCGCCGGCTTCAACGAATCGATGATCGCCACGAGCGACGTGTGGAGCTTGCCCAGCACGTCGAACGACGCGAGTCCGCCGTCGAGGAGACCGATGATGTGGAGCTGCCGTACGCCGAGCCGCTTGGCCGCGCAACTCGCTTCCTTGGTGCGTGCGGCGGCGAGCTCCGCGCCAGCAGGGATGCGGGCGAAGTCGGTCACACCCTGTGAGCCGTCGGTGGCGATCACGAGATGCGTCTCGCGCCCTTCTCGTGCAAGGCGCGACAGCAGCGGTCCGATGACGCGTTCATCATCGGGGTGAGCGAAGACGGCGACAATTGGTCGCCTGCTCTGAGCCTGTGCCGTGAGCGGGATGAGCGCGGCGATCACCGCGACGGCGACAGCGTGGATGGGGATGCGCATGCCATACGCTGCAACCTGGACCGACGATGCGCGAGGTCGTACGCTTCACGGCGCCCGATGAGCTTCCGCTCGATGTGGAGTTGAGCGGCGCACACACCAATGGCCGGCAAACATGGCGAACGAGCACCTGGCGCGAATCTTCTGGTCTGACGAGCAGGTGCGGCGAGGGCTCCCCGCGTTCACGCGTACGACGGATCCAGCGTGGTTCGACAGCCCCGACGAGGGGTGGACGATGATCTGTCGCTTCCACGCGTCGCCGAGAGAGCAGGGGACGCCGTCCGTCGCGCAGGTCGCGTTCGTCACGGCCGATGCCCCGCATTCGCGACTCGTACCGGGCGCCCGGCTCAACCTGTTCGAGCGCTCGACCCGGCAGGTGGCGGTGGTGGAGATCGTCGAGTGAGCGCGTCGCGGCGACTCTCGTCCCCGCAGCGAAACCGCTCTCCCATCGTCCGCGTAGACCGAAAGCATCCTTCGACGGGCGAGGTACGCGATGGCCATTCTCTGTTTCCTCTACTTCTTCGCCGTCGCCACCTGCCTCGGCATCGCGGGACTATTGGTCGAGCACGCGCTCCCCGCCACCGCGTCGCGCCGCTGGGTGTGGTGCGTCGTCATCCTGGCCTCTGTGGTCGTTCCCATCCTGTTCTCGTTGCACCGCTCCGCGCCCGTCATCGAGATCTGGGGATATACCCTGCTGCATATTCCCACCCGTCATGCGATGGGGGCGACGTCGCACGGAAGTTCCGCGCTCGCCTGGTTCGACTGCAGTCGCGCGACGTATGGGAAATTCCTGCTCCAATTCTCGAGTGTGTGGACCGTGGTGCTGGTCCTCTGGGCGGTCGTCAGCAACCTGCGGGCGTGGTACCTGATTCGCCGCGCGCGAGCGAGCCGTGAAGGGGGTCGGCCCACCGAAGTCGACGGCGTGCCGGTGGTCGTCACCGAATCGCTCGGGCCGGCCACGATCGGACTGCTGCGCGCGCGCGTGCTGCTCCCGCGCTGGGTGATCGCCATGCCTGCGGTGCAGCGCCGCTATGTCGTCCGCCACGAAGACGAGCATCGGAAGGCTCGCGACCCGCTCCTCCTCGGCGCCGCCTCCATCCTCGTCGCCCTGTTGGCGTGGAATCTTCCGCTCTGGTGGCAGCTCAGGAGGTTGGGCCTCGCCATCGAGACCGACTGCGATCGCCGCGTCGTGCGCGCGCTGGGCGGTGAGGCCGAGTATGGCAATCTGCTGTTCACGGTGGCGCAGGCGGCGAATCGGGCACCGCTGCTCTTGCAGCCGGCGCTGCTGGGTCGCTCGGGGATGCTCGAGCGGCGATTGACGCTTCTCCTCGATGCCGCGCCGCGCAGCACCATGCTGCGTTGGCTGGCGCCGGTCCTGGCCGGCGCGCTCGTCTATCTCGTGCTCTCGATTCCGCACCCGATCCCGGGCTAGTCGGCCTGCCGATCAGACAGCGCTGGCGCACTCGATAACTATATACTAAGTTATACAGTAGAAGGGAGAGCTGGCGATCGACGATCACTCTCGCACCTCACAGGGAATTCCGATTCGGTTTCGCGCGTTATAACTATAAACTTAGTCAATGGCGATGAAGATGACGGCATTCCCACCTGCGGGCGAGGCGCTCGTCTCGTCCGGCGGCTCACGCCGGTTGTCAAACACGGCTGCGCGCATCAGCTTGCGTCGCACTCAATGCCGACATCATGACGGATCTCCGATTGACCCAGCGCGAGCTGGACATCATGGGCGTGCTCTGGGACCTCGGCGAGGCCACGGTGAACGAGATCCGGGAACGCGTGGATCCCACCCTCGCCTACACGAGCGTCTCGAGCATGGTGCGCATGCTCGAGATGAAGGGCTACGTCTCGCACCGGCGCGGGGAGGGGAAGACCCACGTCTACTTTCCCGTGATCGACGCGGAGACGGCGGGCGCCTCCGCGCTCGGGCGTCTGCTCGACAAGATCTACGGCGGCTCGCCGATCAAGCTCCTCGCGCACCTCGTGCAGCGGAACAAGCTCTCGGAAGAGGAGCTCGCCCGCATGCGCGAGCTGCTGAAGAAGGCTCCGCCGAAGAAGGGGCGCTAGCCGCCGGGTTCACGCGGCTGGAGCTGCGCGCGAGGGCTCGCCGATGAGCACTGCGCATCGGGTCCTGTTGATCATCCACATCTCGATGGGGATGGTGGCGCTCGCGTCGGGCGCCGCCGCCATGATCGTCCGCAAGGGCTCCCCGCGGCATCGACGGTCGGGGAACGTGTTCTTCGGTTCGATGCTCATCATGTCGGCACTCGGCACCGCCATGGCAGCGTTCATCGTGCCGAACCGCGGCAGCGTCATGGGCGGGCTGCTGACCTTTTACCTCGCGCTGACGGGGTGGACCACCGTCCGGCGCAAGCCCGGCGAGACGGGCGCACTCGAGGTGGGCGCGGCGATTCTGGGGCTGGCGACGGCCACGGCCGCTGCCATCTGGGCAAACGCTGCCGTGAACAGCCCGACCGGCCGGCTCGACAGCTTTCCTCCCTCGCTCTACTTCACCTTCGGTGGCGTCGCGCTCGTCGGGACGCTGCTCGATGCGCGAATGATCGCCCGCGGCGGCCTGCGCGGTGCGGCGCGCACCACACGTCATCTCTGGCGGATGTGCTTCGCGATGTTCATGGCCACCTCCTCGTTCTTCCTTGGTCAGGCGAAGCTGTTCCCCGAGGGCGTGCGCGAGAGCGGCGCGCTGCGGATTCCGGTGCTCCTCGTCGTCGGCGCGTTCTTCTACTGGCTCGTGCGCATTCGCGTGTGGCCCTCGCTGCGGAGGCTGCGAGGGCCACACCTGTCCGACTCGATCTGACGCTGATGCCGCGCTGGCATCCCGGGAATCTGTCAAGCATCTCCTTGCTATATCGTCCTCTGCCTCTCGGGGTCGCTCAGCCGAGCTCACCGCTGGTGAGCAAGCAACTCCTGGCGATGCGATTTTGACGAGCATGCTTGCGAGGCAGGGCCACGGCTTGCAGCTATAGGGTGGACGACGCAGCGTGAGGCGGTGCGGCCGCGCACGAGCTTGCTGATTGCGGACCCTGTTGCATGGAGAGTTCGATGACTCGCTCTCGCAAGAAGACCCCGATCAGAGGAGTTACATCGGCCGCGAGCGAGAAGGCGGACAAGGCCGTGGCGCACCGCAAGGAGCGCAAGCGAGTTCGAACGGTGCTCCACGTCGATCCGGAGCCCGAGGTGCTGCCCCACACGCGCGAGCTGAGCGATCCGTGGGACATGGCCAAGGATGGCAAGGTGTACCTCGGCAGTCGCCTCACGCCGAAGGAACGACGCAAGTAGCATCGGAATCGAAAGACCAGGAGATGGAGATGCGTTTGATTGATGACGAGATGCGCACCGAGCCGACCCTGCTCGTACGGCCGGCCTTGCTCTCCGGGCTGGCGGTGTTCGTGATGTATCTGGCTCTCGATGAGCAACTGAGCCACACGCGCGCGTGGCCGTTTCGCGCGATATGGGAGCTTCTCTTCGTCGTCGTCGCCGGACTGGTCGCCCGTCGATTCGGGCCGCGTGTGTCATGGCGGGTGGCGACGGTCATCCTCGCCGCATCCCTCGGCGTACTCACTGTTCTCGCTCGCGCGACACCGCTGACGTGAGGGAGCGCTGGTCGAAGCTACAAGCAGCGGTGACTTGGTCGCGGAAGCGCGCCGATGGCGAGCCGCGACGGCGGCGTCACCACGCACCGCACAGTTGTCTCGACCATTCCTGACGGCGGAGTGGCGCAATCTCGTGATGCTCAACTATGTCGTTGAGCCCGCGCTGCTTCGGCCGTTCGTGCCCGCCGGCACCGCGCTCGACTCGTGGCGCGGCAGGACATACATAAGTCTCGTCGGCTTCCTCTTCGCGAACACGCGGCTGCTCGGCGTTCCCATCCCGTGGCATCGCACGTTCGAAGAGGTGAACCTGCGGTTCTACGTCCGGCGGGAGGTCGGCGGTGAAGTGCGCCGCGCCGTGACCTTCATTCGCGAGCTGGTGCCGCGAACCGCCATCGCGGCGGTCGCGCGACTGCGGTACAACGAGCCGTACGTCGCACTGCCGATGCGGCATCACTTCGGCGCAGTGGGGCGGGACGGCGTGCCCGCGACCGTCGCGTACGAGTGGAAGGTCGCCAGCGGTTGGGCCGGATTGCGCGCGCGCCCCACCGGCGAGGGTACGCTCGCGAAAGCCCACTCGCAGGAGGCGTTCATCACGGAGCACTACTGGGGCTACAC